>NZ_BAAGYZ010000039.1:0-12533 GCF_054778995.1 Streptomonospora sediminis
GCCGCGCCGGACGGCGGCCGGAGCGGGGTCAGCGCCGCGGATGGCGGGCGCCGCGGTGGGCGTTCGGCACGCAGGCGCCTGGCCGTGCTCGGTTCGGCGCTCGCGCTGCTGCTGGTGGTCGGCGCCGGCGGTTATGCCGTCTGGGCGGCGCGCAGCTCCGACACGCCGCCGGCGGCGGGCGGCGACGTCGATCCCTCGGCCGTGGCACCCGCCGCACCGCCCTCGGGGCCCGGCTCGCCCAGCCCGGGAACGGGCACTCCGTCGAACCCGGCCGGCACCGCCGGGGCCCAGGACAAGCTGGAGGTCGAACCCTCGCAGTCGCCCCGGCCGCCCAGCCAGCAACCGAGCCAGAGCGGTGGCGGCGAGCAGTCCGGCACCGACAAGGTGGTCTTCTCCCAGAAGTTCGCCGGACGCTGGGTGGGCCGGGGAACCTTCCCCAACCAGACCGACCGCGGCTATTCCGTGGTGATCCGGCAGGGCAGCCAGACCGCGGCGCTCACCACCTCCGACAACGCGTGCACGTGGCGGTTCAAGCTGTTCCGGACCAACAACAAGGGCGGTTTCGACGGCTCGATGACCACCGGCGCCGGCTGCGGCCCGCATAAGGGCGGCGGCTTCTGGATCGACGGCGGCCGACTGGTGGTCATGCTCTGGGGCGAGGAGGGCAACTTCAAGTCGCACTTCTTCTGGCTGGACCGCCCCTGACGGCATCGTGACCACCGGCCTGGACCCCCTCCGCCCTGCCCCGCGGCGACCCCGGATATAACGGCAAATCCGGCATCAATCGCATAACGCCCGCGCGATTCCCGGAACCCCGGCACCCCTTCCGGAGTTCTATGCCAGCGACAGCTTCGTGGCCGCATCGCCCGGCACACCGCCCCTCCCGCATGTCGCGGGGGCGCGCACCACCGGCGGCGGCGCAGGACCGCACCGGGCGGCCGCACTCAACCGCTCACTGCCACTTGCCGACGCAGTGGCAGGATTCGGTGCACCAAAGGGGGCATGGATGCCGGGAAGCCGGCGACTGCAAGCAGGGGATCCGGAAAGTCTCGCCGGTTACGAGCTGACCGGCCGGCTCGGCCAAGGCGGGCAAGGCGTGGTCTACCTCGGCACCGCACCCGACGGCGGCCAAGCCGCGATCAAAGTGCTCAACGCCGATCTGGCCACCGACCCCGGTTTCCGCAGGCGGTTCAAGCGCGAAGCCGCAGCGGCCCAGCGCGTTGCATCGTTCTGCACCGCCCAGGTACTCGACGCGTCCTTCGACGTCGAACAGCCCTACATCGTCAGCGAGTACGTCGACGGCCACTCCCTCAAGGAAGAGGTCGAACAGCACGGCCCGCACTCGGGAACCGAACTGCAGCGGCTGGCCGTGGCCACCGCGACCGCGCTGGTGGCCGTGCACGAGGCGGGCATCGTGCACCGCGACTTCAAACCCGCCAACGTGCTGCTGGCCGCCCAAGGCCCGCGCGTCATCGACTTCGGCGTGGCCGCCGCCTCCGATGTGACGGGCGCCCAGACGCAGTCGGTCTTCGGCACCCCCGGCTACATGGCACCCGAGCAGATCAGCGGCGAACCGGCGACCCCGGCCGCCGACGTCTTCTCCTGGGGCGCGGTCATGACCTTCGCGGCAACGGGGCGCACGCCGTTCACCGGAAGCAACATCCCCGCAGTGATCAACAAGGTCATGGCGGATGAGCCGGATCTGACGGGAATCGAGGCGCCCTGGCGCGCGGTCATCGCCCAATGCCTGGCGAAGGACCCGGCGGCCCGCCCGACCTCGGCCGACTTGCTGATGACGCTGTTGGGGCGCCGCGGATCCGCCGAGTCGGCGGATCCGGCCGCGCAGGTCCCGCACAGCGCCGCGAGCGGGCGCACCCCGGTCGCAGCGGACGGTTACGGCGCGCAAGAGGGCTCGGACGGGACGGTGAGTGGCAGGGATCCGCAGGACTCCGGCGGCGAGCGGAAAGGCTCGGGCGGCAAGCGCCTGGCCGTGATCGGCGCCGCCCTCGTACTGTTCCTGGCCATCGGGGCGGGCGGCTATGCGGTCTGGGCGTCGCTCGGTTCCGGCGGCCCGCCCGCAGCCGACAGTGTTGCACCCGCCGGCTCCCCGGCGGCTGCGGGATCGCCGATGCCGGCCTCGCCCGGCCCCGGCCGGTCACCGACCCAGCGGCCGAGCCCGTCGGCGAACTCCGCGCAAGCCGAGATCGAGACGTCTTCCTCGCCCTCACCTTCGGCTTCGCCCGGTACGCCGAGCACCGGCCCGTCCGGGCAGCAGTCCGGCGACGGCCCGGCGTTCACCCGGCCGCTCGCGGGACACTGGGTGAGCCGCGGCACCTTCCCCAACGGGAAGGCGCGCGACTTCGCCATGACCGTCGAGGCGGGCGGCCGCACCGCCGCCCTGACGACCGGCGACAACCTCTGCACGTGGAACTTCCAGGTGTTCGGCACCAGCAACAGGGGAAGCGGCGGCGTCAAGGTCTCGATCGCCGGCGGCGCGGGCTGCGGCAAGCACCAAAAGGCCGACATCTTCCGCAACGACGGCCGCCTGGTGGTCCGGTTCTGGGGCAATCCAGGCAAGTGGCCGGTGCAGATCTTCGCGCTCGACCGCGCGTAAGGCGTATCGGGGCCCGGGCCCTCGGGGCTCGGGCCCTCAGGTGCCGCGCAGGGCCGGCTCATCCAGGATGAACATGGTCTGGGTACTGCGGACCTCCGGGATGCGTTGGAGGCGCTCCAGCACGAAGGTGCGCAGCGCCGCCGCGTCGGCCACGCGTACCAGCAGCAGCAGGTCGACGTCGCCCGAGACCAGTGCGGCGTGGTCGACTTCGGGGATGTCGCGCAGGTAGTCGCGGAAACGCTCCCAGGAGTGCTGTTCAATGCGCACCGAGACATAGGCGGCCAGTCCCATGCCGTACTTCTCGTGGTCGATCACCGCGGTGAACCCGCGGATGACCCCCTGCCCGCGCAGCTTGTCGAGCCGGGCGTAGGCGTTGGCGCGGGAGATATGGGCCTGATCGGCCACCGCGCGGATGGACATGCGCCCGTCCATCCGCAGCAGGCCGATGATGGTGCGGTCGACGTCGTCCAGGGCGACTGCCATGTGTCTCACCTCACACGAGTGTGGTACCCGGACTTCAAGACGGAACCGCGCATACGCCCCGCCCTTGCAGCAATCCGTCCAGATTTCGCGCCGCATTGTGGACATTATGCAGTAATCAACCGCATATTCGGACCATGACGACCAGCGACGCGCCACCCGTTGCGGCTCCCGCCCTGCCCTCGTTGGAGCCCGTCCGGCTCATCGACCACGACGGCCGCCGGGCCGCGGAGTCCGCCGGCGGCGGCTTCGAGCTGCCCGGACCGGACATACTGGTGTCGCTGCTGCGCGCCATGGTCATCGGCCGCCGCTTCGACACCCAAGCCGGCGCGCTGGCCAAACAGGGCCGGCTGGCGGTCTACCCCTCCAGCCGCGGCCAGGAGGCCTGCCAGGTCGGCGGCGTACTCGCGCTGGCCGACCGCGACTGGCTGTTCCCCACCTACCGCGACTGCGTCTCGCTGGTCACCCGGGGCGTGGACCCCACCGAGGTGCTGACCCTGCTGCGCGGCGACTGGCACTGCGGCTACGACCCCCGGGCCCACCGCTGCGCACCGCAGTGCACCCCGCTGGCCACCAACGCCTCGCACGCGGTCGGGCTGACCTATGCCGCCCGCCGCAAGGGCGCCGACACCGCGGCGCTGGCGCTGATGGGCGACGGCGCCACCAGCGAAGGCGACGCGCACGAGGCCTACAACTTCGCCGCGGTGTGGAACGCGCCGGTCGTCTTTCTGATCCAGAACAACGCGTGGGCCATCAGCGTGCCGCTGCACAAGCAATCGGCGGCGCCGACACTGGCGCACAAGGCCGTGGGCTACGGCATGCGCGGCTATCACGTCGACGGCAACGACGCCGCGGCCGTACACGCGGTCACCGCGCGGGCGCTGGCCGAGGCCCGCGCCGGCGGGGGCCCGGCCCTGATCGAGGCGCGTACCTACCGCATGGAACCCCACACCAACTCCGACTCCCCGCAGCGCTACCGCGACGACGCGGAGGTGGAGCACTGGCGCAGCCGCGACCCGCTGGCCAGGTTGGAGGCGCTGCTGCGGCACGAGGGTGTGGTCGACGACGCCGCGATGGCCGAGTTCGGCGCCCGCGCCGAGCAGCTTGCCGAAACGGTCCGCACCCGCCACGCCCAGCCGCCGCGGCGCTCCAGCGACGAACTGTTCGCCAACGTCTACGCCGAACCCACGGCGGCGCTGCGCCGCCAGCGCGCCGCTGTGCGCGAGGCCGCCGATGCCCAGCGCGCCCGCGACCGGAACGGGGGCCGCTGACATGGCGCACCACACCCTGGGCCAAGCGCTGAACAGGGCGCTGCACGACGCACTCGCCGCAGACCCCGACGTGCTGGTCTACGGCGAGGACGTGGGACCGCTGGGCGGGGTCTTCCGCGTGACCGACGGCCTCAGCACCGAGTTCGGCGATGACCGCTGCTTCGACTCGCCGCTGGCCGAAGCCGGGATCGTCGGCACCGCGGTGGGCATGGCGATGTACGGGTGCCGCCCGGTGGTGGAGATGCAGTTCGACGCGTTCGCCTATCCGGCGTTCGAGCAGGTCGTCTCGCATGTCGCCAAGCTGCGCAACCGCACGCGCGGACGCGTTGAGCTGCCGCTGGTCATCCGTATCCCCTACGGCGGCGGGATCGGCGCCGTCGAGCACCACGGCGACTCGTCCGAGGCCTACTACACGCACACCCCGGGACTGCGGGTGGTCAGCCCCGCCACGCCGGCCGACGGCTACTCCATGCTGCGCGAAGCCGTGGAGTCGCCCGACCCGGTGGTGTTCCTGGAGCCCAAGCGCCGCTACTGGTCCGGCGAGGACGTGGAACTTCCGGTGCGCACCGCGCCGATGGACCGGGCGGTGGTGCGGCGCGCGGGCCGCGACCTGACGATCATCGCCTACGGTCCGGCGGTCGCCACCGCGCTGCTGGCCGCCGAGGCAGCGGCCGAGGACGGACGCGAAGCCGAGGTGGTCGACCTGCGCAGCCTCTCCCCGTTCGACGACGAGACGGTGACCGCCTCGGTGCGCCGCACCGGACGCGCGGTCGTCGTGCACGAGGCACCCGGATTCGGCGGCTACGGCGGCGAGGTGGCCGCCCGGGTGACAGAGCAGTGCTTCCACCACCTGGAGGCCCCGGTGCTGCGGGTGTGCGGTCTGGACATCCCCTATCCGCCGCCGCACCTGGAGGAGCACCACCTGCCCGACGCCGACCGCCTCCTCGCGGCGATCGACCGGCTGCAGTGGGAGTCCGCGTGGGTGCCCGGCGCCGACCGGGTAGCAGGCCCGGTGGCGGAGCCGCAGGCGGAGGTGCGGACATGAGCGATGCGAGTGCGGCGCCGGTGCGCAGTTTCCTACTGCCCGACCTGGGTGAAGGACTGGCCGACGCCGAAATCGTGGCGTGGCTGGTCCAGGCGGGCGATCCGGTGGCGGTGGACCAGCCGGTGGCCGAGGTCGAGACCGCCAAAACGGCCGTGCAGGTGCCCTGCCCCTTCGGCGGGACCGTGGCCGCGCTGCACGGCGCCGTCGGCGAGACCGTTGCGGTGGGTTCCCCCTTGCTCAGCGTGCGGACCGCCGACGGCGCCCCGGACCCCGCGCCGGAGGCTGCGGCTGCTGCGGCGGCGGCCGGTCCGGGCCGCGGTGACGGCGGTGCGGACGGTGATACCGGCGCGGGCGGCGCGGGCGGTCCTGACGGCACGGGCGGTGCGGGCGGTTCCGGCTCCGTGCTCGTGGGCTCCGGCACCCGCGCCGAAGGCCCGTCCCGCCGGCGGCGGGACGCCGCGGGGGAGGTGCCGCGGACAATGGCGTCGGCGGCGCCTCCTCCGCGCCCCGCTGCGGTGGGAAACCGTTCGCCGGTGATCTCGCCGCTGGTGCGCCGCATCGCGCGCGAGCACGGCATCGACGCCGCGGCCCTTGCCGGAAGCGGCGAAGGCGGACTGGTGCTGCGGCGCGATGTCGAGGCGGCCGTCTTGGCAGCACCCGCACCGGCCAACCGGCTCGTGCCGCACGCCCGCGGAGCCGCAGTGGTCGGCGGCGCGGCCGACGGCGGCACGGCCCCGCCGCAGGCCGGGCCGTCCGGCGAGCCGCCCGCAGCCGCCGAGCGGATCGCGCTGTCGGGCCCGCACCGCGCGATGGCCCAGCGCATGGCCCGTTCCCGGCGGGAAATCCCCGAGGCAACGGTGTGGGTCGACGCCGACGCCACGGGGCTGCTGGACCTGCGTACTGCGCTGAACGGCGCCGACCCCGAACGCCCGGTGAGCCTGCTGGCACTGCTCGCCCGCTTCTGCGTGCTCGGGCTCGCCCGCTTCCCGGAGCTGAACTCCCGGTTCGACCCCGAGCGTGCGGAACTGATCCGGCCCGCCGGGGTCAACCTCGGCTTTGCCGCGCAGACCCCGCGCGGGCTGGTGGTGCCGGTGGTCCACGGCGCCGAAGGGCTGACCACGCGGCAACTGGCGGCCCGGATCGCCGCTCTCACCGAGCAGGCCCGCGCGGGCGGGCTGGCGCCGGAGCAGCTCAGCGGCGGCACGTTCACCGTGAACAACTACGGGGTGTTCGGTGTCGACGGTGCGGCCGCGGTCATCAACCACCCCGAATCGGCCATTGCCGGCATGGGCCGCATCATCAACCGGCCCTGGGTACTGGGTGCCGAACTCGCCGTGCGCCCGGTCACCGAGCTGACGCTGGCTTTCGACCACCGGGTGTGCGACGGCGCCCAGGCGGGCGGGTTCCTGCGGTTGCTCGCCGACTATGTGGAGCGGCCGTCCCTGCTCATCGGCGACACGTGACGCGCCGCGGTGCGTGCACGGGCGGCCGGTAGCCGGGATCGGTGGCCGGTAGCCGCTAGCAGGTGGCCGCCGGCCGGTAAAGGCCAACATGCAAAAGGCCGCGCCCCCGCCGCATAGGACGGGGGCGCGGCCTCATTCGGCACACGGCCGGCGCGGGGCCGGCACAACGGCGGTGTTACTCGCCGGTGCGGCCGCCGGACCTGCGCTCACGCACGGAGTCGGCAACGCGCGTCCAGTAGGAGCCCGCGGTCGACTTCGCCTCGCTCCAGGAGCCGGGGATGCGCTCGCGGACGTTCTGCACGGTCTCGCGCATGCCCGCGGCGCTCAGCAGCGGCTGGGCGCGGTGGCCGCCGGCGTACTCGGCTGCGCGGCCGCGGCGGGCGAAGAACAGGGCGACCAGCAGCGCCGGCACGATGGCCAGGGTCAGCACTCCGGCGGCCAGGGGCAGGTCGTTGCCTGCCAGCGAGATGCCGGAGACGTCGTTGGTCGCGGTCTCCGCGGTCAGCCCGTTGCCGGAGCCGCCGTCGTCGCCGTCGCCGCCGGAAGCGGCCGCGCCCTGGGAGTCCTCGGACCCGCTGTCGGCCTGCTGGGAGCCGGAGCCGCCAGCGGACTGCTCCTTGCTCTCGGCCTGCGCGGACTCTTCGGCCTGCTGGCCTTCGTCCTCGCTCGCCTGCTTGGAGGAGGCCTGCTCGGACTCCTTCTGCTGCTGCTCGTCGCCGTCGGACTTCTTGGACTCCGGGATGGGCTTGACGGCCTCGTCGTCGCAGACCTCGGAGCCGCTCATCGGCCGCGGTGCGCCTTCGGTTCCCGCGCCGTCGCCCCACTCGGTGATGTAGTAGTCCACGTCGATGTGGCCCTGGCCGCCGGAGACCGTGTAGCTGGAGTCGTCCCAGCTTCCCCCGACCAGGTTGGCGAACGTCTTGCCGTCGAGGTCAAGAAGGATGTTGCAGCCCTCGGCGGGGTCGCCGGGACCCCGGTCGCCGATGAAGAAGTCTTCCGTCTTGCCGTTGTACTCGACGTACCCCTTGGTACCGAGCGGCCAACTGGGGCTGGCCGCCATGCCTTCCTGCATGGGCTTGCCGGATGCGGGAGCACCCGTGTCGCCGTTGATGCCGGAACCGTCGTCCCAGAAGTAGGAGGACGTGACGCTGCCGTGCTGAATGGGATCTTTACTCATGAATCGCTTTACCCAAGTCGTCATAGCGGGGCCGAGCGAGGCCGTTCAGGCAGGCGGGACCAGCTCCGGGGCACACCGGTGGGCAGGGGTGGCCGGAGTCTTGGGAAAGTGCCTGAAGTGCCCCCTGGCTGGATCGCCAGGAGTGGGCGGGGGTCGCTGGCCGCCGTTGGGGACGGCGTACCGGGGCAGGCGCTGGATGCGCGGCCCAGACCGCAAGAGGTTTGGGGGCCTCTCCTCCCCGGGGTCAGATCCCGGGGCTCGGCATCGGTGGTGGAGACCTGAAAGGTAATGACCAGGTCACGAACCGATCACGAAGGACTGTAGCCCACGGAAAAGTCAAACGCCAGGACGCAAACGACAAAACCCCAGATCAGAGGCGGTACACCGATCGGTGGGACGCATCAGGAAGCCCTGCACAACACAGGATTCAGGACTTTAAACACCGAAAAAAGTGACACCCGACACAGTTTGCCGGGTGCCATGGTGAGCAGGGTGAGCGAGCGCGCAACCGAGTGGGTCAGGTCACGACCCGGGTCACGGCAAAGCGGGGGTCACGCCACTCCCCGCTGCGGACCACCTCGACCAGGGCCGCGGCCGCGTCGAACACGTCGGCATAACGCAGGTAAAGGGGGGCAAACCCGAACCGCAGCACGTCGGGGGCGCGGAAGTCGCCGACGATCCCGCGCTGGATCAGCGCCTGGACCATCGGATAGCCGTCCGGGTGGCGCAGCGAGACCTGGCTGCCGCGCCGCGCGTCGTCGCGCGGGGTCACCAGCTCCAGCCCCGCAGGTTCGGTCAACTCGATGAACAGCCCGGTCAGCGCCAGACTCTTCTCGCGCAGCAGGTCCAGGTCGACGCGCTGCCACAGGTCCAGCGACGCGTCGAGCGCGGCCGAGGCCACCACCGGCTGCGAACCGCTGAGGAACCGGCTGGCCCCCTCGGCGGGCGCGTAGCCGGCGGAGAAGTCGAAGGGGCGGGCGTGCCCGTGCCAACCGGTCAGCGGCTGGCGCGCGCTCGCCTGGTGGCGTTCGGCCACGAAGCTGAAGGAGGGGGCGCCCGGCCCGGCGTTGAGGTACTTGTAGGTGCAGCCCACCGCGAAGTCCGCGCCGCAGGCCGCCAGCTCGATCGGCAGCGCGCCCGCACTGTGGCACAGGTCCCACACGGCGAGTGCCCCGTTGGCGTGGGCCAGCCTGGTGATGCCGGCCATGTCGCGCAGTGTGCCGGTGCGGTAGTCGACCTGGCTGAGCAGCACGACCGCCACGTCTCCGGCCGCGAGCGCCGCGGTCAGCGCCGCGCGGTCGTCCGGGTCGACCCGGCGCTCCTCAGCGCCCATGATCTCGGTCGCGCCCTCGGCGATGTACAGGTCGGTGGGGAAGTTGCCCGACTCCCCCAGCACCACATGGCGCCCGGGATTCAGCCGCAGCGCCGCCACCAGTGCCTTGAACAGGTTGGCCGAAGTGCCGTCGCCCACGACCACCTCGTGCGGCGCCGCCCCCACCAGCGGCGCCAGCTTGGCACCCAGGGTGCGCGGAATGTCCCACCAACCTGCTTCGTTCCAGCTGGCGACGAGCCGCCGCCCCCATTCGTGCTCGACAGTGCGGGCGACCCGCTCGGGCGTGGCCGCCGGCAGCGCACCCAGCGAATTGCCGTCGAGGTAGATGACGCCCGCAGGGAGCAGGAACTCGTCGCGGAAACCGGCCAGCGGGTCGGCTTCATCGCGCTGGACGCAGTCGGGGCGGGTGACGGATGCCATGGCGATAGCCTTCCCGGTTTGCCGATCGATTACCAACGGGGACTCCGCGCGCCTCACACTCCGGTCCGCAGCGACCACAGTTCCGGAAAGACGTCCTGTTCGGCGTTGCGCGCCAGCCAGTCGAGACCGCTGGAACCCCCCGTACCCGGTTTGGCGCCGATGGAGCGTTTGACGGCCGTCAGGTGCCGCTGCCGCCAGCGGGTGACGCGCTCGGCGGTGTCCATCAGCGCCTCGGCCAGCCGCAGCAGCTCGTTGTCCGGGCGCTCGTCGGCGTAGACCCGGGCCCAGGCACGCTCCACATCGGGGTCGGGCGTGTAGGGGCGGCGCCAGTCGCGTTCGGCGGCGGACTCGGGGACCGGGTAGCCGCGGCGGCGCAGCAGCCGCAGCGCCGCGTCGTAAACACCGGGCTCGGCCAGCGTGCGCTCCAGCCCGGCGCGGGCGGGCAGGTCGCGGTGCGGGCGCACCATCGCCGCCGACTTGTTGCCCACAAGGAACTCCAGCCGCCGGTAAGCGGCCGACTGCACCCCGGAGGCGGCACCCAGTTCGTCGCGGAACCGGGCGAACTCGGCCGGGGTCAGCGTGGCCAGCATGCTCCACGACTCGACGAGCACGTCCTGGGCGCCGGCGGCGCTGCGCAGCGCCGCTACGGCCGCGGCGGGGTCGTCATCCTCCAATGCGTCCCGGGCCGCCTCCCAATGGTGGCGGATCAGGGTGAACAGCAGTTCCATGACCTGGCTGGAAATGATGAAGGACAGTTCGGCCGGCTCGCCGGTGCGCGGGCGCTGCAGGCTCAGCAGCGTGTCGGTGTACAGGTAGTCGGTATAAGCGGCGGCCTGGTCGGTGCCCTGGACCGGGCAGGCTTGGGCTGCCTCCCCGCTCTCCGCAGCCTCCGCTGCCCCGTTGCGGGCTGCCGCGGACCCGTGGTCATAGGACGCGGTCATCGCCATCGCCTCCCCCTTGTTCGGCTGTTCGCCTGTTCGGCCGCCGGTTCGCGGCCGCCGGAGCGCGGGCGGGCGGCCGGGATCCGCCGACCGCCGCGCACCGGTCGCCGCCTTCAGCATGAGCCAAGGCGCACCGCGGATTGAATGGGCGGTGCATGCCGATCAGTGTCCGTGCTTTAGCATCCGGAAAGAGATACCGGCGTTTCGGTTTCGGATCACAAGGTGTGGTTCAGTGGTGTACTCGGCGACCACACAGCGCCACCGGGCGCTGCTCAGCGGGTTCCCGGCATTACCCAGTGTTCCCGAAACGGCCGGCCGAACGCGCGGGCACACGCGCGGCGGCGGGCGGAAGTGAGCAGGGACCGGGAACGGCAGGACAGCGGCGACGGGACGGCAAGGAGTGAACGGCATGCTGGACGGGGTCGACCGGCGGATCCTCACCGAGTTGCAGGCCGATGCCCGGCTCTCCTTCAACGAACTCTCGCGCCGGGTGAACCTCTCCGCACCCGCGGTCGCCGACCGCGTGCGGCGGTTGGAGGAGGCCGGGGTGGTCACCGGCTACCACGCCCACGTCGATCCGGCCGCCGCCGGACTGCCGGTGACCGCGCTGGTACGCATGGCGTGCTTCGGCCCGGGGTGCCTGCTGCGCGACGCCGCGGCCCAGGACCTGCCCGAGATCCTGCAACTGCACCGGGTGACGGGCGACGCCTGCTGCGTGCTGGTGATCTCGGTGGCGTCGATGGCGCACTTCGAGGAGGTCATCGACCGCCTCGCCGAACACGGCCGGCCATCCAGCACGATGGTCCTTTCCAGCCCGCACCCGTGGCGAGCCGTCCAGCTGTGAGCGCGATGGCGGTACGGCAACGACTCTGCGGTTACGCCGTGTTCCAGACCTGGATCACGGCATAACCGCAGGGTCGCCGGGACCACCCCCGCGGATGGGGCTGCGGTCGGCCGGGCTCAACCGCCGGAGTCCAGCCGGAGCTGCGTGCGCCGCGCGAACCAGGCGCCCGCGACCGCGGTGACCGCCAGCCCGGCTGCCAGCCCCGGCACCCACGGGACCGCCGCGTAGCCGGGCAGCACCGCCACCGGCCAGAACGGCGGCAGCGGCGCAAGCGCCCACCGCGCCCATTCGGGCAGCCACCACACAGCGGCCGGCAGCAGGGTCAGCACCGCGCCGGCCACTTTCACCACCACCAGCGCCTCGACCCTGGAGGCGGCAAAGGCGGTCGCGGCCAGGACCAGCAGCGGTGCCTGCACCGCGGCCAGCACCACCGCCGGCACCAGGGCGGCCGTCTGCGCCCCGCCGGGAACACCCAGGCCCGACACCGGCACAGCAACGGCCAGCCCGAGGCCCGTTGCGGCGGCGACGGCGGTCAACCGGTAGCCGAGGTAGC
Organism: Streptomonospora sediminis; assembly: GCF_054778995.1. Classification (NCBI taxonomy): domain Bacteria; kingdom Bacillati; phylum Actinomycetota; class Actinomycetes; order Streptosporangiales; family Nocardiopsidaceae; genus Streptomonospora; species Streptomonospora sediminis. The sequence goes on from NZ_BAAGYZ010000039.1 coordinate 12,142, forward strand.
GCGCCGGAGTCAGCGGCGAGGCGCGCAGGACCAGCAGGGTGCCGTCGTCGGCCTCCTCCAGGGTGCGCAGCGAACCGATGGCGCCCAGCATCAGCGGCACGTGCAGCACGACCAGCGCCGCCAGCAGCACCGGTCCCAACGGCGCCGGGTCCAGGCCGAGGCGGTCGGCGAGCAACCGCTGAACCGGCGGATAGCCCCAGCGCAGCCCGAGGGCGAGCACGGCCGGCCCCAGCAGCATCGCCAACAGCATCGGATCGCGCCGCAGGCCGCGCAGGTCGATGCGTGCCGCACCGGCCACGGCACCCAGGCGGCGCGGCCGGGAGCGCGGCGGGCCGCCGGCCGCCCCGGTCGTCGCATCCCCATCGCGCCGGCCCCGCCCGCGCAGCGCCCGG
>NZ_BAAGYZ010000040.1:0-56125 GCF_054778995.1 Streptomonospora sediminis
CGATGGGGCCGCGGCGGTGGTGGCGCTGGGGCTGTCGGCGTGCGCGACCGTGCCCAGCGGCGGCCCGGTCGTCGAAGGGGCGGGCGGCGACGCCGGCTCCGCGTCGGGCAGCGGCTACGTCCGCCAGCTCCCGCCCGGCCCCCAGCCCGGCGTCGACCCCGAAGGGCTGGTCCGCTGGTTCCTCAAGAGCATGGGCAGCTTCGAGGAGAACCACAGCGCCGCCCGCGAGTACCTCACCGCCCAACCCAGCACCGGCTGGGCGCCCGGCGGCCGCGTCCTGGTCTACGAGGACTTCGACAAGCTCGCCGTCGACACCCGTGTCGGCGACAAGGGCGAAAAGGCCACGGTGCGGTTGCTCGGCAACCAGGTCGCCACCATCGACAACACCGGGCAGTACCTGCCGGCCGAGCCCGGCAAGGTCATCGACATCACCCTGAAGTTGGTGCGCAACTCCAACGACCAGTGGCGGATCTCCGACCCGCCCGACGACCTGGTGCTCAGCCGCAGCGCCGTCGACCTCGCGTACCGGCCGCTGAACCTGTACTTCTTCAACCGCGACCGCAGCACCCTGGTGCCCGACCCGGTGTTCCTGCCTGTCAGCAGCGACCGGTCGGCGACCAAGCTGGTGAAGATGCTCGTCGAGGGGCCCACGAGCTGGCTCGACCCGGCGGTGCAGTCGGCGTTTCCCGAGGACGCCACCGCCGACGTCGCCTACGACGCCGGCACCGTCACGGTCGAGGTCGACTCCGCCGCAGGCGGCGCCAAGCAGCGCTTCGGCATGGGCGCGCAGCTGGTCTGGACCCTGCGCCAGCTTCCCGAGGTCGAAGAACTGACACTGCGGGTCGGCGGCCAGGAGATCGAGATCCCCCAGGAAGAGGGCGAGAACCTGCTCACCGGCGGCGCCGACTGGGAGTCGGTCAACCCCACGGGTGTCACCGGCAACCTGCGGGCCTACTTCCTGCGCGACGGGCAGCTGTGGTCGCTGGAGAGCGACACCCGCGACACCAAGCCCGAAGAGCGCCGCGTGCAGGGCGAGCCGGGAACGGGCGGGACCGCCCTGGAGCAGCACGCCGTCTCACTGGACGAGGACGCGGTCGCCGGTATCCGCGCAGGCGGCGAGGAGGTCGTCGTCTCCGGGCTCGGCGAGGACGGCGAGTATTCCCCGGTGCTCACCGGCGGCACGTACACCTCGCTGTCCTGGGACAGCTACGGCAACCTGTGGGTGGCCGAGGACGTGTCCGAGGACGGACCGGCCGCGCAGGACCGGCAGGACGGCGCCCAGTCGGCCGCCGAGGACACCGAGCGCGGCGACCCCGCCCCCTCTGCCTCCCCATCCGACCGCCCCGCGCCGGACCCGGGCACCCGCGTGTGGATGCTGCGCGGCGGCACCGACCCGGTCGAGGTCAAGGCGCCCGACCTCGCCGGCACCGCGGTCACCAAGCTGCGGCTCTCCCGCGACGGCACGCGCGCGGCGGTCGTCACCGACGACGGCACGGGCGGCACCGAGCTTTCCGTGGGCCGCGTGGTGCACACCGACAGCGGGGTCACGGTCAGCGGGGCACTGCCGCTGGCCACCGACCTCACGGGCATCACCGACGTCTCCTGGCGCGGCGGCGACCAGTTGGCGGTCCTCGGCCACATCGAAGAGGGAGCCGACAAGGGCTACCTGGTGTCGCTGGACGGCAGCACCGAAACCACCAGCGCCGGCGCCCCAGCGGGCAGCGACATGGTCGCGGTCACAGCCGCCCCCGGCCTGCCACTGCTCTCCAGCACCGAGGACGACCACATCTGGATGACCAACGACCGGATCAGCTGGCACCTCGTCTTCGACGGCACCAACCCGGTCTACCCAGGCTGAGGGGGCCGCGGGCGCTGAATCACTCGCAAAACGCCCGGTTTGCGCTTTGATCCGGGCGGGGCGGCCTAAGCCCTGTTTGGAAAGTGTGTGTTAGCGGCGCCGAGGGCGGCGGTCGGTGGGTGGGCGGCTCCTCATGCTTGGAAGGGGCGGGCCGGGTCCGCTGTGCGGCCTTGTTCGCGGCCGGGTGGCGGGTGGTCTGCACTCAAAAACCGGCTCCGAGGGCCGCGGTCGGCCCGGGCGTGCGTGTGTCCGTTCTGCCGGATTGCAGGTGGCAGTGCGCCCGTTATGTCGGGTTCCCGTTGATGATCATGCAGAAATGCCGGTCTCAGCTTTGATATTTGGGCATTTCTGCAGGGTCGGTGCGTCGCGCGCCCCCCGAGCGGGCCCGTGTCCGACCCGGCCCCCGGACGCACTGCAGTCCCGATCGATCAGGGCCTATTAAACAGGACTTGGTTGTCCACAGGCGGCGAATCCGCGTGGCGTCGCCGGTGCGGGACTGCCGAACCTGGGGGCATGAGCGAAGAAACCTCTCCTCCGCCCGCCGCCTCCCCGCCGCCCGCCGGCTTCGGCCGCGCTTGCCCCGGCCGTCTTCCGCCCCGCCGCACCTCCGGCCCCACGGTGCCGCACACGCGTCCGCGGGCGCTCCCGCGGCTGCGGGCCACCGCGGCCACCGGGGACGGCTGCACGGCCGCGTTCGGTGGTCTGCTCGGGCTGCTGCTCGGCGACCACTGCGCAGGGTGTGCGCGCCCCGGAGGGCGGCTGTGTCCCGACTGTGCGCGCGCACTCGGTTCGCGTCCGCGCCGCTGCCGCCGCCGGGCCGGATGCCCGCCGGTGTGGGCGGTCGGCGGCTACGGCGGGCTGCAGCGCACCGCGCTGCTGGCGTTCAAGCAGCGCGGTGCGCGTTCGCTTGCGGTGCCGCTGGGTAGCCGGTTGGCCGCGGCGATCGGTGCCGCCGCGGCACAGCACCCCGGCGCGCTGGTGGTGCCGGTCCCGGCCCGTCCTGCCGCGCTGCGCCGGCGCGGCTACGATCCGGTGCTCCTGCTGGCCTGGGCGGCCGCACAGGCCGGCGGCGTGAGCGGGCCCGGGCCGGCCCCGGTGCTGGTCCACCGGCGCCGTGTCAGCGACCAGGTCGGGCTGGGCCGCGACCGGCGCCGGGCCAACCTCACCGGGGCGCTGGCGGTGCGCGGGCCCACCGCGGCTCTGGCCGGGCGGCCGGTGGTGGTCGTCGACGACATCGTCACCACCGGAGCCACCCTCGCCGAGGCGGCGCGGGCGCTGCGCTGTGCGGGCGCGGCGGTTGTGGGCGGCGCTGTTCTCGCAGAGCGCAACTGACCGCCGGGCCCCGATCGGGCGGCCCTCCGCAGGGTTCAGCCGGGGAATCGGCGGCGCCCCTCCGCCACCGGCCGCCTGCGGCCGCCCGAGGGCGGATTCGGCGGTCAATGCGGTATTGCGGCTTGTCAGGACGAGGCTGCGGTGCAGTCCGGAACACCTGCGGCAACCTTTGACCTTTGGCCCCTCTGCCACCGTTTTCGGCGATTCCTCCGCGATCCTGCTCCCCCGGGAGCGGATACGGAGCAGGATCACCACCTGACATCTGGAGGAACTCGGGTTAGCGTTCAGAACATGGCACCCGTCCGGGTCCGTGGTTGCGCCGGCTGCGGCGCCCCCTCGCAGGGGCGCCCATTCGGCAAGCCGATGCCAGCCGCAGGCGAAACGGCCCACGTAAGGCGACTTTTCGTCGACCGATCACGGTGCGGCTTAGAGGTAAGTCCTGCCCTGCAGAGGGATCCGATGTCCCTCGGTTGCGGGAGAAGGGCAGTAGTCGCGCTCAAGCGCGGCGGGCCCCTCAGCAGGCGGATGTGGGGACGAAGACCAGGTCGGCCGGACGGGTGGCATAGCCCGGCGGTGCGCGGAGCACGGTGCATGCGGCACCGTGCGCCCCGCACCGCCGCGGCACATCCCCTGCGCGCCCGCCGATCCCCGCGCGGGTGCGTGTCAGGCCGCACCCCGCCCGCGACCAGTGCGATTGCCTCCTCCGCAGCGGATATGACCCGCGATCTTGTGGGTATGCGCAGTCGCAAACGTGCAGACCGTCCCAGCCGCCGCGCGAGCCGCAACGGCAGCGCGTAGTGGCGGAGAGGAGGACCGCGGAGTATCGGCATGCTCCGCGCCTCGCGCGGAGCGGCAGTTCCGGCCGTGCCACCGCTTCATCCGGTGGCCACGCGTTGAAGGGGGTCTTGTGGACATCATCGTCAAAGGTCGGCGCACAAGTGTCAGCGACAAGTTCCGGCAGCACGTCGAGAACAAGCTGGACAAGCTCTCCAAGTGGGAGAAAAAGGGCATGAGCGTCGATGTGGAGGTGTCCAAGGAGCGGAACCCGAAGCTCGCCGACATGCGAGAGCGCGTCGAGCTGACCATCCGCTCCACCGGCCCGGTCATCCGCAGCGAAGCTTCCGCCGATGATCGCTACAACGCCCTGGACCAGGCGATCGACCGCATCGAGGCGCGCCTGCGCAAAGTCGCCGACCGCAACAAGGTGCGCAAGGGCAACCGCGCCCCCGTCTCGGTGGCCGCGGCCACCGCCGACCTCGCCAACGGCACCGCCGATGCGCCGGGCGGGGGCGGGGCCATCGGGCCGACCGCGGTCCCCGCACCTGCTGCGAACCCCGACGAATTCGACGGCGGCGCTGTGGACGACCAATTCTCCGACGAGTACGTCGAACTCGACACCCAGGGCAACGGCCCCGTCATCGTCCGCGAGAAGTTCCACTCCGCCAAGCCGATGACCATCGACCAGGCCCTCATGGAAATGGAGCTCGTCGGACACGACTTCTACCTGTTCCACGACGAGGACCGCGACGCCCCCAGCGTGGTCTACCGCCGCAAGGGCTTCAATTACGGAGTCCTGCGCCTGGTCGACTGAACCCGACCGACCGGCACCCGCCGGGCCCGCACGGGCCCGAGCGGGTCGGCGGCCCCGGGGTTTGTGCTCCGGGGCCGCGCGTGCGACCGCCCCTGCCGTGTGCGGGCCGACCGCCCGATCGCCCGGTCGCCGGTCCGGGGTCCGGGTCAGCCCGCCGACCTGGCCCCTCGGCGGTGCTGGTACCGGTCGGCTGCGCTGCCGCCGGGAACCGGCAGGTCGTCGGCTGCGGCCCGGTGGCCCTCCTCGCGTTCCGCCCGCTGCCGGTCGACGGATTTGATCCGGTGCAGCGGCGTGTTGTGCGGCTCCTCGGACTCGCGGCGCGGATCATCGAGCACGACGTCGGTGAAGATGTCGGTCATCAGGAACAGCACCCCGCCCGCGGCCATCACCACGAGGCCGATACCGATGAGCCACCAGTTCGCGCCCAGCGAAACCCCGAGTCCCCCGGCGAGGAACCCGATGAAGAAAACCGCCACTGCGATCCACGACCCCGGGCGGCCGCGGTGCGTGTTGGTGGGCGCGAAACCGCCGCCTTCGGCCTGGTATCCGCGGACGTAGCGGTAGGGCCTGCGGCCGCGCCCGGGGTTGTCCGTCGCCGTTTCGCCGGCGGTATCGCCGGACGTGTTGGCGGATGTCCCGCCGGACGTGCTGCCGGCATCGGGGTTGTTGGATTCCGTCATGGCGGCACCCCCCGCTTACCCAAGAACCAATCGGTGTGCATGGCGCCCTCATGGTGCGCAATAACCGGATCCGCAGGTGGTAAACGATTCTCCGGGCACCGCCGCCGCGGTGGTGGCGGCGACGTGACGGTGCTGTGACCATCCGTGAGTGCACGGCGGGCCGATCCTGTCGCCTACGATGAAAAGGTGGGGGTCAAGGATCCGTCCCGCCTCCGGACGCGGGCGCCCAGATCTGCGAGGAGCGCATAGGAAGTGCCAGCCATACTCGACAAGGTCCTCCGCGCAGGCGAAGGCAAGATCCTGCGCAAGCTGAACAAGCTCAAGGACCAGATCAATTCGATCGAGGACGACTTCGTCGATCTCAGCGACACCGAATTGCGCGAACTCACCGATGAGTTCCGCGAGCGCCACACCGAAGGCGGTGAATCGCTCGACGATCTGCTGCCCGAGGCCTTCGCCGCGGTGCGCGAGGCCGCCAAGCGCACGCTCGGCCAGCGCCACTTCGACGTCCAGCTCATGGGCGGCGCGGCACTGCATCTCGGCAACATCGCCGAAATGAAGACCGGTGAGGGCAAGACCCTCACCTCGGCCCTCGCGGTGTTCCTGAACTCGCTGAGCGGCGACGGCGTGCACGTGGTGACCCCCAACGACTACCTGGCCAAGCGCGACGCCGAGAACATGGGGCGCATTTACCAGTTCCTCGGCCTGAAGGTCGGCGTGCTGGCCCCCGACATGTCGCGCGACGACCGCCAGGCGGCCTATGCCGCCGACGTCACCTACGGCACGAACAACGAGTTCGGCTTCGACTACCTGCGCGACAACATGGCCATCTCGCTTGAGGAGACCGTCCAGCGCGGCCACTCCTTCGCGATCGTCGACGAGGTCGACTCCATCCTCATCGACGAGGCCCGCACCCCGCTGATCATCAGCGGCCCCGGCGAACAGAACTCCAAGTGGTACTCCGAGTTCGCCAAGATCGCGCCCCGCCTGCGGCGCGACACCGACTACGAGGTCGAAGAGAAGAACCGCACGGTCGGCATCACCGAGAGCGGCGTGGCCAAGGTCGAGGACCTGCTGGGCATCGACAACCTCTACGAGTCGGTCAACACGCCCCTGATCAGCTTCCTGAACAACGCCATCAAGGCCAAGGAGCTTTTCCGGCGCGACAAGGAGTACATCGTCAACGACGGCGAAGTGCTCATCGTCGACGAGTTCACCGGCCGGGTGCTGCGCGGGCGCCGCTACAACGAGGGCATGCACCAGGCGATCGAGGCCAAGGAACGCGTCCGGATCAAGGACGAGAACCAGACCCAGGCCAAGATCACCCTGCAGAACTACTTCCGCCTTTACGACAAGCTGGCCGGTATGACCGGTACCGCCGTCACCGAGGCCGCGGAGTTCACCCAGACCTACGGTGTCGGCGTGGTGCCCATCGCCACCAACAAGCCGATGGTCCGCGCCGACGAGCGCGATGTCATCTACAAGGGCGAGGACGCCAAGTTCGAGGCGGTCGTCGACGACATCGCCGAGTCGCACGAGAACGGCCAGCCGGTGCTGGTCGGTACCACCAGCGTAGAGAAATCCGAGCTGCTGGCGAAGATGCTCAAGCGGCGCGGTATCGCCCACGAGGTCCTCAACGCCAAGAACCACGCGCGTGAGGCCTCGATCATTGCCCGCGCGGGCAAGCTCGGCGCGGTCACCGTCGCCACCAACATGGCCGGCCGCGGTACCGACATCATGCTCGGCGGCAACCCCGAGTTCATGGCCGACGAAGAGCTCCAGCGGCGCGGTCTGGCCCCGCTGGAGACCCCTGATGAGTACGAAGAGGCCTGGCCCGACGCGCTGGAGAAAGCGAAGAAGGAGGTCGAGAGCGAGCACGAGCAGGTCGTCGAGGCAGGCGGGCTCTACGTTCTCGGCACCGAGCGCCACGAGTCCCGGCGCATCGACAACCAGCTGCGCGGCCGCTCCGGCCGCCAGGGCGACCCCGGCCTCTCGCGCTTCTACCTTTCGCTTGAGGACGACCTGATGCGCCTGTTCAACAGCGCGCGGGTCGAGCTCATCTACGACCGGTTGAACATCCCCGACGACCAGCCGATCGAGTCCAAGGTCGTCACCAAGGCGATCCAGTCGGCTCAGGCGCAGGTCGAGGCGCAGAACCTCGAAATCCGCAAGAACGTCCTGAAGTACGACGAGGTCCTCAACCGGCAGCGCAAGGTCATCTACGCCGAGCGGCGCAAGGTGCTTGAGGGGGCCGACCTCCAGGAGCAGGCCGCGGGCATGCTCGACGACGTGCTCGACGGCTACGTCCGCGCGGCGACCGCCGAGGGCGACGCCGGCGACTGGGACCTCGACCGGCTGTGGAAGGCGTTCAAGCAGGTCTTCCCGATCAGCTTCACCGCCGACGACCTCATCGAGGAGAACGGCGGCGAGATCGGCTCGCTCACCCGCGAGATCATCTCCGACCGCGTCCGCGAGGACGCCCACGAGGCCTACGCCCGCCGCGAGGAAGAACTCGGCTCCGAGGCGATGCGCGAGCTGGAGCGCCGCGTGATCCTTGAGGTCATGGGCCGCAAGTGGCGCGAGCACCTCTACGAGATGGACTACCTGCAGCAGGGCATCGGCCTGCGGGCCATGGCGCAGCGCAATCCGCTGATCGAGTACCAGCGCGAGGGCTTCGACATGTTCCAGGAGATGCTGGAGGCCATCAAGGAGGAGTCGGTCGGCTACCTCTTCAACGTCGAGGTCCAGGTGCGCGGCAGGACCAGCGCGTCGATCACCCCGGCCACCGCGGCGGTCACCGCTGCGGGCGCCAACGGGGCCACCGTCACCGCCGCCCCCGCCGAGGACACCGCGGCCAAGGGCGGCGGCGAATCCGGCGACTCGGCCGGTCTCGGCGCCGAGGACGTGCTCGAAGCCGAATCCGCCGCCGACAGGGAGGCGGCCGCCGACTCCGACGCCGTCGACGACGGCGGCGAGGAGATCGTGGTCGCCGGGTTCGGCCAGAGCCGCCCGAGCCGGCTGCAGTACTCGGCTCCCGCCGAGGACGGCAGCGTCGACACCCGCACCGAAACCGTCGACGACGCCTACGCCGGCACCTCCCGCAACGCCCCGTGCCCCTGCGGCTCGGGCAAGAAGTTCAAGAAGTGCCACGGCGACCCCCGCAACCGGGGCTAGCCGGGGCGCGAGCACCGGTTGGGCGCCGGCAGACCCGCTAGAACCGGCTGGGACGGCCGGGACGACCGGAGCAACCTGTACGGCCCGCACGGCCGAAGGAAGCGGCCGCGGCAGGAGGATCCCTCCGCCGCGGCCGCTTTGCCGTGCCTGCTGCGCTCGCTGTATTTGCGGTACCGAGCGGTTCCGGCGTGCCGGTACGCGGGTGCGCAGGTGCACGCAGGCGCAGCGGCACCCGGCACACGTTTCGGGGCGGACCCCGGTGGCTCCGGGATCCGCCCCGATGGTGCAGTGAAGCGGTGGTGCGGTGGTGCGGGCGCGCCGGCCGGTCCGTTGCCGGCCGCCGCGCCCTTGCAGCGGATCCGCCGGCTAGGAGCCGCCCGATCCCTTGGCGGTGCCGCTGCCGCCGCCGTCGCCCGCGGCCGACTCGCCCCCGCCGGATCCGCCGGTCGCCGATCCGGAGTCCGGGTTGGTGGCCACCGACGCGTGCTCCTCCACCGGTTCGCGGCCCGGAGTGGGCAGGTTCAGCTTGGTGATCAGGAAGTAGAAGATCACGTAGTACAGCGCGGCATAGACCACGCCCATCAGCAGGATCCACATCAATCCGGTCGTGTTGGACTTGAACGCGTTCAGCACCATGTCGATGAGCCCTGCTGAGAACCCGAAGCCCAGATGGGCGTCGAGCGCATTGAGGATCGCCATTGAGATGCCGGTGAGCACCACGTGCGTAATGAACAGCACCGGTGCGATGAAGATGAACGCGAACTCGATCGGTTCGGTGATGCCGGTGACGAAGGCGGTCAGCGCGGCCGAGATCATGATGCCGCCGACCGCGGGGCGCTGGCTGGGGTGGGCCGCCCGCCACATCGCCAGGGCCGCTGCGGGCAGCCCGAACATCAGCACGGGGAAGAAGCCGGAGAGGAACCCGCCGGCAGTGGGGTCGCCGGCCAGGTAGCGGTTGATCTCGCCGTGGAACACGTCGCCGGACTGCGGGTCGGTGTAGCTGCCGAATACGAACCACACGACCGAGTTGACGATGTGGTGCAGGCCGAACGGCAGCAGCAGCCGGTTGACGACGCCGTAGACGCCGGCGCCCACCGCGCCCGATCCGACGATCCACTCGCCCAGGTTGTTGATCCAGCCGCCCACGGTCGGCCAGATGAAGCCGAAGGCCACCGCGACCACCAGCGCCGCCACGGCGGTGATGATCGGTACGAAGCGGCGCCCCCCGAAGAAGCCCAGCCACGTGGGCAGTTTGATGCGGTGGTAGCGCTGCCACAGCAGAGCCGCCAGCAGCCCGATGACGATGCCGCCGAGCACGTCGGTCGGGTTCTTCACGCCCCAGTTGATCGCCTCGGCGCCTTCGGCGTCGAAGGTCGTGATGGTCTCCTTCAGTTCACCGCTGGGGTCGAAGTTGAAGAACATGTAGCGGGTGACGCGGTCGAAGACGACGTAGCCCACGACCGCGGCCAGTGCGGTGGAACCGTCGGCGCGCTTGGCAAAGCCGATGGCGACGCCGACGGCGAACAGCAGCGGCAGCATCTGGAACAGCGCGTCGCCCGCGGTGCCGATGACACCGGCGACGTGCGCCATCCAGCCCAGGCCGCCGACGTCGGCGAGTCCGCCGGCATCGGGGCCGTTGGAGCCGAGCATGTCGCCTTGGCCCAAGCGCAGCAGGATCGCCGCCGCGGGCAGCACGGCAATGGGCATCATCAGGCTGCGGCCGATGCGTTGGAGCACACCCAGGATGGCCGAGGACGATCCGGTGGCGGGTGGACCGCCGCTTGTGGTGGATGTGGAACTCACGGGTTCCTCCAGTGGTGCGGGGTGTCGGATGATGCGTACGCGGCTGGGCGCGTGCGCGGTGGGGCCGGGCGGGTGGTCAGGATCCGCCCGGTCGTCGCGGGTCGAGGCGCGAATGCAGCGTGTAGCGGTCCGCGCGGTACCGGGATATCGCCAGTTCGACGCATCGGCCGTTGGCGAAACTGCGGCGGCGCATGGACAGCACCGGACTGCCCTGGGGCAGGCCGAGCAGCTTGGCGTCGGCGGGGTCGCAGACACCGGCCTCGATGGTCTGCTCGCCGGAGTCCAGGATGATCCCGTACTCCTGCTCCAAGACCGCATACAGCGACCGGCCGGCCAGCGTGTGCTGGTCCAGGCCGGGCGCCAGGTCGACGGGGATGTTGGACCGCTCCACGGCCATCGGTTCGCCGTCGGCGGTGCGCAGGCGTTCGATGTGGTGGACCGGGGTTTCCGGGGCCAGGCCCATGGCGCGCGCCGTGCTGCCGCTGGCGGGGAGCACGCGGCGCACCAGGTCCTGGGCGCCGGGTTGGAAGCCGCGCGCGCGCATGTCCGCGGTGAACGAGGCCAGCGCAAGCGACATCTCGATCTTGGGCCGGGCCAGGAACGTGCCCTTGCCCGGCACGCGGTAGAGCTTGCCTTCCGACACCATCAGGTCGATGGTCTGGCGAACGGTCATCCGGGACAGGTCGTAGCGCTGCCCCAGTTCGCGTTCGGAGGGGATCGGGTCGTCGACCGACAGGCCGGTTTCGACTATCCAGTCCAGGAGCAGGTCCCTAAGCTGCGAGTACTTGGGGACGGGGCTGGTCGGGTCGATCGCCATGGCGGTGCCTGTTCGGTTGAGAGACATTCTGATATGACTGGTATAGGCCGGACTAGACCACAGCGCGGCCATTTGTGTCAATATGTGGACCCGCGGCATACCGGCCACATCCCGCAGCATGCCGTTACCGCTGGCCACAGCGGTGAAACGGCACCCAGACGGATCCGAGGGAAGGCTCCAGATGACTACCACGACGAGCGTGATGCGCTCGGAGATCGCCGAGCAGCCCGAGGCGCTGCGCGCGACGCTGGACACGCTGCTGCCGCTCACGCCCGACATCGCCGCACTCGGCCGGGAAACCCGGCAGGTGCTGTTCATCGCCCGCGGCTCCTCCGACAACGCCGCCGTCTACGGGAGCTACCTCCTGCAGGCGCACACCGGACGCCTGGCCACCCTCGCCTCGCCGTCCATCGCCACCACCTACGGCGCCAAGGTCGACCTCACCGGTGTGCTGGCGGTGGCCATCTCGCAGTCGGGCCGCACCGAGGAAATCGTCGACACCATGGCCTGGGCCGCCGACTGCGGCGCCCGCACCGTCGGCATCACCAACGGGGCCGACTCGCCGCTGACCCGCACCGCCGACCTCGCCCTGGTCACCCGCGCCGGCAGCGAACTCGCGGTCCCCGCAACGAAGACCTACACCACCCAGCTCGCCGCGCTCGCCGTGCTCGCCCTGGGCCTGGGCGCCGAACTCGACCCCGCCGAACTGCAGGCCGTACCCGAGTCCGTCGACCAGGTGCTGGCCCAACCCGCCGTCAGCGACGGCGTCGAGGCCATCGCCGAGCGCTTGGTGGGCGTGCAGGGCGCGGTCGTCTCCGGGCGCGGCATGGCCTTCTCCAGCGCCCTGGAGGCCGCCCTCAAACTCAAGGAGGCCTGCTACCTGCACGCGATGGGGCTGTCCTACGCCGACCTGCTGCACGGGCCCATCGCCGTGGTCGACCACGCCACCCCGGCCATCCTCACCGCCGCGAACTCCGGCCCGACCCTGGGCGGCATCGTCGAACTGGCCGAACGGGTCACGGCCGCCGGAGCCCCCGCATACGGGATCGGCGGGGGAGCGGCGCTGGCCGGAGCCTGCGACCTGGCGGTCCCGGTTCCCGACCTGGCGGAGTGGCTGGCACCCATCGCGCTCATCGCGCCGGCGCAACTGATCACCGAACGGTTGGCCCGGCGACTGGGCTACAACCCGGACGCGCCTCGTGGCCTGGGCAAGGTAACCCAGACATCCTAGAAGCGCGCGGCCCGGGCGCAGGGCGGCACGGTTGGGGAGCCCGCTGGGCGGGGCCCGCAGCGCGGCTTAAGCTCGAAGCATCCCGGCACCCGGCCGCCCCGGTCGCGGCCACCCACCGCGGACGGCACATCCGGGCACCGGATCACGCACGACCGAACTGGAGGAACACATGGCCGACAAGGCAGCGGCGATCGTCGCCGGGCTCGGCGGCGCCGGCAACATCGAGGACATCGAGGCGTGCATCACCCGGCTGCGCACCGAGGTCGGCGACGCAGGCAAGGTCGACGAGCCGGCGCTCAAGGCGGCGGGCGCCCACGGCGTGCTGATCTCCGGAAACGTCGTCCAGGTCGTAGTGGGCCCCGAAGCCGACGCCCTCACCGACGACATCAACGACCTACTGGACTGACCCCACCCGGACCCGGTCGGCGGCCACCGCCGGCCGGCAACCACCACCGGGCGCGGTCCGCCGCCGGCGGCCGCGCCCCGTCCCCAGGAGGTGCCGCGTGCTCCAAGTGCTCGCCCCCGTCCCCGGAACCGCCCTCGCCATGTCCGCGGTCCCCGACCCGGTCTTCGCCCAAGGCATGGTCGGGCCCGGCGCGGCCGTCCAGCCCGCCTTGGCAACGCAGGACGCCGTCGCCCCCGTCAGCGGCCGCATCGCCAAACTGCACCCGCACGCGTTCATGGTGCTCACCGGCGACGGCCGCGGAGTGCTCGTGCACCTGGGCATCGACACCGTCAAACTCGACGGCGCCGGCTTCGAGAAGCTGACCGAAGAGGGCGCGCACGTCGAGGCCGGCGCCCCGGTGATCCGGTGGAACCCCGCCGAAATCGAGGCCAAGGGCCTCTCGGCCGCGGTACCGGTCGTCGCGCTGGAGGCCGCTGCCGGCACCGTCGCGATGTCCGCGGCGGCCGCAGGGGAAGTCACACCCGGCGACCCGCTGTTCACCTGGTCATGAGCTCCCACGACCCGCCGCCCGCCGCCGCCCTCTTCGACCTCGACGGCACCCTCATCAACAGCGAGCCCCGCTCCATGGAGGTATGGTCGCGGCTGCTGCACATGCACAACATCCCCCACGACCGGTCCACCCTGCACCGCTTCATGGGCCGCCGCGGCGCCGACGTCCTCAACGAGGACCCCGACCTGTTCCCCGGCGTCACCTGGGACGTGCTGGTCGCCGAACTGCAACTGATCCAGGCGTCCCCCGACCTGCCCGACTCGCAGGAACTACCGGAATCGGTGGCGTTCCTGCACCGCCTCCACGCCCAGGGGGTGCCGTTTGGCCTGGTCACCTCGGCCGGCCGGCAGTGGGCCCGCATCGCCCTGGAGCGGCTGGGCGTCCTCGCGATGTTCCGGTGCCTGGTCACCGCCGGCGACGTCGCCGAAGGCAAACCCCACCCGCAGGGTTACCTGATGGGCGCCCGCAACCTGGGCAGCGACCCGGCGCACACCGTGGTGTTCGAGGACACCCCGGCCGGTATCGAGGCGGGACGGCGCGCCGGCATGCACACCGTCGCCATCACCACCACCCATGAGCCCGCAGTACTGCGCAACGCCGATCTGGTCGTCGACCACCTCACCGAGGTCGACTGGCCCCGGATCAGCCGGACAGTACGACCCGACCAGTAGCAACCGGAAGGAAGGTGCGTCCCGTGGCGCAACGCCGAGTCACAGTCCAGTCCGAGGTCGGCCTGCACGCCCGCCCCGCCGCCCTGTTCGTCGAGGCCGCCACCAAGGCCGGCGGCGAAGTGACCCTGGCCAAGGGCGAAGGCGCCCCGGTCTCCGCCAAGAGCATCCTGGCCGTGATGGGCCTGGACGTCCGCAAGGGCGACGAGATCGTCATCAGCGCCGACGGCGAAGACGCCGACGCGCTGCTGGACCGCCTTACCGAGATCGCGGACGCCGGTTAGCCGGATGAGGGAGAGCATGCCACCGACTCTCAAAGGCGCCGGGGTCAGCCCCGGCGCGGGTTACGGGCCGGCCAAGCGGCTGGTCCGCGAAACCCCCCAACCCGACCCCGACGCACGCCACAGCGGCGACCCCGCCGCCGAGGCCGAACGCGCCGCCACCGCAATGGAGGAGACAGCGCGCGACCTCGCCGAACGCGGCGAACGCGCCGGCGGCGACGCCGCCGAGGTACTCAACGCCCAAGCGCTGATGGCCCGCGACCCCGCACTGGCCGACGACGTGCGCAGCCGCGTCGGCGACGGCGCCTCCGCGGCCCGCGCGGTGTCCGAGGCGATGGCGGTCTACCGGCGGATGCTCGCCGACGCCGGCGAGTACCTCGCCGCGCGGGTCGCCGACCTCGACGACGTCCGCAACCGGATCGTGGCCCGGCTGCTGGGGGCGCCCCTGCCGGGCGTGCCCTACTCCGACACCCCGTTCGTGCTGGTCGCCGAGGACCTCGCCCCCGCCGACACCGCCATGCTCGACCCCGAGCTGGTGGTCGCGTTCGTCACCCGCGAGGGCGGCCCCACCAGCCACACCGCCATCCTCGCCCGCTCCCTGGGCCTGCCCGCCGTCGTCGCCTGCCCCGGCGCCGACGACGTCGCCGAAGGCACCATGCTGCTGGTCGACGGCGCCACCGGCGAGGTCGCCGCCGACCCCGACCCCCGCTCCGTCGAAACCGCAACCGCCGCCGCCCGCGCCCGCGCCGACGCAGCGGCGCAGAGCACCGGTCCGGGGCGCACCGCCGACGGCCACGAGGTGCCGCTGCTGGCCAACATCGGCGGTCCCAAGGACCTGCCGGCGGCGCTGGAGCACGGCGCCGAAGGGGTGGGCCTGTACCGCACCGAGTTCCTGTTCCTCGACCGCGCCGACGCCCCTGGCCACGACGAACAGGTCGCCGCCTACCGGGCGGTCCTTGAGGCGTTTCCCGGCGGCCGGGTCGTCGTGCGCACCTTGGACGCCGGTGCCGACAAGCCGCTGCAGTTCCTGCCGGCGGCCGGCGACGAACCCAACCCGGCGCTGGGCGAACGCGGCCTGCGGATGATGCGCCGCCTGCCCGAAACCCTCGGCGCCCAACTCGCGGCACTGGCCGAGGCCGAACGCGACACCGGCGCCTACCTGCAGGTCATGGCGCCCATGGTCACCGACGCCGAGGACGCCGAATGGTTCGCGGCGGCAGCGGCAAAGGCCGGTATCCAGCACGCCGGGGTGATGATCGAGGTGCCCGCGGCGGCCCTGCGGGCCCGGCACATCGCCGCCCACGCCGACTTCTTCAGCATCGGTACCAACGACCTCACCCAGTACACCTGTGCGGCCGACCGCGAAACAGCCGGCCTGGGCCGGTTCCAGGACCCGTGGCAGCCTGCCGTACTGGATCTGGTGGCGGCTTCGGCCGCCTCGGCCGCCGGTGCCGGCCGCACGTGCGGCGTCTGCGGCGAGGCCGCCGCCGACCCGCTGCTGGCGTGTGTGCTGACCGGGTTGGGCGCCACCAGCCTGTCCATGGGCGCCCCGGCGCTGCCGCTGGTGCGGGCGGCGCTGGCCCGCACCGAGCTGGTCCAATGCCGCGCAGCCGCACAGGCGGCCCGCGCGGCTCAGGGGCCCGGCGACGCCCGCCGGGCCGCCGTCGAGCACCTTCCGGGCCTGGCCGAGCTGGGCCTGTAGGAGGCGCGGGCTCCCATTGGGCGCACAGGTCCCATGGGCCCATCGGCCTATGGGGCCGTGTCCCCATGTATCCCATGTATCCACGTGCCCAGCGGCGGGGCGCCGACCGGCCCGGTGAACGAGGCCGCCGGCACCCCGCCGGCCGGGGTGCGGTGCGCCCGCGGTTGCGGGAGTGCACCTGGTTGCCGCTACGCAGGCGCTATCGTGGGGCGCGCGCCGGGCGGGCGCTGATCTGCGCCGATGTGTCGGCCGCCCGTGCCGCCGCGTGCGGCGCCCGCTGGACGCACCCCTTCCCCCGCTGTGCCGTTGCCCTGCCATGCCTGTCCGCCGAAAGGTCCGCATGCCGCTCCGCCGCCTGCTCGCACTGCTGGGTACCGTCGCGTTCGCGCTGGTTCCCGCACTGTCAGGGTGCAGCCCGGGCACCTCCGGCCCGGCCACCCCCGCCGGTTCGGCGAGCCCGTCGCCGCAGGTCTCCGCCGCGGAGAAAACCGCTCGCAAACACCTGGCCGACATGTCGGTCGAGGAGAAGATCGGCCAACTGCTGGTACTGCTCGCCCGGGGCACCACCGCCGAGGAGAACGCCGAACTCGTCGCCGACTACCGGCCCGGCGGCCTCATCTACTTCCCGGAGAACCTCACCGGCCCCGGGCAGATCGCCTCGATGTCCAACGGCCTCCAGCAGGAAGCCGCCGGCAGCGGCGCCGGAGTCCCGCTGTTCCTCGGCATCGACCAGGAGCAGGGCCTGGTCTCGCGGCTGCCCGTCGGCACGGGCTTCCCCGACGCGATGGCGGTGGGCGCCACCCGCGACCCCGCCCACGCCAAGGCGCTCGCCAAAGCCACCGCGGCCGAACTCACCGCCCTGGGCATCAACCTCGACTACGCACCCGTCGCCGACACCAACACCAACCCCGACAACCCCGTGATCGGCATCCGCTCCTTCGGTTCCGACCCCGGCCTGGTCGCCGACATGGCCACCGCCGAAGCCGCCGCCTTCCGCGAGGGCGGGGTACTGCCCGTGGTCAAGCACTTCCCCGGCCACGGTGACACCGCCGTCGACAGCCACACCGGCCTGCCCGTGATCGGCAAGCCGCGCGGCGAGTGGGAGAAGGAGGACCTGCCGCCGTTCCGCGCCGCTGTCGACGCCGGCGTCGGCGCCATCATGACCGCGCACGTGGTCATGCCCGCACTCGCCGACTCCGGGGAACCCTCGACCCTCGCCCCCGAGGTCATCGGCGACATCCTCCGCGACGATCTCGGCTACGACGGCATCGTCACCACCGACGCGCTCAACATGGAGGGCGTGCGCCAGACCCACTCCGACGGCGAGGTCGCCGTGCGCGCCGTGCTCGCCGGCGCCGACCAGCTGCTGATGCCGCCCGACCCCCAGGCCGCCTTCGACGCACTGCGCACCGCCGTCCAGGACGACCGCATCAGCACCGAGCGGTTGGACCGCTCGGTGCTGCGCATCCTCACCGCAAAAGCCGAACACGGCCTGTTCGGCGCCGAGCCCGCCGACCCGCAGTCCGCCGCCGCCGCGGTGGGCACCGACGAGCACCGGGCCGCCGCGCGCGACCTTGCCGGCGACTCGGTGACCCTGCTGCGCAATACCGGCGGCGTGCTGCCGCTGGACGACGGCGCCGCGGTCAGCGTCACCGGGTCCGGCGCCGAGACCATCGGCGCGTCCCTGGAGGAGCTGGGCTACACGGTCACCGCCGACCCGGCAACGGCCGACGTGGCCGTGGTGGGCACGCAGAACGCCCGCGGCGACGCCGGGCAGCGGTCGCTCGTCGCCGAAGCCGGCGCCTCGGGCACCCCGGTGGTCGCGGTCGCCCAGGGCAACCCCTACGACATCGCCGAGCTCGGCGACGTTGAGGGCTACCTCGCCACCTACTCCGCGGTGGACCCCTCGCGGGCCGCTGCCGCGCGCGTGCTCGCCGGCGAAACCGCGCCGTCGGGCAAGCTGCCGGTGTCGGTGCCGGGAACCGGCCTGGAGTTCGGCGACGGGCTGTCCTACTGAGCGCGAGCCCCCGTAGACCCGCCGGCGGCCGTGCGGCTCACCCGTGGCGCTTGGCCTCCTGGCGGGCCAACGAACGCAGGTGCACCTCGTCGGGGCCGTCGAAGATCCGCATGGCCCGTGCGTGGGCGTACATTTCGGCCAGTGGGAAGTCGTCGCCGACCCCGCCGCCGCCGTGCACCTGAATGGCGCGGTCGATGACATCGACGGCCACGCGCGGCGCAGCCACCTTGATCGCCGAGATCTCGGTGCGCGCCTCGCGGGTGCCGCGGTGGTCGATCAGCCAGGCCGTCTTGAGTACCAGCAGCCGTGCCTGCTCGATGGCCAGCCGCGACTCGGCGATCTGCTGCTGGACGACGCCCTGGTCACCCAGCGGCTTGCCGAAGGCCACCCGCTCCTGGGACCGGCGCACCATCAGTTCCAAGGCGCGTTCGGCCATCCCGATGGCGCGCATGCAGTGGTGGATGCGGCCGGGACCCAGCCGGGCCTGGGCGATGGCGAAGCCCTCGCCCTCACCGGAGATCAGGTAGGCGGCGGGCACCCGCACGTCGGTGAACCGCAGCTCGCAGTGGCCCTCCTGGTCCTGGTAGCCGAACACGGGCAGCGAGCGCACGATCTCCAGGCCGGGCGTGTCGCGGGGGACCAGGATCATCGACTGCTGCCGGTGGGCGGGGCCGTCCGGGTCGGTCTTGCCCATCACGATGAGGACCTCGCAGCGCGGGTCGGCCGCACCGCTGATCCACCACTTGCGCCCATTGATCACGTAATCGCCGCCGTCGCGGGTGATGGAGGTGGCGATGTTCGAGGCGTCCGAGGAGGCCACGTCGGGTTCGGTCATGGCGAACGCCGAACGGATGCGGCCGTCCAGCAGCGGCTCCAGCCACCGCTTCCGCTGTTCGGCGGTGCCGAACATGTGCAGCACCTCCATGTTGCCGGTGTCGGGGGCCGCGCAGTTCAGCGCCCGCGGCGCCAGCACGGAGGAGCGGCCGGTCAGCTCGGCCAGTGGTGCGTAGTCGGTGACGCTCAGGCCGCTCACGTCGGGCAGGAACAGGTTCCACAGGCCGCGGCGGCGCGCCTCGGCTTTGAGGTCTTCCACGACCGGCGGCTGGTTGTGGTCGCCGTACCCGGCCTCGGCGCGTTGGCGGTGATAGACGGGCTCGGCCGGGTAGACGTGCTCGTCCATGAACGACTGCAGCTCGGCCAGGCGGTCGCGGGCGGTGGCGCTGAGATCGAAGTCCATGACGGCAGTATGCCATCCGACCGACCGGTCGGTACTGCCCTGGCGGGGATGCGGAGGAACGGGGACGCAACGGGCGGTCGGCGCCCGGCGGGGATTGGCACGCCCGCACCCAGGGAAGAAACCGCGTCCCCGGCGCAACCGTGCGGGCGCAGGCCCGCCGCCCGCGCCGGCCCTGCGCCCGCGAACCGGGCGCCCGGCGAAAGACGGAGGCGAGTATGAGCGCTAAGTGCCGTGGAATCATCACCGACTGGGGCGGTGTCCTGACCTCACCGCTACATCAGACCGTCGCCGCCTGGCTGGCCGCCGACCGCATCGACGACGCCCACTACCGCGACGTCATGACCCCCTGGTTCGACGGCACCGCCACCGGCGGCAGCGCGGACGCCAACCCCGTCCACGCCCTGGAACGCGGCGAGATCACCACCGGCGAGTTCGAGCGCATCCTCGCCGACCGGCTGCGGCTGGTCGACGGCGGGCCCGTACCGGCAACCGGGCTCATCAAGCGGATGTTCTCCCGATTCCACCCCGTCGACGAGATGTACGCGGTCCTGCGCCGCGCCCGCGGCCAGCAGATGCGCACCTGCCTGCTGTCCAACTCCTGGGGCAACGGCTACCCCCGCGACCGCTTCGCCGACACCTTCGACGCGGTCGTCATCTCCGGCGAGGTCGGCATGCGCAAACCCGAACCGGAGATCTTCGAGCACGCCGCCGAACTGACCGGCGTACCGCCCGAGGAGTGCGTGTTCATCGACGACATCGAACACAACGTGCACGCCGCCGTCGAGTTGGGCATGACCGGCATCCTGCACCGCAGCCCCGCCGACACCCGCCAACGGCTGGCGGAGACCTGCGGCATCGAACTGGACCCGATGCCCTCCTGAACGGGCCCGGAGCCGGCGGGCGGCCGCGCGGTCCTGCGGTACGGCGGCCCTGCGGCCGAGCGGACCGCGGGCGCCGCGGGGCCGCTGCACCGGCGCGCCGAAGGTGCCCCACCCGCACCTCTGGCAGACTTGCACGCCGTCCGAGCCCCTGCGATACGAGAGAGCCGCGAGACCACGATGCGCGTCTACCTGCCCAGCACCTTCCCCGGCCTCGCCGCGGCCCTCGACACCGGAGCGGTCGGCGAGCCCGGCGGCGCGCCGCTGACCGCCTTTGCCGTCACCGAACGCCTGGCCGGCCCCGAGGGCGGCGACGATGAGGAACTGGAGTACGAGGCGCTGCGCGGCGCGGCCGAGGCATCGCTCCGCCTGCTGGGCGCCGACCCCGGGGCCCCGCGCCGCCGCGCCGTGATCGCCGCCGAGGCCCCCGACAAGATCGTCGGCCCGGCCCCCGCCGGCGGCGCAGACCACCCGGCCGCCGTCACCATCACGGGCACGGTGCCGCTGAAGCGGGTCGCCGCAGTCCACGTCGACGACCCCGCGGCCGAAGAAGCGGTGGCGGCCGCGATCGCGGCGGAGGACCCCGACCGCACGGACGAGCACGAACTGCTCTGGTACGCCACCCAGGAACTCCCGGACATCCTCGGCCGCAGGTAGGGGCGGTAGGGGCGGTAGGGGCGGTAGGGGCGGTAGGGGCGGTAGGGGCGGCGGCTGCGGTTGGTTGTGCGGCCTTGTGGTCTGCCGGGTGGCGGGTTGGTCTGGGGTGAAAAGCGGCACCGAGGGCGGCGGTTGGCTCGGGTGGGGCCGCGCGTGACCGTTATGTCGGGTTCCCATTGACGATCATGCAGAAATGCCGGTCCCAGCTTTGAAATCCGGGCATTTCTGCAGGCTCAGTGCGCCGGGCGGCCCGCCACCTGCGGGCGGGAGCGGTGGCCGCCCGCCCCAGCCGCCTGCGGCCGTTGCCGCTGCTTTTCACGTCCAGTCCGCCCCTGAGCCGGCCGCTGGCAAGGCCGCCGAGCGGACCCGCGTCGGATCGGGCCGGTCCAGTCCACCATCACCCCGCCACGCCCACCACCCCCACCCGACGATTACCGACCCGGCCGGGGCGGGTATGCATCATCGCGTGGCGCCCGAGGGCCGGCGCGCGCATCCGCGCTTGCGCCCGCCTACCCGCCCGGGCCCGCCGCCCCGTCTGCGATCGGGAGGCTAGCGATGGATGCCGTCACCAATGTCCCCGTCCCCGTCAACGAGCCCAACCTGGCCTACGCCCCGGGGAGCCCCGAACGGGCCGAGCTCGAAGCCGAGATCGCGCGCCAGTCGGCCGAGGAAACCGAGATCCAGCAGGTCATCGGCAACGACCGCGGCCTCGGCGCCGGCGAGCAGATCCCCGCGCTCAAGCCGCACGGCCACGCCCACGTCCTGGGCCGCATGGCCAACGCCACGCCCGGCGAGGTCCAGCGGGCCATCGACGCCGCCCGCGCCGCCGCACCCGCCTGGCGCGCCATGTCCTTCGACGACCGCGCCGCCATCCTGCTGCGCGCCGCCGACCTGCTCGCCGGGCCCCACCGCGCGCGGGTCAACGCCGCCACCATGCTCGGCCAGTCCAAGTCCATCCAGCAGGCCGAAATCGACGCGGCCTGCGAACTCATCGACTTCTGGCGGTTCAACACCGCCTTCGCCCGGCGCCTCTACGCAGAGCAGCCGATCTCGGTCCGCGGCGTGTGGAACCGCCAAGAGCTGCGGCCGCTGGAGGGGTTCGTCCTCGCGATCACCCCGTTCAACTTCACCGCGATCGCCGGCAACCTGCCCACCGCGCCCGCGCTGATGGGCAACGTGGTGGTCTGGAAACCCGCGCCCACCCAGACCTACTCCGCCCACTACGTGATGCGGGTACTGGAGGAGGCCGGGATGCCGCCCGGCGTCATCAACATGGTCACCGGCGACGGCCGCGCGGTGTCGCAGACCGCCCTGGCCCAGCCCGACCTCGCCGGCATCCACTTCACCGGCTCCGTCGGCACCTTCCAGCACCTGTGGCGCACCGCGGGCGAGCACATCGCCGAATACCGTTCCTACCCCCGCATCGTCGGCGAGACCGGCGGCAAGGACTTCATCGTCGCCCACCCATCGGCCGACCACGGCGTGCTGCGCACCGCCCTGATCCGCGGCGCGTTCGAGTACCAGGGCCAGAAGTGCTCCGCGGCCTCGCGCGCCTACATCCCGCGCAGCGTGTGGCCGGCGCTGCGCGACGACCTGCTGGGCGAGGTCGAACAGCTGACCATGGGCGATGTCACCGGCGACGTGTCGACGTTCATGGGCGCCGTCATCGACGACCGCGCCTTCGCCAAGAACGCCGCCGCACTGAAACGGGCGCGCGACGCCGACTCCATCACCGTGCTGGCCGGCGGCGGCGCCGATGACAGCGTGGGCTACTTCATCGAACCCACCGTGCTGGAGTGCGGCGACCCCGAGGACGAGGTGTTCCGCAACGAGTACTTCGGCCCGATCCTGGCCGTGCACGTCTACGACGACTCCCGCTACGACCAGGTGCTCGCACAGATGGCCGACGTCGCCCCCTACGCGCTGACCGGCGCGGTCATCGCCCGCGACAGGGATGCCATCGCCCGCGCCGACGCCGCGCTGCGGTTCTCGGCCGGCAACTTCTACATCAACGACAAACCCACCGGGTCCATCGTCGGCCAGCAGCCGTTCGGCGGCGCCCGCGCCAGCGGCACCAACGACAAGGCCGGCTCGGTGTTCAACCTGGCGCGCTGGACCAGCCCGCGCGCCATCAAGGAGGCGTTCACCCCGCCCACCGACTGGCGCTACCCGCACATGGGCCGCGGCTGAGTCCGGTGCGGGAGAGCCCGGAGAGCCCGCACCGTCGGAATCCTGCGCCGGCGGGCGGGCCGCAGGGCGTCCGGGCTGGACTACGGTGACTGGTGACGCCGACCGCGGCGGGGGAGTTGCGCCGGCCCCCGCTCGCACACCGCGCGCCGGCCGCCGAGCAGTGTGTTCGAACGGCCTGTGGACGGAGTCGGCCGGACGGTTCCGGTGTGAGGCAAAATTATGGTGACATGCCCGCACGTCCCTTCCTTGAGGAGATTGCCATCAGCCGGCTGGTGTTGTGGAACATCGACCTCACGCTCGTCGACGTCGCCCAGGTGACCCGTGCGGCCTACGCCGAAGCGTTCGAACAGGTCACCGGGGTGCCGCTGGTCTACCTGGCATCCACGGGCGGCCGCACCGACTCCGAGATCTTCTTCGAGTTCCTGGCGCGCAACGACGTCCGCCTGGACCCCGGCGACGAACCGCTGACCGACTTCATCGACGCCCTCGGCGAGGCGTTCGCCCGCCGCCGCGACCAGCTCACCGCGCGCGGCAGGGCCATGCCCGGCGCGCAGGAATCCCTGGCGGCCGTCGCCGGGCTGCCCGACACCGTGCAGACCGTGGTCACCGGCACGATCATGGCCAACGCCGTGGCCAAACTCGCCGCATTCGGGCTCGACGGCTATCTCGACCTCAGCATCGGCGGGTTCGGCTCCGAGCACTACCCCAAGGCCAGCCTGCTCCAGTTCACCCGCATGCGCGCCGCCCAAGCCCACGGCTCCGAGTTCCCCGAGTCCGCCACCGTCTACATCAGCGACTCCCCGCGCGATGTCGAGGCCGCCATCATCGGCCACGCCACCCCGATCGCGGTGGTGAGCGGGTCGGCCACCGAATCCCAACTCCGGGCCGCCGGTGCCGAACACGTGATCGAGGACCTCGCCGACCCCCAACAACTACTCAGCGCCGTGCACACTGCCACCGCCGCTGCCGGCACCGGGTGAACCCCCCGTACCCGAATCGGCGGTCCGCCATCCCGCGCTGGCCGACAACGGCCGATACCGGCGCAGCACTTGCCGCCGCATGCTGCGGGCATAGGTTGGCTGTTGGCAGCGGTTGTACCCGGTACGTCCGCAGTCGCATTGTTGCGCAATCCGCTCCTAACAGCCGAAACGCACAGTTAACGGTGTTGATCACAAATCCGCGGGACCCGAACCAGTAATCTGGGTTCGGCGGGGCCGGACAACGGAGTCCGGTCGTGCAACCGCACCTGTGCGCACAGGTCTCCCGCTCCCGCGGTCCCACCCGGCAAAGCGGGAACCCGCGGGCGCCCGCGCGGCGTCCGACAATTTCACAGGACCCAAAGAGCGTCCCGGAACCCTCCCCGCCGGTCCGGGGCCGGCCCCCTACGACTCACAAGGGAGTGACGTCGCACGATGTCCGGGCAGCAAGACGCCGTTCAGGACCGATTGCTGCGTGACGCGGTCACGCACTGCTCAGATTGGCCCCGATTCACCGGTGACGGTGCAGGAGTACCCGAGGGAATGGAGCAGTTCCTCGCGCACTACTACCGCCACGTGGCCACCGAGGAGCTGCAGGAGCGCGACCCCGCCGAGATCTGCGGTCCGGCAGCGGCCCACCTGGAGTTCGCACGGCACCGGCCGCAGGGCCGGGCCAAAGTGCGCGTCTACACCCCCACCAGCGACCACGAAGGCTGGGAGACCGGCCACTCCGTCGTCGAGATCGTCACCGACGACGCGCCCTTCCTGGTCGACTCCGTCACCATGGAACTCGGCCGCCGCCGCATCGGCTACGAACTCGTCATCCACCCGCAGCTGCGGGTCGCGCGCGATGTCACCGGCGCGTTGAAAGAGGTCGAACCCGCCCCCGGGTACGAGCCCGACGGCCCCGCCCCGCTCCAGGAATCCTGGATGCACCTGGAGATCGACCGCTGCAGCGGTCCGGCGGCCTGCAAGGAACTCGCCGCCGACCTCGAACGCGTCCTGGCCGACGTGCACAACGTCGACGAAGACTCCGGCCGGATGCGCCGCCAGGCGCTGCTGCTGGCCGACGACATCGCCGGCTCGGCCGAACGCCTCACCGCCGCCGGCGTCGACTCCCGCGAGCTTTCCGAAAGCGTCGAGTTCCTGCGCTGGGTCGCCGACCGCCACTTCCACTTCATGGGCTACCGCGAGTACGCGCTGGTCAGCGCCTCGGGCACCCCCGAATCCCCCGAGGTCCCCGCCACCGCCGGCGACTCCGCCGAGCAGCTCGGGCTGAGCCCGCGCCCGGGCACCGGGCTGGGCCTGCTGCGCGCCGACGCCACCGACTCCGAGAGCTTCGCCGCCCTGCCGCCCGAGGCCCGCGCCAAGGCGCGCGAACCCCACGTGCTCGTGCTGACCAAGGCCAACTCCCGCGCCACCGTGCACCGCCGCAAGTACCTCGACTACATCGGCATCAAGCACTTCGACGCCGAGGGCAGGGTCGTGGGCGAGTACCGCTTCCTGGGCCTGTTCACCCACGAAGCCGTCACCACCAGCATCGCCCAGATTCCCATCCTCAAGCGCAAGCAGGCCGAGGTCTTGGGCCTGGCCGGCTTCGAACCCGACAGCTACGACGGCAAGGACCTCATCGAGATCCTTGAGGGCTTTCCCCGCGAGGAACTGCTGCAGACCCCCGTCGACCAGCTCTACGACATTGTGTTGGGCGTGCTGCGCCTGCGCGAGCGCCGCGGCACCAAGCTCTTCCTGCGCCGCGACCCCTACGGCCGGTTCATGTCCTGCCTGGTCTACATGCCGCGCGACCGCTACAACACCGATGTGCGGCTGCACATCCAGAACGTCATGAGCCGCGCCTTCGCGGGCGCCACCATGGACCACAGCGTCGCGGTCGGCTCGGCGCCGTTCGCGCAGCTCTACCTGGTCGTGCGCGCCGAACGCGGCAGCATCCTGGCCGAGGTCGACCACGCTGCGTTGGAGGCCGAGGTCGTCGCGGCCACCCGTTCCTGGGACGACGACCTCAGCGACGAACTCCGCGCGCGCTTCGGCGCCGAACGTGCCGGCGAGCTGCTGCAGGACTACGGCTCGGCGCTGCCCGAGGGCTACAAGGTCGACACCGCCGCCTCCGTCGCCGTCGACGACGTCTACCGGCTGGACCTGCTCGGCGACGACCAACTCGCCGTGAACCTGTACCGCCCCGCCGGCGGCGCCTCCGGCGAGTGGCGGCTCAAGGTCTACCGCAAGGGCGACCCGATCTCGCTGTCGCGGGTCCTGCCGCTGCTTGAACACATGGGCGTCGAAGTCCGCGACGAACGCCCCTACGGCATCGCCGGTTCCGCCACCGGCCGCTCCTGGATCTACGACTTCGGCCTGGCCCCCATCACCGAGGCCGTCGAGCTCCCACCCAACCGGCTGAAGTTCCTGTTCGAAGAGGCCTTCACCGCGCTATGGCAGGGCCGCGGCGAATCCGACCGGTTCAACGCCCTGGTCATGCGCGGCGGCCTCGACTGGCGGCAACTGACCATCCTGCGCGCCTACGCCAAGTACCTGCGCCAGACCGGCAGCACGTTCAGCCCCGCCTACATCGCCGACGTGCTCGTGGCCAACGTGCACCTCGCCAACCTGCTGGTGCGGCTGTTCGAGTCCCGCTTCGACCCCGGCCTCGGTACCGGGCGCGCCGAACGCAGCGAGGCCATCACCGAGGAGATCCGCGGCGAACTCGACCTGGTGGCCAGCCTCGACCAGGACCGCATCCTGCGGTCGTTCCTGGCCGCCATCGAAGCCACCCTGCGCACCAACTATTTCCAGGGCGGCACCGCCGAACCCCGGCCCTACCTGGTCTACAAGCTCGACCCCCGGCGCATCCCCGACCTGCCCGCGCCGCGCCCGCGCTACGAGATGTACGTCTACTCGCCGCGTATGGAAGGCGTGCACCTGCGCTTCGGCGCGGTCGCCCGCGGCGGACTGCGCTGGTCCGACCGTTTCGAGGACTTCCGCACCGAGGTCCTCGGACTGGTCAAGGCGCAGACCGTGAAGAACTCCGTCATCGTGCCCAGCGGGTCCAAGGGCGGGTTCGTGTGCAAGCAGCTGCCCGCGGGCGGCGACCGCGACACCGTCCAGGCCGAGGTCATCGCCTGCTACAAGCAGTTCATCAGCGGGATGCTCGACCTCACCGACAACCGGGTCGGCGGCCGCGTCGCCCACCCCGACAACGTTGTGCGCTACGACTCCGACGACCCCTACCTGGTGGTCGCCGCCGACAAGGGCACCGCCACCTTCTCCGACATCGCCAACGGCATCGCGATCGAGCGCGGGTTCTGGCTGGGCGACGCCTTTGCCTCGGGCGGCTCGGTGGGCTACGACCACAAGGAAATGGGCATCACCGCCCGCGGCGCCTGGGAGTCGGTCAAGTACCACTTCCGCGAGCTCGGCACCGACGTGCAGAACGAGGAGTTCACCGCCGTCGGGGTCGGCGACATGTCCGGCGACGTCTTCGGCAACGGCATGCTGCAGTCGCGCCACACCCGGCTCGTCGCGGCCTTCGACCACCGCCACATTTTCCTCGACCCCGATCCCGACCCCGAGCGCTCCTTTGCCGAACGTCAGCGCATGTACGGCCTGCCGCGCAGCACCTGGGCCGACTACGACACCCGGCTGATCTCGGCGGGCGGCGGGGTGCACCCGCGCACCGCCAAGTCGGTACCCATCACCCCGCAGGTCCGCCGGGCACTGGGCATCGAGGCCGAAACCACGGCGCTCACACCCTTCGAGCTCATCCGCCACATCCTCGCCGCACCGGTCGACCTGCTGTGGAACGGTGGCATCGGCACCTACGTCAAGTCCTCCAACGAGTCCGACGCCGATGTCGGCGACAAGGCCAACGACCCCGTGCGGGTCAACGGAGCCGACCTCCGCTGCAAGGTCGTGGGCGAGGGCGGCAACCTCGGGCTGACCCAGGCCGGGCGGATCGAGTTCGCCCGCAAGGGCGGCCGGGTCAACTCCGACTTCATCGACAACTCCGCCGGCGTCGACACCTCCGACCACGAGGTCAACATCAAGATCATGCTCGACCGCGAGGTCGGCGAAGGCAACCTCACCAAGCCCGAACGCGACGAGCTGTTCAAGAGCATGACCGGCGAGGTCGCCGAACTCGTCCTGGGCAACAACTACGCGCAGAACGTGGTGCTGGCGGCTGCGCGCAAGCAGGCCGGCGCCATGATGCACGTCCACGCCCGGTTCCTGCGCCGCCTCGAACGCGACGGCCTGCTCGACCGCAAGCTGGAAGAGCTCCCCGGCGACGAAGAGATCGCCTCGCGGCGCAGCGCCGGCCTGGGGCTGGCCGGCCCGGAGTTCGCCACGCTGCTCGCCTACACCAAGAACACCCTCAAGGACGAGATCGCCGACTCCGACCTGCCCGGCGACCCCTACCTGGGCCAGACGCTGGTGGAGTACTTCCCGACCGCGCTGCGCGAGCGCTTCGCCGACGTCATGCCCGAGCACCCGCTGGCCCGCGAAATCATCGCCAACCAGGTCGTCAACGACATGGTGAACCGGGGCGGCACCACCTTCGCCTTCCGCATCGGCGAGGAACTGGGGGCCGCGCCCGACGACATCGCCCGCGCCTACCTGGTGGTGCGCGAGGTGTTCGGGCTGCGCGAGCTGTGGCGCGAAATCGAGCGCATGGACCACTGGCTCGACGTCGACGTGCAGTTGGCGCTGCTGCTGGAGACCCGCAAGCTCGCCGAACGCGGCACCCGCTGGCTGCTGCGCAACCGCAAGTCGCCCTTTGACCTCGGCGCCGAGATCGCTTTCTTCGCCGAGGGCGTGGCCGAGATCGTGCCGCAGCTGCCCCAGTTGCTGCAGGGCCGCGACCTGCGTCTGTTCACCGAGCGGCGCGACCGTTTCGTCAAGGACGGGGTGCCCGGGGAACTGGCCGAACGGGTGGCTGGGATGGTTCCGGCGTACTCGACCTTCGACCTGGTCGCCATCGCCCACAGCACCGGGCGCGAACTCCCGGCGGTCGCCGAGGTCTACTTCGACCTCGCCGAAAGCCTGCAGATCGGCACTTTGCGCGAACGCATCATCGCGCTGCCGCGCCACGACCGGTGGGTCACCATGGCGCGGGCAGGGCTGCGCGACGACCTCTACGCCGCCCACGCCGGGCTTACCCGCGCGGTACTGCTCAGCGGCGACCCCGGCGACTCCCCCGACCGCCTGCGCGAACGCTGGATCGAACGCAACCGGGTGGCGGTCGACCGCTCGGAGCAGACCCTGCGCGAGATCCACGAAGCCGAGAAGTACGACCTCTCCACGCTTTCGGTGGCGCTGCGCTCGGTGCGTTCGCTGGTTTCGGCCGAGTAAGACCCGCACCGTGCGCATCCGCCCGGGCCGCGCCGGCCCGGGCGGATGCGCACCCGGCGCTGCCGTGCGGCTCTCGTGGTCCCCAGGGCCTGCGCCTGGCAGGCAGCGCGCATGTGACGCCCTAGACTTGGGCCTGTGGCAGACCTAGACCCCGCAGACAAGATCAAGGAACTCTCGTCCACGCTGGCGAGCGTCGAGTCCGTGCTGGACCTCGGTGCCAAGCAGCGCGAGATCGAGGAGTTGCGCGAACAGTCTGCCGACCCCGAGCTGTGGAGCAACCCCGACCAGGCTCAGCAGGTCACCCGCAGGCTGTCCCACCTGGAGTCCACGGTCAACAAGGTCGGCACCATCCGGCGCCGCCTGGACGACCTGAGCGTGCTCTTCGAACTCGCCGCTTCCGAGGACGATTCCGACACCCGCACCGAGGCCGACGCCGAACTCGAATCGCTGCGCGCCGACATCGGCGAAATCGAGATCCGCACGCTGCTCAGCGGCCCCTACGACGAGCGCGAGGCGCTGGTGAGCATCAACTCCCAGGCCGGCGGCATCGACGCGGCCGACTGGGCGCAGATACTGCAGCGGATGTACCTGCGCTGGGCCGAGCGGCACGGCTACCCCACGGAGATCTACGAGACCTCCTACGCCGAAGAGGCCGGCATCAAGTCCACGACCTTCGTGGTCAAGGCGCCGTTCGCCTACGGCACGCTGCGCGGCGAGCACGGCACCCACCGGCTGGTGCGGATCTCGCCCTTCGACAACCAGAACCGGCGCCAGACCTCGTTCGCCGGTGTGGACGTGGTCCCGGTCGTTGAGAAGAGCGACCACATCGACATCGACGAGAGCGAGCTGCGCATCGATGTCTACCGTTCCAGCGGCCCGGGCGGCCAGGGCGTCAACACCACCGACTCCGCGGTGCGCATCACCCACCTGCCCACGGGCATCGTGACCTCGTGCCAGAACGAGCGTTCCCAGATCCAGAACCGCGCGACCGCGATGGGGATGCTGCAGGCCAAGCTGCTGGAGCGCAAGCGCCGCGAGGAGCAGGCCGAACTCGACGAACTGCGCGGCGAGAGTGTCAGCAGCTGGGGCACGCAGATGCGCAACTACGTCCTGCACCCTTACCAAAGCGTGAAGGATGTGCGCACCGGCGCCGAAAGCGGCAACACCGGCGGTGTGCTCGACGGCGAGATCGACTCGTTCATCGACGCCGAGATCCGCTGGTTGCGCAGCCAGGAGAGCTGATACGCCGCGGCGGCGGGCCGGTGCAGGTGCCGGCCCCGCCGCAGTTGCACTGCTGCTCCGCGGGCCTTGCGGGCATCGCGGCAGGACCGCAACCCGGCGCTCGGTATACTTAAACGTTACCAGTGGTTGACACTTCCGATATGGTCTGATCTGCTGTCCTAAGCACAGCCGGGGTCGATCACGCGTGTACGGTCGAGGCCGCCCGAGCATCCGCCCGCCTTCGGGGTCATCCCTGCAAGGGCTCCGGGCCGATTTGGACATTCCGGGTTGCGATCACCTCTACACTGACGATTGGCCCTGTGGCCGGTACTGCCTCCTGTGGACCGAGTTTTCCGCTGAGGCGCCCCTACCTTCGAGAACCTTGTGATGCTGCCGTGATCCACTTTGAGAACGTCACCAAGGTCTATACGACCCAGAAGAACCCGGCGCTGGGGAACGTCTCCATCGACGTCGACAAGGGGGAGTTCGTCTTCCTCGTCGGTCCCTCCGGCTCGGGCAAGTCAACGTTCCTCAGGCTTGTCCTGAAGGAGGAGAAGCCCACGAAAGGGCGGGTGCACGTCGCAGGCAAGGACCTGGCGCGCCTGTCCAACTGGAAGGTCCCGCACCTGCGGCGCCGGATCGGCTGCGTCTTCCAGGACTTCCGGCTGCTGCCGAACAAGAACGTCTTCGAGAACGTCGCCTTCGCCCTTGAGGTGATCGGCAAGCCGAGGCGGTTCATCCGCAAGGTCGTCCCGGAGGTCGTCGAACTCGTCGGCCTTGAGGGCAAGGCCGACCGCATGCCCGACGAGCTGTCGGGTGGCGAGCAGCAGCGGGTCGCCATCGCGCGGGCGTTCGTGAACCGCCCGCAGATCCTGCTGGCTGACGAGCCCACGGGGAACATCGACCCCGCTACTTCGATCGGCATCATGAAGGTGCTCGACCGAATCAACCGGACCGGGACGACCGTTGTCATGGCCACCCACGACGCCGCCATCGTCGACTCGATGCGCAAGCGCGTCATCGAGCTCGAAGAGGGCGAGGTCGTGCGCGACCAGACCCGCGGCGTCTACGGACAGGCGTACTGACGCTCGGGCCTGCCAGCGCTCCTGCGTTGGTCAGTGCAGCGCGGCGAAGCCCACGAGGATGGACCCTTAACTCTCATGCGTGCACAATTCGTACTTTCCGAGATCTGGATCGGTCTGCGTCGGAACCTGACGATGACCGTGGCGGTCATCACCACGGTGGCCATCTCTCTCGCCCTGTTCGGCGGCGGTCTGCTGATCAACCAGCAGGTTTCGCAAATGCGCCAGTACTGGGACGAGCGCGTGACCCTGACCATCTACATGTGCACGGAGATCTCCAACTCCGACACGTGTGAGGAGAACGGTCCCGCGACTGACGACCAGCGCCAGCAGATCCAGAGTGACCTGGAGTCGATGGGCCAGGTCAAGAGCGTCGAGTACGTCAGCAGCGAGGCGGCGTATAAGGACTTCCAGGAGCGCTTCTCCAACAACCAGGCAATGGTGGACGCCGTCCGCAAGGGCGACATCCCCGACAACTTCCGCGTGCAGCTCGTCGACCCGAGCCAGTACCAGGTTGTGGCCGACGAAATGACCGGCCGAGCGGGCATCGACACCATCTACGACGACCAGGCGGTCCTGGAGCAGTTCTTCGGCCTGCTCGACGGCCTCACCGCGGCGGCATTGACGGTATCCTTCGTACAGTTGGCCGCAGCTGCGCTGCTGATCGGCAACACCGTGCGGCTTGCCGCCTACAATCGCCGCAAGGAGACCGGGATCATGCGCCTGGTCGGTGCGTCGAACTTCTACATCCAACTCCCGTTCCTGCTCGAAGGCGCAATCGCGGGCCTGATCGGCGGCATCATCGCCTCCGGGTTCATCGTGGCCGCCCGCTTCCTGCTGCTGACACGGATCCAGGAGTGGTTCCAGTTCGATGTCACGCTCTCGACCGGATCGCTGCTATCGGTCATCGGTGTGTCGCTGATCTTGGGTGTCCTGCTGTGCACGGTCGCCTCGTTCCTGACGCTGCGGCGCTATCTGCGGGTAT
Organism: Streptomonospora sediminis; assembly: GCF_054778995.1. Taxonomy (NCBI): domain Bacteria; kingdom Bacillati; phylum Actinomycetota; class Actinomycetes; order Streptosporangiales; family Nocardiopsidaceae; genus Streptomonospora; species Streptomonospora sediminis. The sequence continues at coordinate 32,696 of NZ_BAAGYZ010000040.1, forward strand.
AACCGCAGGTAGCGGCCGATCGGCGGCCCGCCGGACGAGAGCGGTGGAGAAAGGGAAATCCTGTGCCACGGGAAAAAGGACGCAAGCTCGTCGCGCAGAACCGGCGGGCCCGGTACGACTACCACATCGACGACACCTACGAGGCCGGCATCGTGCTCGCCGGCACCGAGGTGAAGTCGCTGCGGGCCGGGCGCGCCTCCCTGGTCGACGGCTTCGCCCAGGTCAAGGACGGCGAAGTGTGGCTGGAGAACGTCCACATCCCCGAGTACGCGCACGGGACGTGGACCAACCACAGCGCCCGCAGACCACGCAAACTGCTATTGCACCGCGAAGAGATCGCCCGCCTCATCGGCAAAACCCAGGAGTCGGGCCGCACCCTGGTGCCGCTGTCGCTGTACTTCAGCGAGGGCAAGGCCAAGGTCGAACTCGCGCTGGCGCGCGGTAAGCGCACATACGACAAACGCCATGACATCGCCGAACGCGAGGCCAAACGCGACATCGAACGCGCGCTGCGGCGCCGTCGCTGAGGCGTTGTGAAAGGATCGCCAGGGTGTCCCCCCGTCACCTTCGCCGTGTGCTGGCAGCAGGAACCGGGCTCGCCGTCGCCGCGGTGGTTTCCGGCTGTACCACCAACCCCTCGCCCGAGGTCGCGGTGCGCAACTTCCTGCTGGAATGGCAGGCCGGCGATTACTCGAACGCCGCGGCCTACACCAACGGCGACACCGACAAGGTCGCCGCGACGCTGAAGGACGCCCGCCGCCAGCTCGACCTGGCCGGGCTCAGCTTCGCGATGGGGCCCATCAGCCAGGACGGCGACTCCGCCGAGGCGGAGTTCAGCGCCCAGGCCGACCTCGGCATCGGCGACCCCGTGTGGAACTACGACGGCGGCATGTCGCTGCGCGACGGCCCGCAGGGCTGGGTCATCGACTGGTCGCCTTCGGTCATTCACCCGGATCTCGACGCCGACGAGCGCATGGCCGTCAGCTACGACATCCCCGACCGCGGGCAGATCTACGACCGCAACGAGAAACCGCTCGTCGGCACGACCGGCGCCACCGCGTTCGGCGTGGTACCCGCGCAGATGGACGACACCGAAGCCGGCGTGGCCAAGCTCGCCAAGCTGCTCGACGAGGACGACGGGCCGCTGCTGGACCGGGTCCGCTCGGCGCCGCCGCAGGAGTTCCAGCCGCTGGTGCTGACCCGCACGGGCGATGTCGGCGCCAAGGTCGAGAAACGCGCCAAGGCGATCCCCGGGGTGCGCACCGAACAGATCGACATGCGGCTCAAGCCGCGCACCGCCGCACCGGTCGTCGGCGAGGTGGCCGGCACCTCCGAACACAACGTGTCCTCGCGGGTGGCGGGCCCCTACCAGGCCGGAGACACGGTGGGGCTGAGCGGGTTGCAGAACGTCTTCCAGCAGCGCCTGGCCGGCACGGCGACCACCAAGGTCGTCACGCTCGACGGCAAGGGCAACGAGACCGGCACCCTGCACTCCTGGCCCGGGCTGCAGAGCGGCTCGCTGAACACGACCCTGGACATCCGTGCGCAGCAGGCCGGCCAGGCCGCGCTGGACACCCTGCCCGGCAAGGGCTATGTGGTCGCGCTGGATGCCCGCACCGGCCACGTCCTGGCGGCGGCGGGCAGCCAGGGCTCGGCCGACGACGGCGCGTTCACCGCCGAATACCGGCCCGGCGAGGCGTTCAGCATCATCTCCTACACGGGCGCCCTGCGGAGCGGCGCCTACACCGCGAACGACACCATGGCCTGCGACAACCAGACCTCGGTCGGCGGCCGGAAGTTCACCACGCCCAACAACACCGGCCTGTCGGGCCGGCCCGATCTGGCGACGAACTTCAGCTACTCCTGCACCACCGCCTTCGCCCGCATGGGCAACAAGGTCGGCGCCGAGGCCATCGAGTCGGCGGCGCGCGACTTCGGTATCGGCGGCGACTGGCGGCTGCCGGTCCCCGTTTCCACCGGGAAGTTCACCACTCCCGATTCCCCTGGCGCCACCGCTGCGGCCATGGCAGGCACCGACCAGGTGCGCGTCAGCCCGCTGTCGATGGCCCTGGCCGCCGGAGCCATCAGCGACGGCGCCTGGCATCCGCCGCGGCTGGTGGCCGGCGACGAGGACGCCCAAGCGAACGCGGCGAACAAGAAGCTGGACCCGCAGGCCGTCAAGCAGGTGCGGGCGATGATGCGTTCGACGGTCGAGGTCAGCGCCACCAACGCCAATGTCGGTACGGTCCCGGTGCACGGGCAGATGGCCAACACCACGCAGAAGATACGCGGGCGCGAGACCGCGGTGCAGTGGTTCGTCGGCTACCAGGGCAGCATGGCCTTCGCGGTGGTCGCCGAGGTCGACCCCTCCATCCGGCTCTGGGAGCAGTACGCGGTCAACGCCGGCGGTGCGTTCCTGCAGCAACTGCCCGCCGACTACGCCGAGCAGCTCGCCCAGCAGAGCCCGCAAGGCGCGGGCGGCGGCCAGGGCGGGCAGCCCCAGGACGGCACGCCCCAGCAGGGATCTCCGGCCGGCGCCGCACAGCCCGAGGGCGGAACGGTACCCGCCGAGTAGCGCCCGCGGCGGTCTGAGCCGCCGGGTGCCGCTGGTGCTGCTGACTGCCGTCGGTGCCGCCGGGCACCGGCCATCGCCGGTCCGCAGCGGGGAATCGCGCCGGAGCGGGGTGCGTTGTCCGAAGCGAGAAAAAAATCCGTGGAGAAGCAACCCTGGCGGGGGTAACGTGCGTCTTCCCGGGTGACTGGAACCGCAAAGGGGGTTGCGGAACCGGTCCACAGGAGGCAGGACCTCGTCTCGGGGGAGGCCCTGCCGAAAGAAAAGGCCGGCCCGACCCTGCCGGCCGCCCTCGCGGGCAGCGTCGATGGTTCCCGTCCGCGCCCGCGAGGGATTCTCTTGCCCGGAGCCGGCCGAGCCCAGCGCTCCGGCCGGCCGCCCGGGGGAGCGGTCCGGCTCGGCGGGTGCCGGTTGCCGGTTGCAGCCGGTGCACACACCCGGGCTCCGGCGGGCCCCCTCGCCGCCCGCACCCAAAGATCGCAAATCGGCTGCGATACCGGGAATCAGCTTGGTACCCGCGGTGTTCTACAGGTAGCGTTAGATCGCGAGGGACACCGGTGGGTGCCCCGCTTGCGGGCTCCGGCCCGTTGAAAACTGCACAGGGGGTGATCGGTTTCGACTTTGATCGCCGTGTCAAGGGAAGCGAGCCGAGGGTTGCGATGTAACCTCGTAAATCCTGCTTCGCGCTAAATACAAGTGCCAATTCTAAGCGCACTGAGTTCGCTCTCGCTGCTTAAGCTTTAGCGACTCTGTCGGCCTGGACTCGTCCTCGGTCCAGTGTCCGGCACCGTTCAGAGGACTCACCGCTCAGATCAGGCCACGGGGCCTGAGTGGGACATTCACGTGGCTGGGCTCGTCAGCGACCCGTTCGTGGGAGCGCTGGAGCCGAGTAGAACGCTAACCGCGAACTGCGCTCGGAGAAGCCTTGACTCGTCATCGAAGGACGCGGGTTCGATTCCCGCCACCTCCACCGGATCGAATGCGAGACCCCTGGGACGACCCTGCTCGCGCGCAACCGCGCTCGCCGGGTCGTCTCATTGTTTCTTCTGGGGGCGACCCCGGATCCCCGGACTTCGCACAAGAGCCTCCGGCCCACCAGGGTCGGGGGCTTTTTGCTGTCTGCGGCACTGTCCGGCTCAGTTGGCTGCGACATCGCTGTCAACGAAGGGCAGGATGTCGGCTATCTCGCGGATCGCCTGGTCGCGCACACCGCGGTCCGGGCTCTGCATGGCCTTCTCAGCCTCGTGCAGACGGCGCGCGGTGCCGGGATGCCGCTCCATGGCGACGATGAGAGCCCACTTGTGGAGGAAACCGCGGAGCGGGTAGACGCTGCCGGCCTGCTCGGCATCAGTGAACGCCTGCTGCATCTCTTCGAAGAACTCCGGTAGAGACGACGGCGCCACGGCGGCGACGGCCGACCGGAGATCGCGCAGGCGGAGCGCCGGCATGGGGATCAACGGCTCATCACCCTCTGCGTGCAGACTGGTCATAAGCGCCCCTTCAGGTCACTGGTTGAACAGGCCCAAGCATATTGCCGCCGTGTCCACCTGTCTCCTGTTCGCGGACCACCCTCGAACGGGTGTTCCCAGAGGTTTAAGAACTCCTGACAGCATGCGTCGTCTGTAGCGTTGCTGGTTCTTTGGCGGCCAAATACCGAGGCGTCCTAGAATCGCCGCATGAGGCGAAGGGCGGGACTGGCGATAGCTGGGGTTGCAGCCCTGGCCTGGGGCGAGTGGTTGAACTGGCGCTGGTCTCGAGCGCTCGTGGGGAGCAGCGGGGGCGCTTCCGCGGCCGTGGTGGTGTTGGGGTACCGGAATCCTCAAGCGACGGCCAATTTGATCAACCAATGGCGAGTCCGTGCGGGAATCCGCTCCATCGCCGCTGACGGTGCACATGGGACCTGCGTGATCTTCAGCGGTGGTGCGACCAGCAGCGGCGCCACGGAGGCCCAGTTGATGGCTGACTACGCGAAGTCGGTGCTCGAGTTCGACGGCACGGTGCTCCTCGAAGACCAAAGCGCGACGACATGGGAGAACATCACGAACGTGATCCCACTGCTTGAAGACGTGGATTCTTGCATCAAGATTGCCTCCCAGCCAGCTCATGCGCTCAAGGCCCGTGCGTACTTGCGGCGGCAGCGCCCCGATCTTGCAGAGAGGCTGGTGCGCGCGGATGACTACCGCCTCGGCGAATGGATGGTCGTCAAACCCTTGTTGGCTCTGTACGGACTTTGGACGCTCCGTGGCCTCAAGGCCGACGAGCGGAAGGTCTCGCTGTAGACGGCCGCCTCCCAGCGGATCTGCAGTCGGCGGAAACAGTTCAGGTGGGCGAACGTGCGCTCCACGCCCCGGCGTTGGGTGCCCAGGCCGGAGCCGTGCTCGGTGCCGCGGTGGGCGATCAGCGGTTTGACACCGAGATCCCAGACGAGACGGCGGTATTTGTCGTGGTCGTAGCCGCGGTCGGCCAGTAGCACGTCCGGGCCGGCCGCGCTTGTCTCGCACCGGCGGCACAGCATGCAGAAGCGGGATGAGCTGGGTGACGTCGTTGCGGTTGCCGCCGGTCAGGGTGACGGCGAGTGGGATGCCGGCGGCGTCGGTGATCAGGTGGTGCTTGCTGCCCGTCCTGCCCCGGTCGGCGGGGCTTCGTCCGGTCTCGGAGTCCTCTTTAACGCTCGGATATGAGAGCCGTCGACCGCCGCACCCCCAGATCACCAGCTCCGGAGTGATCCAACCACCTCAGAGATCATTTCGTTAGGGGTTTTAAGGCGGTCGTGGGACCGGACGGATCGGTGCCGCGGCCGCTCGGAGCGGTCCGGAAGGTCGCGGCAGCGCTCCCGCCACGGCGGCCCGGGAGCCGCAGGGCCGAGTGCGCCGCACTGCTGCGGGCACCGCCCCCGCTTATTGTTAACGCCGTTATGGTGCAATGACTGAATCAGTGTTAGCGTCTTGCGGTGCCATCACGGGATCAAGCGGTCAACGTGCGCGGATCAGTCCGGGCGGATTCGGTGGCGCGGGCGGCGCTTGCTCTGGTGAACACCAGCGGGCTCGAATCGCTGACCATGCGCCGGCTCGCGACCAGTCTCGGTGTGCAGCTTCCCACCATCTACCGGTTGTTCAACGGCAAGCAGGCCCTGCTCGACGAGATGGCCGAGATGATCCTGAGCGGGGTCCTCGACCGCGCCGTCCTGGACGGTGCCGACTGGGAGCAGTGCGCGGCGGTCCTGGCGCGGGCAATGCGCGAGACACTGCTCGAACAGCGCGACGGAGCCCGCATTGTCGGCGGCAGTTGCGCCGCAAAGAACCACACGCTCGCCCTTGCCGAGACGATGCTCGTGGTGATGCGCGACGCCGGTTTTCCCGCGGAGACCGCCATGCGGGCCAACACGACGATCGCCTGCTACGTCATCGGCGAGGTGCTCGAGCAGCAGAGCGCCGACGGCGGCGCGGCCGGTGTGCCGGCCGCTGCGCTGCACGGCTGGGAGCCCGCCGACGGTGCCGATGCCCCGGTCGGCGTGTTCCTCGACTTCGACGGGCGTTTCGACTTCGGGCTGCGCGTGGTGCTCGCCGGGCTGAACGCGGTGCTCGCCGAAGACCGGTGACGGCGCCGCGTCCCGGGCCCCGGAGCGGGGCCCGCTGCGCTCGGCGCGCCGGATCCGCGGTCGCGGTCACCCGGCGGTTGCCCCGACCAGCCAGGCGATCCTGCGTGCGGCCGGTTCGATGCCGCCGCTGTTGCCGAGGTAGACGCCGAACGACGCGACGAACGCGTGCTCGCGGCCCCGCGGTTCGCAGAACACGTCCTCGACGGCGTACTCCGAATCCGGGTTGCTGACCCGTAAGTAGGGCGTGGCGTCGTCGATGACGCGCGCCCATACGCCGTGCTGGGTCACCTCCGCGGCCAGCCGGGCCAGATGGGTGCGTCCGGCCGTGTCGGCCGGTGCGGTGGGAGCGGTGCGGGAACGGCGGGTGCCGGGACTGTCGGCCACGGCGGCCTCCTTGGTAGTAGCTGTGAGTCGCACTCTCCCGCCATTGTCACTCTCTGTCCTTTATTTGTTGCTTAACGTGGCTGTGACACGCCGGGTGCCGCCTGCCCGGACGGGCGGTCGGCGCGGCTGGCGCCGCTGCTACCCGTGCTGCGCCGGGGCCGGGGGCGCCGGATCGGCGGCCCCGGATGCGCCGTCCGTCTGGGCAGCGTCGGCCGCCTTGGCGGCCTTTGCCGAGTGGCTGCCGCTCCCTTGGCTTGCGGCGGCCGGTGCGGCCTCCTGTGCCGCGGAACCCGGGCCGCGGTCGGCGCCGGCACCGGCAGCCTCCCGATCGGCTTGGCGCGGCACGGCAGCCGGGCCGTCCTGCTGCGTGCCGTCCTGCTGCCGGCCGGCAAGGCCGACGCCGGTGCCGGCACCGGCGGTCGAGGCGCGCAACGTGTCCCGGGCGCCAACGGCGATCCGGCGCACCGGGGCGGGCAGCCGGCGGGCCAGGCGCCGCGCGCTGCGGTTCGCCGCGTTCACGCAGCGCTGCGGCAGCGAGCCATGGGAGCGGCCGATGCGCCAGCCCAGCGGGGTCCAGTACAGGTCCAGCCCCAGCGGTGTGTGCTCGTCGCCGTCGCCCACCCCGATGTGCAGCACACCCGGCCCCCGCGGCACGGGCACGGCCGCGCTGAGCACCGCGGTCGGCAGCGCGCGGCCGCCGTCGGGCTCGCGCGGCGGCGCCCAGACCCGCGCCTCGGCGCTGACAGGCGGGCGGCCCTCGGCCGCGCAGGTCAGCGTGAGCGTCCCCGACGCCGCCGCCTGCACCGCCAGCGGGATCTCCACCCGCAGCCCCGACGCCGTACGCGCAACCGCCGCGGGTAGTCCGGTGCGCAGGGCGCGGCGCAGCGGGCGCCAACTGCCCTGCGTGGTCAGCGTGAGCAGGTCGGCCGAGTTCCAGTAGACGTTGACGAACCGCGCCGACCGCCCGGCGCCGATGAATGCGGGCGCGCGGGTGCGCTGGGCTTCGTCCGAGCGGTCCGGGCCCACGCTCTGATTGCTGCCGATACCGCCGATGACCACGCGGGTGCCGAACGACCACGTTCCGGTGACCGCCCGGCCGTGGTCGGCCGCAGCGGCGTCGATCCGCATCGATCCGGTCAGCCGCAGCCGGAAACGGCCGGGGGCGCTGCCGGCCTCCTCGCGGCGTTGGAACTCCAACGGCAGCTTGACCTCGGCAGGGTCGCCCGAACGGGAGGCGAACGCCCGGTGCACGATCTTGGGTAGTTCGCCGCTGATCTCGGCCGCCTGCTTGATGGCGGGCACCGCGGCCAGGTCGCCGGGCAGGTCCCAGTAGACGCGGGAGCCTTCGCGCACAAACTCCATGGGGGCACCGGTCGACTTGCGCTCCAACGTGGTTTCGGTGCCGACCACGAGTTCGGTGCCCTGCCACCGGAAACCGGTGATGCGGGTCCGGTGCACGGTTTCCGCCTCGAACTCGGCCACCGAACGCAGCAGCGCGGGGTCGTCGGCGGTCAGCGCGGCCGCGCGCAACCTGGAGTACGCGTTCAGCCTGCGCAGCGCCCCTTCGGTGGCGCGCCGACGCACCAGGTCGCCCGCCAGCCGGTGCATGAGGGCGATGCGCTCGGGGTCCTGGCGCAGGAACTTGCGCCCCTGGAACAGGCCGAGCAGCTTGGAACGCAGCCAGTGGGCGATCAGCCGGTCTCGGAACGCGCCCGGTTCGACCTCGCGGTCGATGATGTCGAAGATCTGCTCGATGCTGGCCAGGAACTCCGCAGGCTCCTTGGGGGCAAAGGAGATGTTGCCGAAACCGTCGTTGCGCACCCAGTAGTAGCAGGTGTAGTCGTGCACGACCGACACGCGGTCGGTGGCCAGGTAGGCGCGCAGCATGAACATGTGGTCCTCCAGGCGGATCCTGCCCTCGGCGAAGGCGAGTCCGCGGTCGCGGAGGAACGCGCGGCGGAACAGCTTCTGCACGGTGAGCGTGCTCAGCAGCACCGGGTGGGTGCGCAGCGAGCCCTGCGACATCGGCTGCTGGAAGACCTCGCGCGGGGCGCCGCGGCCGACACCGGCCATGCGGCCGGCGACGATGTCGGCGCCGTCCTGCACCGCCCGGTTGTGGAGGCGTTCAAGGGCCTCCGGGCCGAGGCGGTCGTCGTCGTCCATGAAGAACACATACTCGCCGCGGGCGTGCTCCACCCCGACGTTGCGGGGCCTGCCCGGCCAGCCGGAGTTGTCGATGTGCACCACGGAGAAGTTGGGTTCGCCGGCGAGTTCGGTGTCGAGCAATTCGCCGGTGCCGTCGGTGGAGCCGTCGTCGACATAGACGACCTCGAAACGTTCGCGCGGCAGGGTCTGCCGGCGCAGCGATTCAAGCCCCCGCAGAATGCCCCGCGAGGTGTTGTAAGCCGGAACGACCACCGACACGGCGATGTCCATCGATTCTTCCCCCTGTGGCTGCACGCATTGGGCGGCGACGTGCTGAGAGCGGCTACCCACGCAGTAGCCGTGTGCCACATGGCTATCGCCGCACGTGACGCTTTGCAGCCGAACACACCGATCCGCCACCACCTGGTGGCCAGGTCGGCCGGGATCGGGTGCATTGGGAGAGTGCGCGAATTGGTCGTATCCGGCGGTGCCTGCTGTACCGGGTGGCGGACCGGCCGGAGAGCGGCTCCCGGCGGGTCCGCACTCCGGCCGGTCCGGTCCGGTGGAGCGGACAACGCGGCGCCGCGCGGTATCAGGGCCGGACCAGGGCCGGGAGCAGAGCCGGTATCAGGGCCGGCGGACCCAACCGCCGTGGTGCATGACGCCGGCAACGGACAGGTCGTCGTCCAGCAGCAGCAGGTCGGCCTTGCCGCCCGCGGTCAGCGACCCCACGCCGGACAGGTTCAGTGCCCGCGCCGGCACCGCCGTGGCAGCGTGCGCGGCGGTCTCCAACGGCACGCCCATGGTGTGCACGGCCCGCCGGATCGCGTCGGGAAGCACGATCGTGCTGCTGGCGATCTGCCCGGTCTCGGCGATACGGGCCCTGCCGTCCTCGACACGCACCCGCAGCTTGCCCAACGTGTACTCGCCATCGCCCAGCCCGGTCGCCGACATCGCATCGGTGATCAGCGCCACCCGGTCGGTGCCGGCATTGTCGAACACCAGCCGCGCCGCGGCCGGGTGGACGTGCACCCCGTCGTTGATCAGCTCGACGGTGACACGTTCGTCGTTGAGGGCCGCGGCGATGGGCCCGGGCTCGCGGTGGTGCAGCGGACGCATCTGGTTGTAGATGTGCGTGGCCACGGTGGCGCCCGCGTCGAAGGCCGCCTGCGCCTGGTCGTAGCTGGCCTCCGTGTGGCCGACGGCGGCCACCACACCCTCCGACACCGCCGCGCGGATCAACTCCAGCGCACCGGGAAGCTCCGGAGCCACGGTGATCATCCGCACGTGGCCGCGTCCGGCCTTCAACATCGCCGCGAACTCGGCCAGATCCGGTTCGCGCAGCAGGGCGGGATCGTGCGCGCCGCACTTGCTCGCCGCGATGTAGGGACCCTCCAGGTACACCCCCGCCAGCGCGCCCGTGTCGGCGACCTCGGCCAACGCCGCGATCTGGTCGAGAGTGTCGCGCGGTGCGGCGGCCACCAGCCCGCCGACCAGCGTGGTCACGCCGTGCTCGCGGTTGAATTCCACGATGCGCATGGCGCTTTCCGGGTCGGCATCGGTGAACGCCGCACCCGCACCGCCGTGGATGTGCATATCGACCGCACCCGGCAGCACCCACCGCCCGCCGACGTCAACGGTTCCGGCGCCGCCCTCCGGCGGCTCACCCGTGCCCAGAGCCGTGATGCGCTGCTCCTCCACCCGCAGCCAGCCGGCCCGGACACCGTGGGGTGTGAGCAGCCGTGCGTTCGCCAGCGTCGTCCCGGTCGGCCCTTGGCCCATGTCGCGCGCCCTCCTGTGCCCGATAACACACCTGTCCCGCCGCCTGCCGGCGACCCAGCGGAGGGTGCCCCGGTCCTCCCCGAGTGCGGGAGCGGCGGCAGGGCCCCGGCGCGGATTCCGGCGCGGCGAAGGGCGGACGATTGCGCCCGCCCCCGCATTGACGATAGCCGGGACCCCGATCATCATGGAGAACATGTCCGCCGGTGAGCTGCTCGTCCAGCGCCTGCACGTCGATCTGCGCCAGCAGGCCAGCGCGCTCTGTCGTAGCTAGCGCCGCCGGGGATCACCCTCCCCGGCCCCACCCGGCACCGGAACGGCGGCGCAGCGCCGCCCGCACCCCGCCAGGCGCGCTCGGACCGCGGACATCGAGGTCACGGCCCTGATCAGCCCGGCGCGCCCGGTGCCCCACGCCCCGCCCGCAGCCGAATCCGCCACCGGTCCCGGTGCTCCCGCGCCCGTGCTGCGGCAGCCGCCGCACCGGGCCGCGACCGCGCGGAGCATCCGCACAGCGCTCCACCACCCGCTGCCGACGCCATCTGCAAGGCCGACAGGTCCGACGTTCCACGCCCGCGCCGCCCGCCGCCGCCCGGCCGCACTCACCAGGAGCTTGATCATGACCCGATTCACCGTTCTCGTTGCCGCCCCGCAGCCGCGTTCGGAGATCCGCGCCGCCGCCGTCCACGCGGCCGAAACCCTCGGCGGCCTCGTCGGGCCGCTGGTCCCCGGCCCCGAAAGCGGCCCCGGCGACCGCGGCGAGCCGCCCGCACCGGCGGCCGCGGCACGGCCGGGCGTCGTCGACCTCGCCGAACTCGGCCCGGCGCTGCTGGCCGCCCAACCCGGCCGCGACATCGTCGACGCGCAGGAGGCCGCGATCCGAAGCGACGTGCTGCTGGTCGCCTCGCCGCAGGCGCACGGCAGCTACACCGGGCTTCTGAAAGTGTTCCTCGACCGCCTGCCGGAGTTGGGACTGGGCCACAGCGTTGCCGTGCCGATGGCCGTCATCGAGGACCTGCGCAACGGGCGCACCATCGAGGACGATCTGCGGGTGCTGCTGGCCGACCTCGGGGCCTGGGTCCTGGAACCCGGCCTGCTGCTGAGCCGGCGCGAACTCACCGAGCCGCACGGGGTTGTCGGCGCATGGGCCGAGGTCGCGGCACCGGCCCTGGGACAGGCGTTGGCGGCACGCGTCTGAGGGCGGTGTTGGGCCGACTCCGGGCCGGGGGCGCGGCCGGTCGCCTGGGGCCGGCCGCAGGCGGTGAGCGCCCGGGGCGGGCCAGGAGCGGCGCCGCAGGCGGCCGCGGCCGCCACCGGCTGTCCGGCTGCGCGGTTCAGCGGTCCGGTGACGCCTGCTCGGGCGGCTGCGCGCCCTCGCGGTCGGCGCGGGTGCGCGCGGTGTCGGCCTCGGCGCGGGCGGCGCTGCTGCGGATCAGCGCCACGACCACCAGGGTCAGCCCGAATCCGCCCGCGCGCAGGGCGAGCTGAAGCGGGGAATCGGGCAGCTCCTCGGCAAAGACCACGGTGCCCAGCACCACCATGAACACATTGCCCGTCACGTTGGCCACCGGCGCGGTCACCGCGGCGCGGGAGCGCTGCATCGATGTCTGGAACAGCACGATGCCCACCGCCCAGCCGACGGCATAGAGGTAGGGATAGGGGGACACGAGCACCGCCGGCACGGCAGCGGCGAGGCCGTTGTCGGCGAGCAGGCCGCCGACGGCCTTGCCCTGCAGTCCCGCCACACCCTGCGCCAACCCGGCGGCGGCGCCCATCGCCGCCGCCGAAACGTAGCGTCCGGCGCGTCCGGCGGCGGCCATCGCGAAGACGCAGCCGAGCACCGTCACCGCGCTGACCCCCAGCAGCAGCGGCAGGTCCGGTGTCGTCCCGGTGCGCCCGCCCGCAGAGAGGGAGAGGCTGAGCAGCAGCAGCGCAACCGGCATCAGGGCCAGCGCCAGCCGCTCGCCGCGAGTAATGGACTCGCCCAGCAGCAGCGCCATGACCAGCAGCATCGTTGAGATCCCGCCGGCAAAGGCCGGCTGCACCACCGAGACCGGGGCCAGGCCCAGCGAGATGACGAGCCCGACGCTGCCCGCGGCCGCCAGCGCGCAACCCGCCACCCAGCGGGGGTTGCCCAGCAGTACGCGGGCCAGGTGCACCGGCCGGTGCACGCTGATCCCGGGAGCGCGGTGCAGCGCCCGCTGTTCGACGGTCAGCCCAAGCGAGTAGACCGCGGCGGAGACCAGCGCGGCGATCAGGCCTATCACGGCGCCGCCTTTCCGGACGGTGGCCGCGCACTGCCCGCGCGGCCGGGCGGGCCCCGACCGCGGGTGCGGCGCGGAAGCGGACTGCGGGCAAAGGTACCCGAATCGGCCCGCACAGCGGTGGCCGGTCCCGGCGCCCTGACCGCTCTGGGTGGCCCGGTACCGCTGAAGCCGGAGCGCAAACCCGGGTGCCGGACGTAGCGGTGGTGGCGGTGCGGTGGTCGGCGGCGGCATCGTCGTTGTCCCGTCTGTCCACAGGCGCGGACCCCGGGATGCGGGCGGCCGGTCCCGTGGAGTTCAATCGGGTGGAGGTTCTGCGGTGGCTGCTCGCACAAAGCGCCGCCGCAGGGCCGCCAACCGCGGCGCCCCGCCGCCTGAGACACCCGCCGACCGCCACGGAGGACACCCCACGTGCCACCCCATCCGTTGACCGCCCGGCTCCGGCTCCCGGCGCGGGCGGTATACGCCGCGCGCCACCCGCGGGGGTGATTGCGGCATGGCCAGCGAGCACCATCCCCCGGGCGGCGGCCTTCCCGCCCGGCTCAGCCGCCTTGCCCGCAGACTCTTGCGTGCGCTGCGGCTGCCGCGTGGCGGCCGCAGCGACCGCGATAGTGCTGTGCCGTCCGGTTCCGGGGCCGCTGCCGGGGCCGACTCCGTTCCCGGGGCTGATCCCGCGTCCGGGGCAGGCACTGCAGAAGCCGGGGTCGGCACCACGGCAGCAGCAGACCCGGCCGTGTCGGTTGAGTCGACCGAGCCGACCGAGTCGGCCGAGCCGGTCGGCGCCCCATCCACCGGGCGCGGACCCCGGCTGCTCGGGCTGCTCCGCCTGCGGCGGCTGCTGGGCACCGGCTCCGCCAACGCGCCGCCCCGGTTACGCCCCACACCCCTCGGGCTGTTCGCGATCATGATCGGCGCCATGTTCATCACCCTGCTGCTGATCCAGAGCACCATAGGCACCTTCCGTACCGACGCCCCCGACACCCCCGGTTCCGGCGCCGACCCCGCCGTCGCCGCCGAACCGCCCGCCGGCACCGCCCGCATCATGATCGCCGGCGACTCCATCGCGCAGGGCAGCAGCGGCGACTACACCTGGCGCTACCGGCTGTGGCGCCACCTGAACAAGCGGTCCGGCCTCGACGTCGAGTTCGTCGGCCCCAACGACACCCTGCTCAACCTTGCCGACCGCGACCGCGGCGACACCAGCTACGCCGCCCCCGGCTTCGACACCGACCACGCAAGCCAGTGGGGCGCCACCGCGCGCGAGATCGCCGCCGGCATCGGCGAGCAGACCGCCGCGCACGACCCCGACTACCTGCTGTTCATGGCCGGAGTAAACGACTTCGTCCACGGCGACTCGGCCGACGACGCGCTGTCGGCCGTACGCGACGCCGTCACCACCGCCCGGGTCGCCCACGGCGGCATCCAGGTGGTGCTGGGCCAGCTCACCCCCGTGTGGGGCAGGGACGCCGACGACGACCTGAACGCCCGGATCGCCGAGTTCAACGCCGCGCTTCCCGCACTGGCCCGCGAGATGAGCGGCGACAACTCCCCGGTGACCGTCGCCCGCACCGCCGCCGACTACGCACCCGCCAAGGACACTTGGGACGGCACCCACCCCAACGCCCGCGGCGAACTCAAGATCGCCGCGGCCTTCGCGGACGCCCTGGCCGACCCCCTGCACTTCGGCGACCCATACCGGCGCCCGCTGCCCGATGTCCCGGTAGGCCCGCAGCAGGCGCCCGAGGTCACCGCCGCCGAAACCCGCGAGGGAGTACGGCTGACCTGGGACCCGGTCCCCGGCGCCACCCGGTACCAGGTGCTGCAGCAGCGGCTGGAACCCGACCCCGACGAACAGGTGCGCCTGCCGATGGAGGTGGCCGGATCCGGGCAGCCGTCCGCGGTCGTCGATCAACTCTTGGCCGGGGCCACCTACGAATTCCAGGTCCAGCCGTACAAGGGCGGCGACGGCGGAGCCCGGTCCGAACCGGTCGAGATCGTCCCGGCCGACGATCCGCCGCCCGCGCCCGACCGGGTTCGCGCCGATCCCGGCGCCACCGAACTCACCTGGGACAAGGTCTCCTCCGCAACCCACTACGAGGTCTGGCGCCGTCCGCTGCACTGCGCCGGGCCCGAGGAGTCGCCGACGGCACGGCCCGATGACGGTTCCGGCTCCGGTTCGGCTGCACCGACCGCGGATCCGCCCGATTCCGGCGGCGCGGCGGGTTCCGGAACGGCCGGTCCGGACTGCGGACCGGCCGACCCCCAGGGCCCGGACCGCGGCGATGGGTGGCACAGTGTCGCCATCGTCAACGACCGGACCCGCTGGTCGATCCCGGCGGACGGCGCGGCGGGCTGGGAATTCGCGGTCCGCAGCCACCGCGACTTCGTGCGCGGCGGCTACTCCGATTCGGTGACCGTCAGGGCGCCCGAATGAACGGCGCCGGGCCCCGTCGGCGCCGCGCTGTGTCCGCCCGCCGCTCGGGCACCGCGCCGGGCGGTGCGCCGCCGTGGTGATGGCGCGGCGGCCCGCCGCCGACCGGCTCGGCCGGCTGTTGCCGTGGGCCGTGGGCGCCGCCGCCGGAGCCCTGGCGCTCGGCCCCGCACTCGGTCCCGGTTACGTGCTGGGCTACGACATGGTGGCGGTGCCCAACCCCCCGCTGTCGGAAGTGGCGCTGGGCGGCGGAGGCGGGTTTCCGCGGGCGGTGCCCAGCGACGCGGTGCTGGGGGCGCTGGGCTTGGTGCTGCCGGGCGACCTGGCCCAGGCGCTGCTGCTGATGGCGGTGTTCACCCTGGCCGGAGCGGGGGCGGGGCGGCTTGTCCCGGCAGGGGGCGCGGGCGGCGCTGTTGTCCCGGTCGGCGCCGGCCTGGCGGGTGCGCGCGCCGCCGCGGCCGTGTTCTATGTGTGGAACCCCTTCGTCGCCGAACGGCTGCTACTCGGGCAGTGGGCGATGCTGCTGGGCTATGCGGGGCTGCCGTGGGTGGCGGCCGCGGTGGGGCGGCTCGCCGCGGCGGTGCGGCCGCCGCGGGCGCGCGATGCGGCCGGGTTGGTTCCGGCGCTGCTTCCGGCCGCGGTCGGCGGGTTCTCCGGGATGGTGCTGTCGGCGCTGGTGGGGTTGCCGGTGGCGGTACTGGGCGGGCGCAGTCCGGTGCGCGCGGTGCGGGCGGGGGGCGTCGTTGCGGTGGCGATCGCGGTGTTGTCGCTGCCGTGGCTGGTTCCGGCGTTGGGCAGCGGGGCGCGCACCGACCCGGGGGCCGTCGACCTGTTCGCCGCGCGCGCCGACACCCCCTTCGGCGCCGTGGGTTCCCTGGTGTCATTGGGCGGGATCTGGAACGCCCACGCTGTCCCGGAGTGGTTCGGGCAACCGGTCCTGGCCGCCTGCCGGTTAACCCTCTCGCTGGCCGGCGTGGCGGGTTGGGTATGGCTGTTGCGGCGCGGCGGGGCGGCGGGCTTCGGTGCGGGGGTTTCGGTGGCAGCGGCGGCCGGTTTCTCCATCGCCGCGGCCGGGGTGGCCGAACCCGGCCGGGACGCGCTGGCGGCCCTGATCGGCCTGTGGCCGGGATTCGGGCCGCTGCGCGACGGCCAGCTCTACGTGGCGCCGCTGGCGCTGCTGCAGGCGGTCGGTATCGGCGCGGCGGTGCTGTGGGTCCGCAGCGCGGCGGCGCACTCGGGGGGGCACTCAGCGCACTCGGCGCACCCGGTAGGACCGCCCGGGGCGGGGCATGGTGATGCGGAGGTCCCGGGGGGACCCCTTATTTCAAGTCAAGCCGATTCGGTTCCTGCGGCGCCACCCGAGTCCGCCGGCCTGTGGACAACCCGGCCGCGCCGCTGGTGGGGGCTGCTGCGAGCACGGACTCCGCGGCGCACATCCCGCCCCCCGGCCGAACGTGCCGGTGCCCTGTTCGGGGCGGTACTTGCGCTGGCGCCCGTCGCACTGCTGGCCGGGCTGCTGTGGGGGGCCGCAGGCCGGCTCGAACCGGTCGACTACCCCGGCGAGTGGGTCCGCGTCCAGCGCCTGGTGAACCACGACCCCCGGCCCGGACGGGTGCTGGTGCTGCCCTGGAGCGCCTACCGGGGCCTTGACTGGCGTGCCGACGGACATAGAGTCGTCGTACTCGACCCCGCCACCAAGCTGTTCGACCGCCGCACCGTCTGGAACGACGACCTGCGGGTGGGATCCGGCGGCGGGGTGCGGGTCGCCGAGGGCGAGGACCCGCTCGCCCGCCGCATCGACCGGCTCCACGCCGCACAACCCGGAACCCGCCGCTACGTCGAGTCCCTCGGCGATCTCGGTATCCGCTACATCCTGCTGGAGCGGCGGGCCGCCGCCGGGCTTACCGGGGACGGGGAGGCGGCTGCGCTCGGCCCGCTCGCAGGCGATAACAGGTTCTCGTCCGCCGGGACCCGGGCCGCCACCGTGCACGCCGGCCCGCGACTGCTGCTCCTGGAAGTTCCGGATAACCATGTAGATCAGGTAACCGACGCACTCACGGGCTTGGAAGCCCTGGCATGGTTCGTTACAGTTGGAGCAATTATCTGGTCGTTAGGTGTATCAGGTTCTAGTCTCGTTTCCAGGCGTGCCGGACCGACCCCCGGTGCGGTATCGCGGAAGGAGAACCCCACGTGATCAAAATCGTCGCCGCCTGCATCATCGGTGCGGCTCTGGCGGGCGGGCTGGCCTTCGTGGGCACCACCGTCGCCACCGAGACCTCATCGTCGGCGCAGCCGGTGAACCAGTCGCTGTACAACTACGGCGACCGCTGACCCGACCGCGCCCCGTCCCCGGCGGTCTCCTGCCGGGGCGGCGCAGTCGGAACCGCCCGCCCCAGGCGGCTCCGGCTCCAGCGCGCAGCGGGCGCGCCCGTCCGCGCTTACGGCCCCCGCAGCCCACTGTGCGGTCCGCACCGACCCCCACCCCGGCTGTGCGCCGCTTTCGGTTCATCGCCCGGGCGCCGTACCCGGCAGGCGCGCGCCCGCCGGGTGACCAGGCGGAATGGGCGGAACAGGAGAGCATGTGGCGTTCCAGCAGCTACCCCTATTCCCGGAACCGGGCTGCGGCCGCCTGCGGGTGGCCCCGGCTGCGGTACCCGGCCCGCAAACCGCGCCGCAGCCGCCGCCCGCCCCCGGATCCGGCGGACCGGCCGACCCCGCCGACCCCGCCGCAACCGCGGGCCCCGCCGACCCCGCCGAGTCCCCCCACCCCGCGGTGGACGATGCCACCGCGCCGGACGATTCCCGCGGACCGCGGCTCGACGGCCTGCGCGCCGTGATGATCAACTGGCGCGACCCCTGGCAGGACGCCGCCGGCGGCGCCGAAGAGTACGCCTGGCGCATCAGCCGCCACCTCGCCGGCCGCGGCGCCGTGGTCACCTTCCTCACCGGCAAGGAACCCGGTCAGGCCCGCGTCGAGACCCGCGACGGCATCGTCATCCGCCGCATGGGCGGCAAGTTCACCGTCTACCCGCTGGTGATGCTCTGGCTGCTGCTGTGGCGCCGCGAGTTCCACACGGCGCTGGATTGCATGAACGGCATCCCGTTCTTCTCCCGGTTGGTGCTGCCGCGCCGCACCCGGGTCGTCAGCGTCGTGCACCACGTCCACGACCTCCAGTTCAACGCCTACTTCAGCCGCCCCCTGGCCTGGTTCGGCAGATTCATTGAAGGCGCGGTCGCCGCCCGCGTGTACCGCAACTGCCCCACTGTCACGGTTTCGGAGTCCTCCCGCCGCGCCATGCACGAGAAGCTGCGCTGGCGCGCCCCCATCACCGTCATCCACAACGGCAGCCCGCCCCGGCAACCGGTCGCACCCGACCGGTTCCTCAGCGAGGCCGAAACCGGGTCGCCCGCCCTGGTCAGCCTGGGCCGGCTGGTGGTGCAGAAACGCGTCTCCCGCATCGTCGATATCGCCCGCGACCTGCGCGGCGCCTACCCCGACCTGCGTGTGCACGTTGTCGGCCGCGGCCCTGAGAGCGCCACCCTGGCCGAGCAGATCGACCGCGACGCCCTGCACAGCCACGTCCGCCTGCACGGTTTCCTGCTCGAAGCGCAGAAGAACGCCGTGCTCGCGAGTTCGCTGCTGCACGTCACGGCCTCCGAGTTCGAGGGCTGGGGGCTGACCGTGATCGAAGCGGCGGGATTGGGTGTGCCCACGGTCGCCTACGATGTCGACGGCCTGCGCGACTCGGTGCGCCATGGCGAAACCGGTTGGCTGGTACGGGAGGGGGAGGAACTGACCGACGTCGTCGCCGCGGCCCTGCGGGAGCTGAGCGATCCCGTCCGCGCCGCGCAGATCCGCCGGGCCTGCCGCGAATGGGCGGCCCGCTTCACCTGGGAACGCAGCGGCGCGGCCATGGCCCGGCTCGCCGCCGGCACCTCCGCCGCGGGGGACGCCGCGGAACCCGCCACCGGCAACCCGGCCACCGCCTCCGCACCCCGCGCGCACACCGCTCCCGCCGCCGCGCCGCGCCCGCACGGCACCGCTGCGCCCGCTGCCGGCCCGCCGACACATCCCGCGAAGGCGGCCCGGTGACCGATCCCCGAGCCGGGGCGCAGCGAGACGGCGAGCCGCCGGACGGCGCCGCCGCGGTCCCAGCCGACGGCGACCCCACCGACAGCGACCTGACCGGCCCAACCGCCCCGGACCCTCCGGACGTCCCGGCCGACAGCGGCGGCGACGGCCGCCAGAGCGCAGCCGAACGCGGCGGACCGGGCGGGCCCCGCGCACCGGAGGACCCTGCCGGCCCAGGCGCCCCGGGAGACGCGGACGGCGCAGGCAGCACCGGCGACCCGCCCCCCGCCCCCGACGACGCCGTCCTGCTGCGCCGCCTCAAACTGCTCGGGGCGTGCCTGCTGCTATGCGGGATCACGTTCAGCCTCGGCCCCGCGAAGATCGTCGGCGACACCAAGATCGACCTGACCATCAACCCGTTCGGTTTCCTCCAGCGCGCCCTGCACCTGTGGGACTCCGCCTACTTCGGCCAGCTGCAGAACCAGGCTTACGGCTACTTCTTCCCCAACGGCCCCTTCCACGCGCTGCTGATCGGGCTGGACATGCCCGAGTGGCTGGTGCAGCGCCTGTGGATGTCGGTGCTGCTGTGCGCGGCGTTTATCGGCACGGTCAAGCTCGCCGAAGCGCTGGGCATCGGCACTCCGCACACCCGCATCCTCGCGGGCGCCGCCTATGCCCTGGCCCCCCGGGTCCTCACCCTGCTGTCGTACAACTCCGCGGAACTGCAGCCGATGCTGCTGCTGCCGTGGATCGTGCTGCCCCTGGTGCACGGCACCCGCCGCGGGCGCCCGCCGATGCGCACGGCGATGCTGTCGGCGCTGGCGTTCCTGTTCTGCGGCGGCACCAACGCAGCCTCCGAACTGGCCGTCCTGGTCGTGCCGCTGATCTACCTGCTCACCCGCGCGCCCGGCCCCCGCAAACGGCGGCTGCTCGCCTGGTGGCTGTCGGCGCTGTTCCTGGTGTCGTTCTGGTGGCTGGTCCCGCTGCTGCTCATGGGCCGCTACGTGTTCTCGTTCATGCCCTACACCGAGGACGCGGCCACCACCACCGGTGTCACCATGCTCACCAACGTGCTGCGCGGCGCCTCGAACTGGATGGGCTACGTGCCCGTGCCGGGCCAATCCGCGCTGCCCGCCGGGGCGGAGCTGTCCACCGGTGTCTGGCTGATCGCGGTGACCGCGCTGGTGGCGGGCCTGGGCCTGGCGGGTCTGGCCAATCGCGGCACACCCGAACGGCTGTTTTTGATCACCACGCTGCTGTCGGGTACCGCGATCGTGGCCGCCGGCTACACGGGGGCGCTGACCGGCCCCGCCGCCGAGCCGATGCGCGACCTGCTGAACGGGGCGCTGAGCCCGTTCCGCAACGTCCACAAGTTCGACGCGCTGGTCCGGCTGCCGGTGGTTCTGGGCCTGGCCCAGCTCCCCGTCGTGCTCGCCCGCGACACCGCCGACCGCCGCGCCCGCCGGGCCGCCGCCCGCGCGCAGGCCGGCCCGCTGCCGTCCGGCGGCGGCCCCGCGGACTCCGCACCGGGCAGGCTCTACCGGGTCTCGGCGGCGGTTTGCGCGCTGGCCGTGGCCGCGACGCTGACCCCGGTGGCCACGGTCGGGGCCGCAATCCCCGGCGGTTTCGATCGGATCCCCGGCTACTGGTACGAGGCGACGAACTGGTTGGAGTCCCACAACCGCGACGGCATGACCATGGCCGTGCCCGGCTCGGCGCGCGGCGAGTACATGTGGGGCCGCCCGATGGACGAGCCGATGCAGCCGCTGCTGGAAACCCCGTGGACCAACCACCAGATCATCCCGTGGGGCTCCGCCGGGGTGTCGCGGCTGAACCAGGAGATCGACCAGCGGATCTCTTCGGGGCAGGGATCGGCCGGACTCACCGCCACCCTGGCTCGCATGGGCGTGACCCACCTGCTGGTACGCAACGACCTGGAACGCGAAAGCCTCAACGGCGGCTGGCCGGCCCGCGTGCACCAGGCGCTCGCCGACTCGCCCGGCATCACCCGCGCCGCCTCCTTCGGCCCCGCTGTCGGCTCCGCCGATTCCCAGCAGGCGTCCGGTTTCTACGATCAGCCCTACCGGGCACTGGACGTCTACACCGTCGAGGGCGCCGCACCGCGGGTGGGTACCGTGCCCGCCGACACGGCCGTGCGTGTCACCGGCGGCCCCGAAGCACTGCTCGACCTGGCCGAACAGGGCGTGCTGACCGGTGACCGCCCGGTCATCATCGGCGACGACCCCGGGGCCGCGCAGATCCCGCCCGCCGACACGGTCGCCACCGACACCGTCCGCCGCCGCGAGGTCGTCTACTCCGATGTGCGCCGCAACGTCAGCAACACCCTCACCGCCGGCGCGGACCGGCGCGACGCCCCGGCGCCCGACATCACCGACCCCGCCTGGCGCGACTACACCACCACCGCCCGGTACCACGGCATCGCCGGGGTCACCGCCTCTTCGGCGGCGTCCGGCGCCGACGCCGCACCGGCCACGCGCGACCCCGGCCGGATGCCGTTCGCCGCGATCGACGACGCCGCAGACACCTCGTGGCGCTCCAGCGCGTTCGGCGGGGCAGAGGGCGAGTGGTTGGAGATCGAGTTCGAGGAGCCGCGCGAGGTCGGCGAGGTCGCCATCGGGTTCGAGCAGATCCCCGGCGAGCCGCCGCCCGCCCGGATCAGCCTGATCACCGACGACGACCGCACCACCGCACCGGTCTCCGCCACCGAGGACCCCCAGGAGTTCACCGCTCCCGCCGGCACCACCTCGACCCTGCGCATCCGTGTCGACGAGTTGGCGTGGGAGCCGGAGTACCGGTTCGGCACGCGGGTGGGCATCACCAGCGTGTCCCTGCCGGGTCTGCAAGCCGACCGCACTCTGCAGGTGCCCGGCCCCGAGGGTGCCGGATCGGGCGCCGGGTCCTTCCTCTTCACCGGCTCCACCGGCACCGTTCCGGGGTGCATGGACGGTTCCCGGGTGTGGGCGTGCAACCCCGACCTCGCCGTGCAGGGCGAGGACGCCTACTCCTTCGACCGCACGTTCCAAGTGAGCAGCGGAGCCGCCGCCAACGAGCACACCGTCACCGGGCAGGCCGTGGTGACCGACCCCCACGACGTGGAGAACGCCGCCAACCGCGCCGGCGGCTACCCGAAGGTGACCTCCTCCTCGACCTCCGTGGCCCACCCCGCGGCGATGGGGCGCAGCGCGTTCGACGGCGACGACTCCACCGTGTGGTACCCCGCCCCCGATGAGGACCGGCCATGGCTGGAGGCCGACCTGGGCGAGCGCACCGAGATCGGCGGGCTGCGGGTGGACTTCCCCCGCCCCGGCTCCGTCGCCCGCCCCATCCATGTCACCGTCGAAGCCGGCGATACCGTCCGCAGCGGTTGGCTGGACGGGAGCGGCTGGCTGAGCTTCGACCCCATCACCACCGACCATCTGCGCATCACCTTCGACCCGCCGCAGGGCCAGCCGCTGGAGGTGCGGCGCGTCGCCCTGCCCGATGTTGCGGCGCTGCCCGCCATCGAGGGAGGCGACGCCGCCGCAGCGTGCGGCCTCGGCCCCGTTCTGCGGGTCAACGGCGAACGGGTGGAGACCCGTATCTCCGCGGGCACGCTGCAGGACCAGGCCGAAGGGCGGCCGCTGCACTACGAGAGCTGCTCGCCGGTGCCGCTGCAGGAAGGCGGTAACCGGCTCACCGTCGAACCGGGCAACCAGTACCGGGTGAGGTCCGCGGTCGTGGCCGGAGCCGGCACGGTCCTGGCCGAGAGCGGCCAACAGCAGGACGGCCAACAGCAGGACGGCGGAAACAGCGGTGGCGGGGCGGCGGAGGTCGAGATGGCCGGCGCCGCCACCGTGTCCGAGTGGGGCAGCAGCGAGCGGCGCTTCACCGTCGACACCGGAGAGGACAGCTTCCTCGTCGTCAACGAGAACTTCAACGACGGCTGGGAGGCCACCGCCGAAGGCCGCCGGGAACCCCTGGAGCCGGTGCGCCTGGACGGCTGGAAGCAGGGCTGGAAGCTTCCGGAGGGCACCTCCGGGCAGATCACCCTGCGCTACACCCCGGACGGGGCTTACCACGCGGCCCTCGCGCTGGGTGCCGCGTTCGCTCTGGTGGTCGCGGTGCTGGCCGTGCGCAGGCCCGCCGCCGACCGGGCCCGCCGCCGGGACCGAGCCGCCGGTGCGCCGG
>NZ_BAAGYZ010000041.1:0-2833 GCF_054778995.1 Streptomonospora sediminis
CAGGAGAGCTTCCGCAACCAGGTCATGGGATCGGCCCAGACCATGGACGCCATCGCCGTGCCCGAGGCGGGGAGGACCGAGCAGGCCGAGGAGGGGATCCCCCCGGAGGTCCTCGACAAGGTCCGCGACCTGCCCGAAATCGACCGCGCCGCCGGCGTCACCATGGCCGCCGCCCCGCTACTGGACAAGGACGGCCAAGCCGTGGGCAGCGTGCCCACTCTCGGCGTCTCGGTGGGCGATCTCTCCCGCTACTCGGCCGCCGAGGGCGAACTCCCCCAAGGCGACGGTGAGGTGGCGCTGGCCACCACCTCCGCCGATGTCACCGGCTACGAGGTCGGCGACACCGCCACCGTCCTGGACCCCGACGGCAACGAGCGCACCTTCGAGATCACCGGCCTGATCGACTTCGGCGTCAACCAGGAGATCGGCTACCGCGGCGCCGTCGCGTTCGCACCGCAGACCGCCCAGCAGATGACCGGTACCGACGGCTTCGCCGAACTGGACGCCATCGCCGCCGAGGGCGTGCCGGCGCAGCAGGCGGCCGACGCCGTCGCCGACGTGACCGGCCCCGGCACCGAGGCACTCACCGGTCAAAAGTTCGGCGAGCGGCTGGCCGAAGACTCGGGCGCGGAGACCGCCGCACTCACCACCGCCCTCATGCTGTTCGCCGCGATCTCGGTCCTCGTCGCGGCCATCGTCATCCACAACACCTTCGCCATCCTGGTGGCCCAGCGCCAACGCGAGATGGCGCTGCTGCGCTGCATCGGCGCCGTACGACGGCAGGTGTTCACCAGCGTGGTCCTTGAGGCACTGGTGGTGGGGCTGGTGTCCTCGGCCGCGGGCGTGCTCGCCGGTATCGGCGTGGGCTATGCCGGCTTCACGCTGGGATCCGGGGCGCTGGGCGCCGACACGAGCGACACGGTGCTGGTGGTCGCACCGCAGTCGGTGCTGATCTCGTTGGCCGTAGGAACCGCGGTCACGCTGATCGCGGCGGTACTGCCCGCTCGGCGCGCCACCTTCGTGCCGCCGCTGGCGGCACTGCGTACCAGCGCCGTGGCCACCGGGCTGGACAAGCGCTTCGGCATCGTGCGCACCGCGATGGGTACTGTACTGCTGCTCGCCGCGGCCGGTGCGGTCGCGTTCGGGCTGCGCGCGGACTTGGACTCGGACCAGGGATTGACCGTCGTGGCCGGCGCCGGAATGGTGGCGTTCCTGGGCGTGGTCGCCATTAGCCCGCTGCTGGTGCGCGGGGCCGTGGCCGCGGTCTCGCCGCTGATGCGGGCGCTGGGGGTTTCCAGCACGCTGGCCGCCGAAAACTCGCGGCGCAACCCGCGCCGGGCCGCAACCGCGATGATCGCCCTGACCGTCGGTGCCACCCTGATCACCGGGTACTCGGTGGTCAACGCGAGCATGATGCGCACCGCCACCGAACGGCTCGACGAGAAGTTCCCCGCCGACTACCTGGTCAGCACGCAGTTCCGGGAGGAGGAGCCGGAACCCATTCCCGCCGAGGTCGCCGAGAACCTGCGCGCGGCACCGGAGATCGACTCCGTCCTCGCCGAGCTCCACGCGGAAACGGGAACCGACGCCGACCTGGCCTTTTTCACGGCCTACG
The DNA here is from genome assembly GCF_054778995.1 of Streptomonospora sediminis. NCBI lineage: Bacteria > Bacillati > Actinomycetota > Actinomycetes > Streptosporangiales > Nocardiopsidaceae > Streptomonospora > Streptomonospora sediminis. The sequence goes on from NZ_BAAGYZ010000041.1 coordinate 1,616, forward strand.
AGGGCGGCGACCCCGGATTCGAGATGCAGGCCGGCGACTTCGCCGACGTACAACCCGGCAGCGTCGCGGTGCCCGCCGAGTACAAGGGCAACCCCGGTGTCGGCGACACGGTGCAGGTGACCACCGAACAGGGCGAGCGGTCCTACGAGATCGCCGCCGTGATCGCCGAATCCCAGATCGCCTCCGGAGTGGTCATGGCGCCCGAGGACTTCGCGGCCGCCTTCCCCGGCACCGGCGGCGCCCGCCGGCTGGAAATCCAGGGCGCCGAGGGGACCAGCAGCAAGGAGCTGCGCGACGCGGTCCTCGCCGGCGTGGAGGGCCACCCCGGCCTGCAGGTCGACTCCACCGCCCAGACACGCAAGCAGATGGAGGACATTTTGGCCACGGCCTTCCTCGCCATCGTGGCGATGCTCGGCCTGGCAGTGGTCATCGCGGTGTTCGGCATCGCCAACACGCTGGCGCTGTCGGTCCTGGAACGCACCCGCGAGTCGGCGATGCTGCGGGCACTCGGGCTCAAACGCAGCCAACTGCGGCTGATGCTCAGCCTGGAGGCGGTACTGCTCTGCCTGATCGGGGCCGTCGTCGGAATCGGCCTGGGCGTGTTCTTCGGCTGGGCCGCAACGTCGGCGGTCTTCGATGAGCTGGTGTTCGGCATGCCCGTCGGCCAGATCGCCGCGTTCATCGCAGTGGCGATCCTGGCCGGGCTGGGGGCGTCGGTGCTGCCCTCGCGCCAGGCGGCACGGACATCGATCACCGCGGCGCTGGCCAGCGAGTAGGCGACAGGCGGCGCCGGCACCCGCACGGGCGGCGGCCGCAACGCCGAACCGCGCCGTAAGGTGACTGCGGGCGGGCCCGGGCGGGCCCGCCCGCAGCCGTGTGCGCCGGCCCGGCGCACACGCCGTCCGCTCGGGGCAGCGGATGCGGGGGCGGGGCGGCCCCGCCCCCTACCGAAGTGGGAGGCCGCCCCCTACCGAAGAGTGCACGCGGGCCCGGCAGGGGTGCTTTTCGCCGCCTCGGATCTGGCTACCGCGGGCGAGGACCGATCGGGATTCGAAGCTCTAGTGTTTTCCGAGTGCGACGCTGCGTGACCGGTAACCGGCACCGACCGCTCCACCCCCCGAACACGAGCACACCCCTTCGAGTCCGGAGAACCCCTTGAGCCAGAGTCCGGCCTGGGCCACCGCCCCGGCACCCCGGCACACCGACACCCCGCCCGTC
>NZ_BAAGYZ010000042.1:0-40219 GCF_054778995.1 Streptomonospora sediminis
CAGGAGAGCTTCCGCAACCAGGTCATGGGATCGGCCCAGACCATGGACGCCATCGCCGTGCCGGAAGAACCCCCGTTGGGCGAGGAACCCAGAACAATCGCTCCCGAGGCGCTGGCCGAGGTCCGCGACCTTCCAGAGATCGACCGCGCCTCCGGGACCATCACCGGCGACACCCCGCTCCTGGACAAGGACGGCCAAGCCGTGGGCAGCCAGGCCACCCTTGGGATCTCGGTGGCCGGCCTCTCCCGCTACTCGGCCGCCGAGGGCGAACTCCCCCAAGCCCCGGGTGAGGCGGCCCTGGCCACCACCTCCGCCGACGTCACCGGCTACGAGGTCGGCGACACCGTAACCGTGCTCGACCACGACGGCGAGAAGAACTCCTTCGAGATCACCGGTCTCATCGACTTCGGTGTCGACCAGGAGATCAGCTACCGCGGCGCGGTCGCATTCACGCCGCAGACCGCTCAGCAGATGACCGGCACCGACGCCTTCACCGAACTGGACGCCATCGCCGCCGAGGGCGTGCCGGCGCAGCAGGCGGCCGACGCCGTCGCCGACGTGACCGGCCCCGGCACCGAGGTGCAGACCGGTCAGGCGTACGGCGAAATGCTGGCCGAGCGAACCGGGGCGCAGGCCCAGACCTTTTCCATCGCGCTCATGCTCTTCGCCGCGATCTCGGTCCTGGTCGCGGCCATCGTCATCCACAACACCTTCTCCATCCTGGTGGCCCAGCGCCAACGCGAGATGGCGCTGCTGCGCTGCGTCGGCGCCGTACGACGGCAGGTGTTCACCAGCGTGCTCCTTGAGGCGCTGGTGGTGGGGCTGGTGTCCTCGGCCGCGGGCGTGCTCGCCGGTATCGGCGTGGGCTATGCCGGCTTCACGCTGGGCGCCACTGCTTTGGAAGCTGACCAGAGCGGCGTTTCGCTGGTGGTGGCTCCGCAGTCGGTGCTCATCGCGCTGGCGGTCGGCACCGCGGTCACCCTGTTCTCAGCGCTGCTGCCCGCTCGGCGCGCCACCTTCGTGCCGCCGCTGGCGGCACTGCGTACCAGCGCGGTGGCCACCGGGCTGGACAAGCGCTTCGGCATCGTGCGCACCGCGATGGGTACTGTACTGCTGCTCGCCGCGGCCGGAGTGACCGCGGTCGGCGTAACCGGGGACTTCGACCCGCCGGAAGCCATCATCTTCACGGTCGGCGGCGGAATTGTGGCGTTCGCCGGGGTGGTCGTCCTCAGCCCGCTGCTCGTACGCGCGGTCGTGGCCGCGGTCATGCCGCTGATGCGGATGCTGGGGGTTTCCGGCACGCTGGCCACCGACAACTCGCGGCGCAACCCGCGCCGGGCCGCAACCGCGATGATCGCCCTGACCGTCGGTGCGACCCTTATCGCCGGCTACTCGGTGGTCAACGCGACCGTGATGCGCACCACCACCGCACGGCTCGACCAGCAGTTCCCCGCCGACTACGAGATCAGTGCGCAGTTCACCGGCGAGGGCCCCAGCGTCCCCCCTGAGGTCTCCGCGAAGCTGCGGGAAGCACCCGAGATCGCGAACGTGCTCGCCCAGCGCACCTCGGTCGTGACCGACGGGGAGCTGTCCTATGTTGTGACCTTCACCAGCGGCGACCCGGGCATGGAGGCCCAGGCCGGCGATCCCGCCGACGTACAGGCGGGCAGCGTCGCAGTGCCGGCCGATTATGACGGGAGCCCCGGAGTCGGCGACACCGTGAAGCTGGACACCGAGCAAGGCGAGCGCTCCTACGAGGTCGCCGCAGTACTCACCGAACTGGGGCCGGTCCAAGATGTGGTGATGGCGCCCGAGGATTTCGCGACGGCCTTCCCCAGCGTCGACGGCGACTACAAAGTGCAGGTCCAAGGCGCCGAGGGCGCGAGCGACAAGGAGCTGCGCGACGCGGTCCTCGCGGGTTTGGAGGACCACCCCGAACTGCGGGCCGAATCGATGGCCCAGGTACGCCAAGGGATGGAGGACCAGCTGGACACCGCCTTCCTGGCGATCGTGGCGATGCTCGGCATGGCGGTGATCATCGCGGTGTTCGGTATCGCCAACACGCTGGCGCTGTCGGTCCTGGAACGCACCCGCGAGTCGGCGATGCTGCGGGCACTCGGGCTCAAACGCGGCCAACTGCGGCTGATGCTCAGCCTGGAGGCGGTACTGCTCTGCCTGATCGGGGCCGCCGTGGGCATCGGCCTGGGCGTGGTCATCGGCTGGAGTGTATCGGTGTCGATCTTCAACGAAACGCTGTTCAGCATGCCCGTAGGCCAGATCGCCGTATTCATCGCAGTGGCGATCCTGGCCGGGCTGCTGGCCTCGGTCATGCCCTCGCGCCAGGCGGCACGGACATCGATCACCGCGGCGCTGGCCAGCGAGTAGGCGACCGGCCGCCCCGACACCCGCACGGGCGGCGGCCGCAACGCCGAACCGCGCCGTAAGGTGACTGCGGGCGGGCCCGGGCGGGCCCGCCCGCAGCCGTGTGCGCCGGCCCGGCGCACACGCCGTCCGCGTCCGGGGAGGGTGAGAGCGATGGGGTCCGCGGATTCCGCCGCACCGCACGCCGGCGGTGCCGCGTGGGGCACTGCCAAGGCCCGGTGGATGCTGACGGCCACCGTGCTCGCCTCGGGAATGGCCTTCCTCGACTCCACCGTGGTCAACGTGGCGCTGCCCGCGATCAGCGCCGAGCTGGGCGCGGACGTGTCCGGCCTGCAGTGGACCGTCAACGGCTACATGGTGACGCTGTCGGCGCTGATCCTGCTCAGCGGGTCGTTGAGCGACCGGTTCGGGCGGGTGCGGGTGTTCGGCCTGGGGGTGGCGTGGTTCGCGCTGGCCTCGGCGCTGTGCTCGCTGGCACCGGACCTGGGCTGGCTGGTCGCCGGGCGGGTGCTGCAGGGGGTCGGCGGGGCGCTGCTGACCCCGGGCAGCCTGGCGATCCTGCAGGCGGGTTTCCGCAAACAGGACCGGGCGCGCGCCATCGGGGCGTGGTCGGGGCTGACCGGGGTCGCCTCGGCGATCGGCCCGTTCGTCGGGGGCTGGCTGGTCGACGTCGGCTCCTGGCGGCTCATCTTCCTGATCAACCTGCCTCTTGCGGCGGCCGTGCTGCTGATCGCGTGGACGCGCCTGTCCGAATCGCGCGACCCCCAGGCGCCCGCACGGTTGGACTACACGGGCGCGCTGCTGGGCATGGCCGGACTGGCCGGCCTCACCTACGCCCTGATCGAGGCCGGCGAAACCGGCCTCGGCGACTGGCGCACCGCCTCCGCCGCGGTCGCGGGCCTGGCGGCGCTGGCGGCCTTCGCAACCGCGGAGCACCGCAGCACCCACCCCATGCTTCCGCTCGACATCTTCTCGTCCAGCCGGTTCACGGTGACCAACGTGGTGACGGTGCTGATGTACGGAGCGCTGGGACCACTGCTGTTCCTGCTGGTCATCTATCTGCAGGAGGTGTTGGGCTACTCGGCGGTCGAGGCGGGGGCGGCATCGCTGCCTATCACGGTGCTCATGCTGACCCTGTCGGGCCAGTCCGGGCGCCTGGCCGAACGCATCGGCCCCCGCTGGCAGCTCACCATCGGCCCTCTGGTGCTGGGCACCGGCCTGGTGGTGCTCTCGCGGCTGTCTCCGGGCGACTCCTATGCCACCGGGGTGCTGCCCGGTGTGCTGCTGGTGGGGCTGGGGCTGTCCACGGCGGTGGCGCCGCTGACCGCCACCGTGCTGGCCGCGGCGCCCGAACGCCACGCCGGGGTCGCCTCGGGGGTCAACAACACGCTCGCGCGCACCGCGCAGTTGATCGGGGTGGCGGCGGTGCCGGTGCTGGCCGGGGTCGGCGGACCCGGGGGCATCGCCGCCGGATTCGACGCGGCGATGCTGATCATCGCCGCCGCGGCGGCCGCGGCGGGACTGCTGGCGCTGGCCCTGCTGCGCCGCAAACCGGCGGCACCGGCCACCGACCGGATGTTCTGCGGGGTGAGCGACCCGCCGATGGACGCGTGCCCCGGCTCGTCTGCGGGCGAACCCTCCCGCCCGGGCGGTGCATCCGGTGAGCGGTGATGTCGGCAGCCCGGAATGATCGACGCGGGCGGCCGGCGCACTAGAGTCGGGATCATGGGAGCTGCGGCCAAGGACGGCGGCGGGCCGGCCATCGCGTTCGCCGGCGGCGGAGCAGGGGCTGCCCTGGCCGCCATCGCACTGCTGCGCGCCACAACGTGGCTGCGCCTGAGCTACCGGATCGTGCTGATCGACGAGCACGGCCGCTTCGCGCGCGGCAGGCCCTTCGGCGGGCCCGGCGGCGAATGCCTGCTGGAGACCCCGGTCAAACACATGTCGGCACTGCCCGACCGCCCCTGCCACCTGATGGACTGGGCCCGTGCGCGCCGATCGGCGGGCCTGCGGGCGGGCCGGGCCGCAGACCCGGCGGGCGCGGGCCCCACGGCGCTCGCCCCGGCCGCGTGCGGCCCGGAGACCCTGCTGTCCCGCCGCGTCTACGGCGACTACCTTTCCGACACCCTGGCCACCACGGCAGCCTGGGCCGCCCCCTACGCGTCGTTGCACACCTGCGCGGCCCGTGCGGTCGGGGTCAGCGCGGGCAACGGCGGCGCATGCGTGCGCCTGGACTCTGGTGAGCGTGTCGCGGCGGCGGCGGCCGTCGTCGCCACCGGCGACCCGGCGGTGGCCGCCCCGCCCCCGGTCGAGGGCGCGGACCCCGGTCCCGGCGGTGCCGGTTTCGGGCTGGCCGCTTTCGGGTGCGGTGCGCTGGCCACGGCCTCCGGCGAGGCGTCCCGGCGCCTGTTCGCGGTCGGCGCGGTCCGCCGCGGCGAGTCCGGTACCACCGTCCCGCGCGTCCGCGGCCACGCCGAGGCCCTGGCGCAGTGCATCGCCGATACCGTGCTGCGCACCCCGCCCGGCCCGCGCTGAACGCGGCCCGGCGGGGTGGGCGGCCGGGGGCGGTTCAGTGCCCGCGGGCGGTGCGGCGTTCGGCGGCTCGCAGGCGGACGGGGCGCAGCGCCGACTCCAACTGCACCGCCAAATCCATCTTGCTGGCGCCCTCGCGGCGGTCCTCGAAGTGGATGGGGATCTCGACCAGCTTCTGGCCGCGGGTGAAGGCGCGGTAGTGCATCTCGACCTGGAAGCTGTAACCGCTGCTCTGGATACTCGGCAGGTCCAATGCCTCCAGCGCCTCGCGGCGCCAGATCTTGAACCCGGCCGTGACGTCGCGGACCGGCATGGCCAGGACCGCTTTGACGTAGGTGTTGGCCCATCCGCTGAGGAGCCGCCGGTGCGGGCTCCACTGCCGGGAGAGGCTGCCGCCGGGCACGTAGCGGCTGCCGATCACCACGCCGGCCCCTGTCGAGAGCATGGTGCCGAGCAGTTGCGGGACATAGCGGGGCGGGTGGCTGAGGTCGGCGTCCATCTGCACGACGAAGTCGGCGCCGTCGTCCAGCGCCCGGCTCATCCCTGCGACGTAGGCCCGCCCCAGCCCTTCCTTTGCGGTGCGGTGCAGCACGGTGACGCGTTCGCGGCCGGGGGTGTTGCGTTCGGCGGCGATCTTCTCGGCGATCCGCCCGGTGCCGTCGGGAGAGTTGTCGTCGACGACGACCAGCCGCAGTTCGGGCAGGTCCAGGCCGAGCAACCGCTCGGCCAGGATCGGCAGGTTCTCGGCCTCGTCGTAGGTGGGGACGACGACGGCCACCTTGGACCGCGCCCACGGCTCGGGCAGGGTCACCGGGGTCGGCATAGGCGCTCCAATGGGGTCGGGGTGCGTTCGCCAACAGCAGGAAGCGTAAAGGGCGGCGGCCCTTCGGCACCACGGGCCGCCCCTGCGGTCATTCTCCCCGGTCGATCTCCAACACCGCCACATGCACCACGGTGCCCATGTCCTCCAAGGTCATCAGGACCTCGGGGTCGGCGTGGTTGTCGGTGATCAGGTGGGCGATGTGCTCGGGTGCCACGGTCTGGACCATGGTGTCGGCGCCGACCTTGGTGTGGTCGGCCAGGACCACGATCTCCTCGGCGCAGGACGCCAGGGAGCGGTCGACACTGGCCACGGCGGGGTTGGGGGTGCTCAACCCGCGTTCGGCGGTGACCCCGTTGCCCGAGACGAATGCCTGGCGCACCCGCAGGCCCGCGAGCGCCTGCTCGGCCGCGGTGCCCACCAGCGCCCGGATCGACCCGCGCAGCGAACCGCCGGTCATCACCACCTCGACTCCGGGCGCCGAAGCCAGCACGTCGGCCACCAGCAGCGAGTTGGTCACCACGGTGAGGTTCTGCCGGCCAACCAGTTCGCGCGCCAGCGCCTCGGTGGTGGTGCCGGCGCCCAGCACCACGGCGTCGTCGTCCTCGATCAGGCGGGCGGCCGCAGCGGCGATCGCGAGTTTCTCGGGGGCGGCTTGGCCGGTCTTTTGGGCGTAGCTCTGCTCGTAGCCCAGCCGCCCGGGCAGGGCGGCGCCGCCGCGGCGGCGGTCGAGGAGGCCCTCGGACTCCAGCGCGCGCACATCGCGCCGGACCGTCACCTCGGAGGCGCGCACCCGCGAGGCGATCTCGCGCAATGCCATGGCGCCGTTGGCCCGCACCAGTTCCAGGATTCGTTCGCGGCGCTCGGCCGCGAATGCCGGCCTGGTCTCTTCTGCCATGGGGAACTCCATCTCGGTGCTGGCTCGGGGGGCCGTGCGCTCCGATGATAGAGCCGCGTGAGTCAGCCCAAGTGCACTCCGTGGGTGTGGAAGGACTCCTCGATGGTGTCGTCGTCGGGGGTCTCGTCCTCAAGCGAGGGGCCGCGGACGACGAACGCCACGATGAACAGGGCGATCAGCAGGCCGAGAACGGCCAGAGTTGCGATACCGAACAGCACCATGACGGACACGGGGGCCTCCCTGGCGAGCGGGCTGACCGGCCCGCGGTGCGGGCGGGCCCGCACCGTTAGGCGTCTGCCCGTTGGATTCCCGGCGGGGCGCTGTTTCATACCCGCCGCAAGGGTCCCTTTGCCGGTTTGCCGGATTCGCGCGTCTGCGGCCGGGCGCGCTCTTCCGCGGGGGTGGTGCCGGTGTTGCCGGGGCAGAGTGTTGCCGCGCGTGTTGCGCGTGTTGCCGGTGGGGCGCGGGTGGGCGCGGCCGCACGCGGCGGTGCGGCCGCTGCTGTGGCGGGGGTTGGCGGCTCGGGCCAGAATGGGACGGTGACTGAGCTGACGTGCCAACTGTGGTGGGCATCCCCCCGCGATGCCGCTCCGGAACTCCGCAACCTGCTCGACCCCGGCGAACGGGAGCGACACGCGCGCTTCCACCAGCAGGCCGACCGCGACCGCTACCTGGTCGCCCATGCGCTGGCGCGGCTGGCGCTGGCCCGCGAAACCGGGTGCTCCCCCGCCGAGGTCGCCTTCACTCTGCGCTGCCGCGCCTGCGAGCGGCGCGGCGAAGGGCCGAACGGCTCCTCCTCCGCCGCCGGCGGGCGGTCCGCGCCACACGGCAAACCCCACCCCGCAGGAGCCGCCGCCGGGCTGGAGATCTCCTTCAGCCACTCCGGCGACCGGGTGCTGCTCGCCCTGGCGCGGGGTACGGCCGTGGGAGCCGACGTCGAGCAGGTCGCGCCCGAGCGCGACACCGAGGGCCTCGCCGATTTCTGCCTGACCCCGGCCGAGCGCCGCGCTCTGGACGCGCTGCCCGCTGAACAGCGCGCCGCGGGCTTCTTCGGCTACTGGGCCCGCAAAGAGGCGCTGCTCAAGGCCACCGGCGACGGGCTTTCCGGCGGGCTGACCAACGTGGGTGTCAGCGGCCCCTTCGACCCGGCCGAGGTGCTGGCCTGGGACTCCGCCCACGCGCCCGAGCACGTCCGGCTCACCGACCTGGATGCGGGCCCGGGTTACCGGGCGTCGCTGGCGGCGCTGTGCCCCGGCCCGCTGAGCACCCGGACCTGCGACACCGGGGAACTGCTGGCCGACTACAGCGCGGGCCGGGTGCCGGGGGCGACCTGACCTGACCCAACGGGCCGAGGCGGCAGCGGCCGGGCGGGCACCGGGCCGGGGCGGGCCGGGTCGCTTGCCGCCGGTGGCGCCGGGCTCCGCGGGCCGCTGCGGCCTGTCAACGGGTACGGCCGGATGCCGGCGAACCGGGCGGCCCGCGAACCGGCAAACCTGCCCCGATAGCCATATTTCGGTGTCTGTGGGCCACTGACGACTACCTTGACCGGAATCCGGCCCCTTCTGAAGTATGTAGGCGTGCGCATCTGCGGCTTTGGCCTGGTCCCCCCGCCCGCCCCCGCCCGCCCGCCCTTTCCGGGCGCCGAGTGAGCATGGCCGGGCCGCACCACAGCGCCCCTCGCGGCGACGGCCGGGCCGCGCTGCTGTACGCCGCCGACAACACCGCCCGGGGCGCGCCCGCCGACCCTTACCGCTGGCTGGAGGAGCCCGACTCACCTGCCACACAGCGTTGGCTGGCCGAGCGCGACCGCGAATTCGCCGCTGCCGCCGCAGGATGGCCGCTGCGCGATCGGCTTGCCGAACGCATCCGCGGCCTGGTGGCCGCAGACCTGTGGAGCCCGCCGCTGCACCGCGGTGGCCGGGTCTTCGCCACCCGCCGCCCGGCCGGCGGCGACCACCCGGCCGTGGTCTGCTTCGAGCCCGCCGGCGACCGGGAACGGGTGGTGTTCGACCCGCACGCCTTCGACCCCAGCGGCGCCACCACGCTGGACTCCTGGGAACCTTCGCCGGACGGCCGGTGCGTGGCCGTGCAGACCTCCACCGGCGGGACCGAACGGGGCGCGCTGCGGGTGCTGTCGGTCGAGACCGGCCTGCCGGTCGAGGAACCGATCGAGGGGGTGCGCTACTCCAACGTCGCCTGGGCCGGCCCCGGCACCTTCTACTACGTGCGCCGCGACAACGGCGGCGGCCGGCGCGGGGTGTGGCTGCACCGCGTCTCGCCTGCGGGCACCGGATCCGACGTGCTCGTGCGCGCCTGCACCGGTCCGCACACGGTGCCGGGGGTGCGGCTGCTGGGCGAACGCTGGCTGGTGGTCACCGAAAGCCACGGCACCGGGCACCGCAACGACATCTGGATCGCCGACCTCGCCCCGGGCGCACCGCAGGCAGAGGAAGCGGGGGCGGCGGCTGGTCTTGGCCAAGGGCCCGGCCCGGGCGCGGGTGCGGGTGCGGATCCCGCCCCGTTGGAGCGGCCGCTGTGGCGCACCGTCCACGCGGGTGAAGAGGCCGAGTCCCACCCCGACCTCGGCCCCGACGGCCTGCTGTATCTGCGCACGACGCTAGGGGCGGAGCGGCGCCGCATCTGCGCCACCGACCCGCGCACGCCCGGCACCGCCCACTGGCGCGAGGTCGTCGGCGAGGACCCGCAGGCGATCCTCGACGGCTTCGCCGCGACCGGCACCGCCCGGCGCCCCGAACTGCTGCTCGCCCGCACCCGGCTGGGCATCAGCGAACTCACCGCCCATGATTGCGCCGACGGCAGGCCGCTGCGCAGCATCGGCCTGCCGGGCGAAGGCATGGCCACCCTGCTGGAGTCCGATGGCCGAGGCGGCGCCCACCTGTGCTACGCCGACGTCGCCACCCAGCAGTGCGTTCTGGTGCTCGACCCGGGCGGTACCCGGCCGCGCCCGTGGCCGCACGGGGCGCTGCCCGAGCCGCCCGCGAACGTGCGGCGCCGCACCACGCAGTGCCGTTCGGCAGACGGCACGCTGGTACCGGTCACCGTGTTCTCCGCTGCCGGTACCGGCGCGCCCGCCGGGTCCGGCGCGGGGCCCGGCCCCACCATCCTGCACGCCTACGGCGGGTTCGGCCGCCCGCGCCAGTTCGGGTTCAGCGCGACGGTGCTGGCCTGGCTGCTGGCCGGGGGCCGCTACGCGGTCGCCCACGTGCGGGGCGGCGGCGATTTCGGGCGCGGATGGCACCTGCGCGGGGCGGGACGCAATAAGCCCCGGGCGGTCGAGGACCTGGTGGCCGCCGCCGATGCGCTCGTCGCCGAAGGCGCGTGCACCCGCGGCCAGTTGTGCCTGTCGGGCGGTTCGGCCGGCGGGCTGCTGGTGCTGGCAGCCGCCGCCCGGCGGCCCGACGTGAGCGGATCCGTCATCGCTTCGGCACCGCTGGCCGACATGAGCCGATTCGAGCGGATGGGTCTGGGCGCGATGTGGACCCGCGAGTTCGGCACGGCCCAGGACCCGCAGGATTTCGCCGCGCTGATGTCGTACTCGCCCTACCACCTTGTGCTGGCCGACGGAGCCCCGGGCCGCCCTGCCGTGCTGCTCACCGGTTTCCACGGCGACACCCGCACCGACGCCGCGCACCCGCGCAAGATGTGCGCCGCGCTCCTGCACAGCGGTGCCGGCGAGCGCCCGGCGCTGCTGCGCTACGAGCGCGGCGTCGGCCATGGGCCGCGGGCGGTGACCAGGGCGATCGAACTGGCCGCCGACGCACATGCCTTTGCGGCCGCCGCGACCGGCCTGGCTCCGCCGCACGCACCGGTACCCGGGCCGCAACCTGCCGGTACCGCTGCGGGGCGGCGGGAGCAACCGTGATCATCCCAGGCATGCGGCCGCGCCGGGAGCGGCGGCCGCACCCCCCGCGCAGCGGCGCGGGGGCGGCGCGCCTCCCCCTCAGCGGGGGTGGCGGTGCGCCACCCGGCGCCTGATGGCGCGGCCGGGGCGACCCGGCAACGGGCGGGCACCGAGTCCCAACCGCCAACACGCACAGGACAGGAGACGCCATGGACGCCACTGAGTTCGACATCGAGGTCGAGGAGCTGACCGAGGTCACGTCGCGCGACACCACCGCCGGCGGCGACAACGACGGCACCGACTCCAGCTCCGACTTCATCTGACCGACCGGGTCAGCATGACCCGATTGCCATCGGACAAGCCGCCGGAGGCGCGCACCGCCTCCGGCGGCCCGACGGCCCACCGCCGCAACCGCCCAACCGCCGCAGTGGAGGCACCCCACGTGACCGACCGCCTGTTCACCGAGACACTGCGCGCCGCCGCGGGCGAGGATCTCCTCTCCGCGCGGCTGTCCTCCGAGGTCGTTTTCGCCGACCTGGGCGCCGAGGCCGTCCGGCCGCTGCTGACCTTTGAGGCGCTCAACGGCATCCTGGCCGACAGCGCGCTGGAGCCGCCGCGGATCCGGCTGCACCGCAAGGGCGCGCCCGTAACCGCCGCCCGCTACACCGACCAGGGCCGCACCTCCGGCGCCGAGCGCACCGCGATCCGGCCCGACGGCCTCTACCGCGAACTGCGCGAGGGCGCGAGCCTGGTGCTGGACGCTGTGGACCGGCTGCACCCGCCGATCCGTGCGGCCACCGATGACCTGATGCGCCTGGTGCGCGAGCGCGCGCAGGTGAACCTGTACCTCATCTGGGGCGACTCCCACGGTTTCGACACCCACTGGGACGACCACGACACCTTCATCGTGCAGCTGGAGGGGACCAAGTCCTGGCAGGTGCACGGTCCCGGCAGCCGCCCGCACCCGATGAAGGTCGACTCCGACCACAGCCACACCCCGCCCGAGGGCACGGTGTGGGAGGGGGTGCTCTCCCCCGGCCACGTGCTGCACGTGCCGCGCGGCTGGTGGCACACGGTCAAGGGCACCGGCGATGTCAGCATGCATCTGACGTTCGGGTTCACCCGGGCGACGGGGATCGACTGGGCGCGTTCACTCCTGGAGCACCTTTACGACGTAGATTTCTTTAGGGCCGATCTGCCGCGCTTCGCCTCCGCCGAAGAACGGAACAAGCACCGCCACGAACTCATCCGCCGGCTCGCCGACGCGGCCGAGCAGCACGACCTCGACGGTTTCCTGGCCGAGCGCGACTCCCACTTCCCCCGGCGGCAGACGTTTGCGCTGCCCTGGGCGGTCGACGGTGCCGAGCCCCACACCGGTACCCGCGTGGAGTTCGTCCCCATCCTGGCCCCGCCGCTGGAGCGCGAGGGCGAGCAAGTGGCGTTGACGGTCTCGGGCAAGCGCTACCGCCTGCCAGCGGCCGCCGAGCCGGTGCTGGCCGAACTGGCGCGCCGCCCGCAGACCACAGTGGGCGAACTGGCGGCGGACTCCAACACGCCGCCGGAGACCACGGCCCGGATCCTGCAGGCCCTGGTGCGCCACCACTTGGTGCTGCTGCGCTGAGCCGCCGGCCGCTCCGGCGGCCGGCGAGCCGGGACGTCGGCGCGGGCGCGGGGGGCGCAGCGCGGGCCGGGTCCGGTGCCCCTCAGCCGGACCCGGCCCGCGTGCGCTCCCGAACGTGGGTCTGCACGCCGTCGAGCAGGCGGTGCAGCCCGAAGACGATGTCGGTGCCGACCCCGTCGACAAGCTCACTGCCGCTGCCCGCATCAGCGGTGTCGGCACCGTCGGTCGGCGGCGGGTCGAAGACGCCCTCGGCGACGAGGGCCGCCACGTTGGGAAAACGCTCGGGCACCGCAAAGCGGCGCAGCACGCGCGCGTGGGCGGCACCGGCCGCCTCGTCGCTCTCGCCGCTGTGTTGGCGGGCCTGCTCCATCTGCACTGCGATGCGGGCGAGTTCGCGGACCGCCCCGTCGATGAACAGGACCACCGAGACCCGCTCACTTCCGGGCAGGCCGGAATCGGCCAGTGAGTCCAGGTAGGCCTCGAACCAGGCGAGCTGCATCGGCGCCGCCGGGGGCCCGGAGACCTCCATGCGCAGCAACCAGGGCCTGCGCCGGTACAGCGCGGCCAGTTCTCGCACGAGCAGCTCCAACCGGTCGCGCCAGTCGCCGGCACCGCCGGGGCCGGGGGGCGCACCCAGCGCGGAGTCGGCCATCAGCTCGACGAGCCGCTCCTTGCTCGGGACGTAGCGGTACAGCGACATCGTCGTGAAACCGAGCTCGGCGGCCACCCGCTGCATCGACACCGCATCGAGCCCTTCGGCGTCGGCCAGGCCCACGGCCGCGGCCACCACCCCGTCCAGGCTCAGCTTGGGCCGCGGCCCGCGGCGGGGGCGCTCGCGCACCCGCCACAGCAGCTCCCAGCGCTCCTCGGATTCGCCTCCGGTTCCGGCTCCGGTTTGCCGGTCGTCCTCGCTGCGTTGTGTCGCCATCGCCCGCCAATCATCGCTCGGCTTGACTCCCATCCTAAGACTGTGTATCTCTTAAACTAAATAGTGTGCGCCATACACAGAAAGGAGGGGTGCCGAGATGAACCGATACGCGGTCACCGCCGAAGGGCTGCACAAGCGCTACGGCGCGACCCGGGCATTGGACGGCTTCGACCTCGCGGTCCCCCGCGCAACCGTCTGCGCCCTGCTCGGCCCCAACGGGGCGGGCAAGACCACGGCCGTGGAAATCCTGGCCACCCTGCGCCGCAGCGACTCCGGCCGCGCGGAGGTCGCCGGGTTCGACGTCGCCCGCTCCCCCGACCGGGTCCGCGAACGCATCGGGCTGACCGGGCAGTACGCCGCCGTCGACGAACTGCTCAGCGGCCGGGCCAACCTGGCCATGTTCGGCCGGCTCAGCGGGCTCGGCGCAGCCGGTGCGCGCCGCCGCGCCGACGAACTGCTGGAGCGTTTCGCGCTGACCGGGGCCGCCCGGCGCCTGGCCCGGGACTACTCCGGCGGCATGCGGCGCCGGCTCGACCTCGCCGCCAGCCTGGTCCGCGACCCCGAAGTACTCTTCCTGGACGAGCCCACCACCGGATTGGACCCGCGCAGCCGCACCGCCGTCTGGGACTCGGTGCGCGCCCTGGTCGCCGCCGGCACCACCGTGCTGCTGACCACCCAGTACCTGGAGGAGGCCGACCGGCTCGCCGACCGCATCTGCGTGGTCGACACCGGAGCGGTCGTCGCCGACGGCAGCGCCCGCGAACTGAAGTCGCGCATCGGCGCAGACCGGATCGACATCGTGGCCGCCGAGACCGCCGACCTGGCCGCGGTGGCCGAAATCGCCGCCCGTGTCAGCGGCGCCGTACCGCAGGTCCGCGCCGAGAAGCGCCGTGTCAGTACATCCGTGGCCGCCCGCGGCCGGATCGACGCGCTGACCGCGATCGTACGGGCGTTGGACGAGGCGGGTCTGGCCGCCGAGGACATCGGGCTGCGCCGGCCCACGCTGGAAGACGTCTTCCTCGGCCTGACCGGGCATGCCGGCAGCGCCGCGGGCGCCCGCGGCGCCCCCGCCGGCGCTGGGCACCGCAGCCAGGATGCGGAGGTGCCGGCATGACCGCCGCGTCCTCTCCGCCCGCCCCGCCGCAGCCGGATCCGGCCCCGGGCGGGCCGCCTGCGGCGCCCGCACCCGCGCGCCGCGGCCGCCTGAGCAGGGCGGCAGCCGACGGCTGGGTGCTCACCGGGCGCAACCTCGTCCACTCCGCGCGCTCCCCCGCCGAACCGCTGCTGGCGCTGTGCATCCCGCTGATGATGGTGCTGGTGTTCGGCTTCGTGTTCGGCGAAACCATGGCCGCCGGCACCACCGGCGGGGCCGCGGACTTCCGCGCCTTCCTGATGCCGGGGATCTTCGTCATGGCGATGCTGTACTCGATCGCCGCCACCGCCACCGGGGTTGCGCTGGACGCCGACAAGGCCGTGATGGGGCGCTTCCGCTCCATGCCCATGGCGACATCGGCGCTGCTGAGCGGGCGCGCGGCCGCCGACATGCTGCGGGCGCTGCTGGAGATGGCGGTGCTGCTGGGCTGCGGATGGCTGGTGGGCTGGAGCTGGCAGGGCACGGCCGCCGAAGCCGCGCAGGCGGTGGGACTGCTGCTGCTCTTCCGGTTCGCGATGACCTGGGTGGGCATCTACCTGGGCCTGGCCGCGCCCAACCCCAACGTCGTCGGGCTGATCGTGTACCCGTTGGCGTTCCCGCTGGGCGTGGTCTCGACCACGTTCGCCCCGCCCGGGCACATGCCCGCCTGGCTGGCGCCCGTAGCCGAGTGGAATCCCGTCTCGTCGGTGGTCGGTGCCGCCCGGGTGCTCTTCGGCAACCCGGGCACGGGCGGCGGCTCGTGGGTCGCCGAGCACCCGGTGCTCATGGCGGTGCTGTGGCCGTCGGCGATCCTGGCCGTGTGCGTCCCGTTGGCGCTGGCCCGGTACCGGAGGCTGAGCCGGTGAGCGCGCGCCGCGATCCGTCCCCACCCCCTGCACCGGCGCCCAAGACGCCGGCCGGGCACGCTGCGCAGCCCCGGCACCGGAGCTGGTGGCGGCGGCCTTGGATACTGCCGCTGGCCGCCGTCACCGCCGCTTTCCTCGCGTTCTCCCTGCCGCCCTACGCCACTCTCTACCCCGCGCAGGCGCGGCTGCCGCTGCAGGAAGGCTCGGCCCTGCACTATCCGGTGCTGTTCAGCCACATCCTGTTCGGCACGGTCGCCCTGGTCTGCTGCTGCCTGCAGGTGTGGCCGCGGCTGCGCCGGCGCCGCCCGGCGGTGCACCGGTGGAGCGGGCGCCTTTACGTGTTCGCCGGGGTCCTGCCGAGCGCGCCGCTGGCGCTTGCCTCCGGTCTGCTGGGGCAGCAAGGGCTGGCGCAGATCAGCGGCAACGCGCTTGCGGCACTGCTCTGGTTCGGCTGCACGGCGGCCGGCTACCGCGCCGCGCGGCGGCGCGACTACGCCCGGCACCGCGTGTGGATGGTCCGCAGCTTCGCGCTGTGCTTCTCGATCGTCGCCAACCGGGTCTGGCTCGTGCTGTGTTTCCTGGCCGCCGAACCCACCCTGGACAGCGTCTACGGCGGCGACCGCGAGCTCATGACCGAGGCGGCGGTGGGTGCGTCGATCTGGCTGAGCTGGGTGGTGAACCTGCTCATCGCCCAGTGGTGGCTGGAGCGCGGCACCGCCCGGCCCCCACCGCCGCGCTGACAGCCGGCACTGCGGCGGGGCGGCCGCGCCGGTGGCCGGGCTCCGCTCCGGCCCGCGCGGCCGCTGCGGTTGCCGTGCCGCGGGGGTGCAGGTGAGGGGCGCGGGGATCTCGTTGCCCCGCCCTCGCGAATTAGGGTAGCCTCAACTAAAGAACGGCGATCGAGGTCGCCGCCGTTGTGCATCCGGCCGGCGTTCGGGCGCCGCGATGTTCCCGCGTACCGAAGCCGCACGTCCCCGACGCGGTGCAGGAAGGTTGGCTGAGGCCGCATGGCCCAGGAGCAGGCCCCGCTGCAAGCGGTGATCGACGCCTGTGTGCCGCTCAAGTTCGCGCCGCTGCCTGATATCCGCACCGCGACCACTCAGCGCACGCGCGAACACCCGGGCACCGAGCACTGGTACCGCACCGACCTCATGGTCGCCGAGGGCGCGGTCGCCACCCTGTTCAACCAACTCGTCGCCCACCACGGCCCCGACCACAAGCTGCCGGGCGCCACCCACTTCATGCGCGCGCTGCTGCGCGAGCCCATCTTCCTGGTGTCGGCGGGTATCTACCTCACCGGGCGGGCGGCGCTGCTGGACGAACGCCACCTGTGGTTCCCGTGGCTGTCCACCTCGACATTCGGCACCCCCACCATCACCAGCTCCCGCATGGCGGTACTGCCCGACGACCCCGCGGCCGGCCACCCCGACGCGGTGGTGGTGCCCGACAACGCCGCCCTCGACCACATCGCCGCCCGCCACCTGGTGCAGGCCTTCTCCCCCATCCTCAACGCGCTGCACGAACACACCCGCATCGGCCTGCGCACACTGTGGGGCTGGGTGCTCGACACCCAGCACTTCTACATGCTCAACCCGGCCCGCTTCCTCGGCCGCGATCCCGAAGCCGCCTGGCAGCGCGCAGGCGAACTCGGCCGGGCACTGCTCGAATCCGGCGCGGTCACCCGCGCGCGCCCGCGGCTGTTCCCCTTCTACGAGGACCACCCGCGCGGCACCTGGGCGGTCCGGGGCACCTGCTGCTTCGACTACAAGGGCGACCCCGAGCACGGCTTCTGCACCACCTGCCCGCTCAAGTGCGACTCCGACCGCCGCGCCGAACTCCAGGAGTGGATCCGCAACCCTGCGCTGGCGCCTTAGCTGCCGGGCCGGCTCGGCGCACCACCGATCATGCAGGAATGCCTGGGTTTTAACGCTGAGACGGGCATTCGGCATGGTCAGCGCCGATCGGGGCCCTCAGACACGCTCCAGCGGGACGTGCGGGCCGGCGGGCGCGCGCACCGCGATCGCATCGCCCGGGCGGACCCCGCCGGTGGCCCGCACAACGGCCATCACACCGGCCTTGAAAACGGGAGCGCCGTCGGCGTCGCGGCCGATGACCGCCTTGAGCATGCCCGACTGGAAGCCGTCGATCTGCTGGCAGGGGTTGCGCAGCCCCGTGACCTCGATGACCGCTTCGGCACCCAGCTGCAGGAGGGCTCCGGTGGGCAGCGCGAGCAGATCCAGTCCGCGGGTGGTGATGTTCTCCCCGAGGTCGCCGGGACCGACCTCGAAACCGGTTGCGCGCAGCTCGTCGTGCAGTTCGGCGGGGATCAGGTGGACCTGGCGCAGGTTGGGCTGCGTGGGATCGCGCTCCACCCGCGACCGGTGCTGCACCGTCGTTCCCAGGTGTGCGTCGCCCTCGACGCCGAGTCCCTCCAGGACCCGGATCTCCTCGGCACCGTCCTTGCTGAAGGTATGGTCGGCTCGGCGGCTGACCGCCGCCACGAATCCTGCTGACATGACGCGCCCCCTGTCGTGGACCGCGGTCAGTATGCCACCGCAGGCGCCGCCCCAACCAGAGCGGGGGCCGGTGTGCGGCCGCGCGGCAGGTCCGCCGTTACGCGTCCAGGCGGATCACCGCGGGCGCGGCGTCGGCGGCGGTGAAGTCCTGCAGGTGCAGGGCTGCCGGATCGGTACCGCGCGGAACGTCGAAGACCAGACCGCCGCGGACCTCTTTCCCCGGTCCCAGGCGGCCGAACAGCCGGTCCGAATTTCCGGCCTGCAGGCCGGCCGTGTTGTCGGGGCGGTAGCGCCTGCCCGCTGAGTCGACGAGCAACTGGTCGGCGTCGGTGAACATGGTTGCCCGCTCCCCTGCGTTGCGCACGGCGATGCGGACGATCACAAAGCGGCCTTGGGCGTATTCGCCCTGAACGGCGCCGCCCACGCGTTCCAGTCCGGTGTGCACACCGGTGACGGTGAATCGCAGCTTGCCCGAGGGGGCCGGATCTCCGCCCCGGCCGGATCCGCCGTTGGCGGGCGGCTGGTCGTGGTGCTTGCCGCCGGCGGGCAGGCGGGCCGCGAGACCGCCCAAGGTGTCGCCGCCGCTGCCGAGCAGCAGCACCGCGGTGCCCGCCACACCCGCGATGAGCGCCGCCGCGGCGCCGACAACGGCCGCGGACTTGAGCTTCTTGCGCCCGGACCGGGTCCGCGGAGCCGCGTGCGCACCGTCGCCGCCGGACTCGGGGGCCGGATCTGCCGGTTCGGCCGGATCCACCGGTTGGGCCGGTTGGGCCGGATCCGCCGGCTCGGCGGACGCGGCCGAATCCGCCGGAGCCGCTGGAGCCGCCGTCGCCGGTTCATCGGGTGCCGCAAGATCCACCTGGACCACCGGTCCCGACGCGGCCCCGCTGACGTGCGGGGTGCCGGCAGCGGAGTCGCGCACCACCCGCAGCCTCTGCTCAGCCAAGCCGCCCCCTTCCGGTGTGCCACGAATGATCCACGGACGGTAACGTCCGGTGAGCGCCCCACCGTGCGGCACACGCCGAAGCGCATCGATTTCGGTCAGGTTTTCCCGCGGCAGGTGACGGGGCGTTACCGGAGTACGGGCAGCGGCGGCCCGAAATTCGGCCGAGTCGGCGCACGGCCCGGGTGGACGGCTCGCCGGGGGCGGGCGGCGGTCAGCCGCCGCCGTAGCGCCAGCGGAGGAAGCCGAACTCGCGCTCGATGCGCCGCATCTCGGCATAGAGGGCGTCGGGGTCGACCGCAGAGGCGACCGCTCCGCCCTGAGGGACCGGCCAGCGCGCGAACGCCCAGTAGCGGCGGGTGTAGGCACCCCACAGGACCAGCCACATGCCCTGTTTCTGCCACTCGATGTGCGCCGCGGTCTCGCGCCGGTCGTCGTCTTCGCCGTCGTCCATTTCACTGGGCTCATACCCGGCCGCCAACCCGGCGATCGGCCGGATGTGGTCACGCTCGGATCCTGGACAAATGGCGGCCTGCTGTTTTCGCGGAACGCACCTGCCGTTGTCCCGGCGGCCCGTCCTGCGGGTGCGGTGGGGTTTCGACTTCTGAGCCGGGTTTTCCTCCGCCGAATGGCGGCGGCTCCACTTGGAAAATTCCGGATAAGGCCGGCCCCGATGCCGGCGCCGCTGTGGCGCGGCGGCTGGAAGCGCCGCGCCACAGGGGATCCGCGTTCCGCGCGTCAAGTGCGGCGAACCGCTCGGCGGACGGACGCCGGGGGGATGGGATAACGGTCAGCGCACCGTGATGTTGGAGTTTCCGCTGCTCTGATAGCCCTCGGTCGCCATGATCATGTAGTAATCGAAACTGCCCAGATTCATGCCATAACGGCCCCACTGGTCGAAGTGGGTTCCGGTCGTGATGTTCCCACCCGTTTTCTTCGACTGGCGGACGCTCCAGTACTGGGGAAATGTTGCGGTGCCTTCAACGGAAGGGGCGTTATAGCGCATCGTCTGGTAGACGTCGTAAGTACCGCCGTCGCTGGAGACCGTGCCCCTGTACTCGCCCTCGGGGCGGTAGCTGCCCCAATTGTCGACGATGTAGTACTCGACGAGCGGGTTGGACGTCCACCCGTACAGGCACAGGTATCCGTTGCCGGACGGGTAGAAGCTGCCCGAGTAGTTGACGGTCCTGCGTCCGCCGCGGCTCCAGCCTTTGCCGCAGACGAAGTTCCCGGTGTTGCCCCACGAGGTGCTGTAGCTGCCGCCGGCGCTCAGCGTCATGGACACCGTCCCGGGGGCGTCGGTCCAGAACGAGTAGTAGTAGCCCTCGTGGGTGCCGGTCTGGTTGGAGCTGATGGTGGTGTCGGCGTGGGCGGTGCCGGGCAGCAGCAGCCCGGATGTGGTGGCCAGCGCCACGGTGCCCGCGGCACGGCCGATGAACTTCCTGCGGTCGATCGAGTGCGCGGGGGTGTTGCCGTTATCCATGTTTCATGCCTTTCCTGCTCATAACGGCCGTTCGCACGACCGGGCGGGGGATGCGGCCCGGCCGGCCTGCCGGCGGCCAGGGAAGGCCGCCGGCAGGCCGGCGCCGCGCCGGGGGCGGACCCGGCCCCGTTTCCTGTGGTTCCTGCGGCCTGCAACCGGAAAGCCGGGTCGCTTTGGGTTATCCGCACTGACTATGCGTGAGATGTGTCGATAGTCACAGTGTTGGCCGCTCCCGCTTCCGTTGTCAATAATTTCCGGAACGTTTGCGAAATAATCGGCACCCCGAAGATTGCCGCTTGTTGCGCGTTATTCCTGCTCATAGCCGTTTAATGGGCGTTCGCACCCGAGATCGGACAGCGGATGTTGTGACTCTTCACCCGCAAAAGCAGCACCGATTCCGAAAATTTTCGGCCGTCTTCCCGATCACGAAGATCCCTGGATGGCGCACCTGATGCCCCGGCAACGCCGGTGACCAGGCAGGGTGCGCCACTCGGCCCTGCGCCGGAAAATCTTCGGCAGGTTTTCGTTGTCGGCGGCGTCCGCCCGCGTCTCCTTGGGTGGGACGGGCCGACAGACCGCTGCCGGCCTCCGTCGCCGCTGCAGACACCCGAAGGGAAGCCCAGCAATGAGCCACGATCCCGGAGCAGGGCCGGACCCCGCGCTGGTGGCCGCCGCCCGCGACGGCGACCCGCAGGCCGTCGAAAGGCTGCTGTCGGAGTCGCTGCCGCTCGTCTACAACATCGTCGGCCGGGCCTTGGACGGCCACAGCGACGTGGACGACGTGGTGCAGGAGACCCTGCTGCGCGTCATGCGCGGCCTCGGGCGGTTGGAGCAGCCGGAGTCGTACCGATCCTGGATGGTGGCCATTACCGTGCGGCGGATACGGGACTGGATCCGCGCCCGGCAGCGGACCCGCGACAACCTCAGGCCGCTGCCGCAGGCCGAGCACCTGCCGGACGCCTCCGACTTCGTGTCGCTGACGATCCTGCGGTTGAACCTCGCGGACCAGCGCCGCGAGGTCGCCGAGGCGACCCGCTGGCTCGACGAGGACGACCGCGAGCTGCTGTCCCTGTGGTGGCTGGAGGAGACCGGCCGGCTCGAACGCGCCGAGCTCGCCGGCGCGCTGGGGCTGTCGGAACGGCACGCCGCCATGCGCGTCCGCCGGCTCAAAGACCAGCTCGACGTCAGCCGCGGCGTCGTGCGCGCCCTGGCGGCCGAGCCCGCCTGCCCCGAACTCGGCGGCATCACCGGCGGTTGGGACGGCCGCCCCAGCCCGCTGTGGCGCAAGCGGCTGGCCCGCCACGTCCGCGGCTGCTCCCGCTGCGACGGCGGCCCCGACCGGCGCGCACCGGTCGAAGGGCTGCTGCGCGGCCTGCCGCTGCTCGCCCCGCCGCCGGCGCTCTACCAGGCCGTTGCCGAGGCCCTGCGCTCCGGATTCCCCGGCGCGGCGGACGACGGGCCTGCCGGCGGCGGGGGCCCGGGAGACGCGGGAGGCACGGGCCAGGCAGGGGACGCGGGACAGACGGCGGAGCCGACGGCGGACGCCCGCGCCGGCCCGTCCCCGCAGCGCGGTATCCGCGCTCCAGGACACCGCCGGGTGTACCCGTCCGCCGCCCGGCGGAGCGTCCTGGCCGCCGCGGGCGCGGGAGCGGTCGCCACGGGAGTCCTGGTCGCGGTTGCGGTCGCGGACGGCACCCCCGCGCAGTCGGCCGCTCCCGCCCCGAGGCCGGCGGCCCAGGAGTCCAGCGCGGCACCCGGCTCCCCCGCGCCCTCGCCGAGCGCAACACCCGCGCCGTCCCGGTCGGCGCCCCCGCCGTCGCTCTCGGCGCCCGCTACAGCCGAAACCACCGAGCCCGCCGAGACCACCGCCACCGGCGGCAAGGGCGTGGCGGTGTGGGAGTTCGGCGGCGCCGGCGAGGCGCTGCAGCTATCGGGCGCCGGCTGGTATTACACGTGGTCCACCGACCGCCTCGGCGTCAGCGCAGCGTCCGGGGCCGAGTTCGTGCCCATGATCTGGGGCGCCGACTCGGTCACCGACCAGGCCCTGGCCGAAGCCGAGGCGGCAGGCGACCACCTGCTCGGGTTCAACGAGCCCGACATGGCGGCCCAGGCCGACATGTCCGTGGAGCAGGCCCTGAAGCTGTGGCCGCGGTTGGAGGAGACGGGCAGCAGGCTCGGCAGCCCGTCCGTGGCCTACGGCGCGGACGCCGAGGGCGGCTGGTTGGACCGGTTCATGGCAGGCGCCGACCAGCGCGGCTACCGCGTCGACTTCATCACGGTGCACTGGTACGGCGCCGACTTCCGTACCGGCCCCGCCGTCGAGCAGCTGCGCGGTTACCTCGGCAAGGTGCACGAGAAGTACGGCAAGCCGGTGTGGCTGACCGAGTACGCGCTGATCGACTTTTCCGCTGGGACGCCGCGCTACCCCGCGCCCGCGGAGCAGGCGGCGTTCGTCACCGCGTCAGCGGAGATGCTGTCAGAGCTGCCCTTTGTCCAACGCTACGCCTGGTTCGGCCTGGGCACCGACGAGGGCGGCGCGACCACCGCCCTCTACCGCAGCGGCCCCACCCCAACGGAGGTGGGGCACGCCTTCCGAGCCGCCCCCTGACCTCGCCGCGCGCGAACGACCGCCGTGCCCCCGCGGTCGGCCGCGCAGCCCGCGAGGACGGCTCGGAGGGCGCCTCGTGCCCTCGCCCCTGGGGCACGAGGCCCCGCCCGCCCCGGCGACGCCCCTGCCGCGCCGCCGGGGCGGGCGCCCGTTCATGTTGCCGCTTGCAGTGGCGTGGGCGGTGCCGGGGTTGGTGCCGGTTCCTGTGCCGGGGCCGGTGGTGCTGCCGGCGCAGTGCGGGCGGTCGGCGGCGTACAGCGTCGTTCAGGAGTCCGGGGCGGCGAAGTAGTCGCCGTGCTCCATGTCGTCGAGCAGGGTCGGGTGGGTGGGCGACCAGCCGAGCAGCTCCTGCGTGTAAGAACTGGACACGGGCGCGTCGAAGCCGTAGGCGGCGGCCATGAACGGGCTCGCGAAGTGCGTGGCCGCCTCGTCCGGGCTCAGCGAAACCGCGGGCAGCCCCATGCCCCGGGCGATCGTCTCCGCGATGCTCTTCAGGGTGACGGCGCTTTCGGCCGTTCCGTGCAGCACGCTGCCTGCAGGAGCCTTTTCCACGGCCAGGCGGAACAGCACCGCCGCGTCGAGCCGGTGTACGGCGGGCCACCGGTTGCCACCGTCGCCGACATAGGCCGACACCCCGGTCTTGCGGGCGGTGGCGATGAGCATCGGGATGAAGCCGTAGTCCCCCGGGCCGTGGACGGTGGGCGCCAGCCGGACCACGCTCGCGCGTACGCCCTGGTCGGCGCTGCCGAGGCAGGCCTGCTCTCCGGCGATCCGGAATCCGGCGATCCCGTGCGGGTCGGGCGCGTCCTTTTCAGTGCTTTCCCGGTCGGCGGGCATGACCAGGGTGCCGGAGGTGCTGACGAACGGCTTGCCCGAGCCCGCCAATGCTTGGCCGAGCGCCTCAATCGCCGCGCGGTCGCGCCGCATCATGTCGTCGGTGTCGGAGAAGTCGCCGCCGAAGGCCATGTGTATGACGCCGTCGGCCGCTGCGGCGCCGCTCCGCAGGCTGTCGAGGTCGTCCAGGGACCCGCGGCGCGTCGCCGCACCCAGCGATTCCAGCCGGGCGGCGGCGGCATCCGAGCGCGCCAGGCCGGTGACGGTGTGGCCGGCCGCGATCAGCTCGGCAACGATGGCGGGGCCGGTCTGGCCGGAACCGCCGGTAACGAAGACGTGCATCAGATACTCTCCCCTTAAAGCCAGTGACTGACACTAAGTAGCGCCAGTCGCTGACACTAACGCAGAGCCAACCGTAGCGCCAGTGACTGACATAATGAATCGTCTGCCGCCGCCGGGCGGTAGCCTTGGGGAGTGCCACGGAGCGGAGAAGCAGCGCGCCAACGCCTTCAGCAGGCGGCCCTGGAGCTGTACCGGGAACGCGGGTTCGACCAGACCACCACGGCCGAGATCGCCGCCCGAGCGGGCGTCAACGAGCGCACGTACTTCCGGCATTTCCCGGACAAGCGCGAGGTCCTGTTCGACGGCGAGGCCACGCTGCGCGAAGCGCTGCAGCGGGCGGTGGCCGAAGCGCCCGATGATCTGCAGCCGCTCGAAATGCTGCTCTACGCCTTCCGGAAATCCTGCTGGATTCTGGAGGACAACCGCCCGTTCTCCGAGCCGCGGTTGGCGATCATCGCCGAAACACCGGCGCTGCGGGAACGCGAGATGGCCAAGGCGGCGTCGATCACCGAAACCCTGGCGGAGTCCCTGCGGCAACGCGGCGTGGCCGACCGGGTGGCCGGCCTGGCCGCAGATACCGGCTGGGCCACCTTCCACCAAGCGGCAAAAGCCTGGCTGGAAGATCCCGAGCAGGGCTTGGACCCGCATCTGTTGCGGGCCTTCGACGACCTGCGCATACTTTCAGCGGCCATCCCGCCGGCGGAGGCGCACCCGGACGACTGATGTGGCGCCGCCCCGGCAGCGGCCCTGCCGCTGCCGGGGCGGGCGATTGTTCATGCTCGGGCCGCCGGGCGGCAGGGCGGGGCGGGTCAGGTTTTGGCGGGGTCGGCTCCCGCGAGGGCCGTTCCGGAGACCAGGTCGGAGTCCGGGACCGGCTCGGCGGGGTCGGTGCCCAGCGCGACCATCCGGTTGGCGGCGTCGACGTGGACCACGTGGGGGACGTGGCCGGCGCGTTCGGACTCCGCCAACTCGACGTAGGACATGATGATGACGAGGTCGCCCGGACCCACCAGGTGGGCGGCGGCCCCGTTCATGCCGATGACTCCGCTGCCGCGTTCGCCCGCGATGGTGTAGGTGACGAGGCGGTTGCCGTTGTCGATGTCGACCACGTGGACCTGCTCGCCTTCGACGATGTCGGCCGCGTCCAGCAGGTCGGCGTCGATGGTGATGGATCCCACGTAGTGCAGGTCCGCCTGGGTGACCGTCGCGCGGTGGATCTTGCCGTGGAACAGGGTGCGACGCACGATCTCCTACCTCGATTTCCCTCACTGCGATATGACTACGGGCCCGCGGTACGGGTCCCGTGCACGCTCGTGGCGGTTGCGCCGCGGCGGTGCGGGGCGTTGCCGCCAATGGGCGAACACCCGCGCGCCGCGGCGGATTCCGCGACCGCCAATGAGGGTAGTGCGCGCCCCGCCGGAAACGTGCACCGGGGCGGGGCGGGCGGCGGCATGGGCCGCAGGCGGCGCTACTCGTCGTCGCCGTGGTGGTCGTGGTTGGTGGTGCCGCGCCGCCAGTAGCCGTCGACTTCGAGGCTCTTGCCCCGCTCGAACCCCCGCTCCTTGAGGTGGCGCCGGATGGGCTTGAGGGTACCGGCTTCGCCCGCGCACCAGGCGAAGCCGCGGCCCTCGGGCAGTTCGGCGCCGCGGATGGCGTCCTCCAGCAGGGTGGTGGTGCCGGGGGCGGCGCCGTTGCGGTGCAGCCAGGTGACGGTGGCTCCCGCGGGCAGGTCCAGCTGCTGCTCCTCGCCGGAGTCGGCCACCTCCACGAACGCCAGCACGCGCGCGTCGCGCGGCAGCTCCTGCTCCAGCCAGCGGGCGGCGGCGGGCAGCGCGGTCTCGTCGGCGCCGACGACGAAGTAGTCGAAGTCGTAGTCCATGTGGTGGGTGCCGCGCGGGCCGAGGACGCCGAGCCGGTCGCCGGGGCGCGCCCGCGCGGCCCAGCGGCCGCCCGGGCCGTGGTCGTGGTCGACGAGGTCGATGGTCAGCTCGGCTGCAGCGGCGTCGTAGCGGCGGACCGTGTAGTCGCGGAAGGTCAGCTCCGGGGCGCGGACGTCCCACCGGCCGTCGGCGTCGAACCGGGGCAGGTGCAGTTCACCGGTCTGTTCGTCGGGGAAGAAGAGCTTGACGTGGTCGGTGAAGTTGTCGCTGCGGAAGCCTTCCAGGTCCGAGCCGGTGAGCACGGCGCGGACCATGCCCGGCGTGATGCGCTCGACCGTGCGTACTTCCAGGGTCCGGGAGCGCAAGGGGTAGAACTCCACGCGCGGGTCGCGGACGGCGGTGGTCATGCGGACATCACTCCAGATGCAAACGGGCGTCGTCGCGGTAGGGGCGGCCGGTGCCCGGGGGCGCGGGTGCCGCCGCCGGCACTTCCGCCATCACTTTAGCTTAGGCTTAGCTAACTCGACAGTCCCGGTCCGGGCTCCGTCGTTTCCGGTGCCGGTCCCGGCTGCGCCGCGCCTCCGTTGGCGGCCCGGCGCAGGCCGGGTGCCGCGGCGCCGAGGACGGCCACCAGGGCGACGGTGATCGCGCCGCCGGCGACCACGGCCGCGCCGGCGCCGATCAGCGGCGCCATCGCCCCCAGCACGAGCGCGCCCAGCGCCCCGCCGACCGTGTTCTGCGCGCTCCAGACGCTGTTGACGCGCCCGCGCAGCGCGTCGGGGGTGTGCGACTGCAGCAGCGCGAAACGCACGATCTCCTCGATGATCTCGGCGAACCCGAGCGCCACCAGGGCCGCCGCCGCCAGCGCCAACTGGGTGGAGGCGCCGAAGGCGGCCGATGCGATGCCGCAGCAGGCGACGGCCGCCAGCAGGACGCCGCCGCTGCGCCGCACGGTGCGGGTCCACCCGCTGGTGAGGGAGGCGAGCACGGCGCCGAGGGCGGAGGCCGAGTAGAGCAGCCCGGCGGCGGTCTCGCCGGCGTGCAGCCCGGTGTCGGTGAACTCGGGTATCAGCACGTAGGGCGTGGCGAACAGCAGTTGCACGAACCCGAGCAGCAGCAGCGGCCCCACGGTGCGGTGCCGCGCGGCGAAGCGGGCGCCGTCGGCCGCAGCGGCGGCCATGCCGGTTCCGGAGCCGCCGGCGGAGCCGGTGTCCGGTGCCAGCGGCGGTAGCAGCAGGACCAGGCCGGTGGTGAGCGCGCAGACCGCGGCGGTGATACCGAAGACGGCGGTGAATCCCCACAGCGCGATGACGGCGCCGCTCAGCGCGGGAGCGGCGATGGAGCCGAGCTGTCCGGTCAGCGCGAGCAGCGCCCCGGCGGCGGGCAGCCGGTCGCGCGGCACCAGCCCGGGCACCGCGGCCTGCAGCGCGACGGTGCTGAATGTGCCCGCGAACCCGTTCAGCACCGCGCACGCGCAGATCACCGCGAAGCTCGCCGTACCGGAACCCTGCGCCGCCCACAGCGCGTTCAGCGCGAGCCCGGTGAAAGCGATCGTGGCGGCGCCCCGGCCGGTGACGATCAGGGTGCGCCGGGGGAACCGGTCGGCCAGGACTCCCCCGACCAGCGTGCCGCCGAACACCGAGGCGCCGTTGACGGCGCTGACGACGGCGACCAGGACGGAGGAGTGGGTGGCGGAGTAGACCTGCATGGGCAGCGCGACCATCGCGAACCCGAGCCCGAAGACCGAGATCAGCCGTGCTGTGAAGACCACCCGGAACTCGCGGCTCAGGCGCAGCGGGGTGAGATCGATGAGGGTGTCGCGCAGTTTCACCGCCCGGTCTCCCCGCCGGTCGGCCGTACCGGTGCGGCAGAACCGGTGCGGGGTTCCCCGCGGCGGCGGTGGTACCGGGCGCTGCCCGCCGTCTCGGCGGTAGCGGCAGCGGCCGACTGCGGCACGAAGCGGCGCAACGGGCGGCGGCGGTCCCGCGTGGCCGCGCGGGCGCCCGTTGTGCCGGGTTCCGGGGTGGCGATCGTACGGTCCAGCCCGGCCCCGGACCCGGCGCCGGATCCGGGCTTTGCGCCGCGGGCGCCGGCCGGCCGGCCCGGCCTCACTCCTCGCCCATCGCCACGCGCAGGCTGCGGGGGCGCAGGTCGGTCCAGTTGGCCTCGACGTACTCGAGTGCGGCCGCGCGGTCGACCGGGCCCAGCACCTGCCGCCAGCCGTCGGGGACCGCGGCGAACTCCGGCCACAGGGAGTGCTGGTCCTCGTCGTTGACCAGCACCAGGAAGCCGCCCTCGGTGTCGTCGAACGGGTTGCTGCTCATCCGGCCACTCCTCTCATCTCGGAACACGAATCATTGGAAAATTAGGCGAGGCTAACCTATCAATCGGGTTGGTCGCCGGGAAGGGCGGGCGGCGCCGCACCCCTGGTGGCAAGCAGCCCCGGCGAGACCAGTGCAATGGCGCCGGCCAGGGCCGCCCCGACCGCGCCGGCCGCTGTCAACGCGGCGGCGGTGCCCAGGACCGCGGCCAGCGCGCCCATCAGTGTCGCGCCCAGCGACCCGCCCGCCGTTGCCTGGGCCAGCCACGCACTGTTGACCCGGCCGCGCAGCGCATCGGGGGTGTGCGCCTGGATCAGCGCGTACCGCAGGATCTCCTCGACCGCCTGGCAGCACCCCAGCAGCACCAGCGCGGCCAGTGCGACCGCAGCAGTGCGCCCGGCCCCCAGCAGTGCGACCGAGGCGCCGCACACGGCCACCGCTGCGGGCACGATCGCGCCGGCGCGGCGGACCCGGCCGGTCCAGCCGCTGGTGAGCGAGGCCAGCAGCGCCCCGGCCGCCGGAGCGGTGTAGAGCAGCCCGGCCAGCGCCGCGTCGCCGTGCAGGACCCGGTCGGTGAACTCGGGGATCAGCACGGTGGGCACGGTGAACAGCGCCTGGGAGAACCCCAGCAGCAGCAGCGGGCGCACCACGGGGTGGCGGGCCGCAAACGCCAGCCCGTCGGCGACCGCGCGCAGCGCCGGCGCGTGCCGGACCGCGGTGTCGGCGGGGGTCTGCGGCACGAACCACACCGCGGCCGTGGCGACCGCGGCGATCGCGCACGTGGCCGCGTACCCGGCGCCGACACCGCCCAGCGAGATCAGCGCGCCGCCCAGCGCGGGCGCGGCGGCGGCGCCGAGCTGGGCGGTCAGCGCGAACAGCGCGCCGGCGGCCGCCAACCGGTGCGGGCCGACCAGGGCGGGCACCATGGACTGCTGGGCGATCAGGCCCATCGTGCCGATCACGCCGTTGACCGCCGCGCACACGAAGATCACCGACAGCAGCGGCGTGTCCGGCAGGTAGGTGTTCAGCGCGAACACCCCCACGACCAGGGTTTCCGCTGCCAGAGCGGCCAGCATGAGCCGGCGCCGGTCCAGGCGGTCGGCCAGCAGCCCGCCCAGCAGGGTGCCGCCGAAGCTCGCCACCCCGTTGACGACGCTGACCCCGGCGACCAGCGCCGAGGAGCCTGTCATGCCGTAGACCTGCATCGGTAGGGCGATCAGCCGGAACCCGCCGCCGAACAGCGAGATCAGCCGGACCGCGAAGACGATCCCGAATCCCCGCCCGCTGCGCAGCGGGCTCAGGTCGATGACCAGTCCGGACGGCACCGGCCTCATTCCCACCCCCGGCATGCCCGTCGTCGGCAGGGCGGTGCGGCCCGCCTCACCCGCGCCGCCGGGCGAACAGTGCGGCCCGCTTGTGCGGCAGGTCCGCCTCGGCGAGCAACTCCAACCCGGCCTTGCGGGCGGCGCGGCAGGCTGCGGCGTTCGCGGCGTCGGGCTCCATGAGGATGCGGCGGCAGAGGGGGTCGGCGGCGAAGACGGCGTCGGCGAAGGCGTCGAGGATCCGCGCACCCGTGCCGCGGCCGGTCGCTGAGGGCACCCCGATGGCGATGTGGAACCCGATGTCGTGGGGTTCGGCGTCGTAGTGGGGAGCGATGATGTCGCGGGCGGCCCGGTAAAGCTCGACGTAAGCCAGGTCGGTGCCGTCGCAGCCGACGATGAAGGGCCGGGAGAACGTGCCGGCGCGCTGGGCGGCCAGCTCCGCGGCCCAGCGCTCGCGGCTCCAGGCCTGGTCGTAGAACCGGGCGACGTGCGGCAGGTTCATCCACTCGTGGACGAGGTCCAGGTCGGGGCCGTGCGGCCGGGCGGTGCGCGCGGTGAACGGCGGCGCCAGCCGGGGTTCGGGGGGCGGGCCCGCGGCCAGGACGCGGTCGCAGGCGGCGATCTCGCGGGGCGAGGAGCGCGGCGCCGCGCCGGGCACCTGCTCGGTGTGGGCGGGTTCGGGCACGGGCACGTGCGGGTCACCTCCGGTGTCTCCCCGCGGGCGGCGGGGGCGGTGTTGCTGGGGCGCGGCCGAGCGGGCCGCAGGGGTGCAGGGGGCGGGCGGGTATGCGGAGCGCGCGCCGCGTCGCAGCCCTGCTGCGCCCGGTGTCACAGGTCCTGCAGCACTCGTTCCTCCAACTGGTCGAAGAGCTCCAAGCCGGTCGTGTAGCTCATTGCGCCGAGTTGGGGCACCGGGTAGACGCGGTCGGCGGCGACCGGCTCCAGCTCCTGCCACGGGCCCTGGCCCATGATCTCCTGGACCGCGTCGGTGGGGGTGCCGTCGGCCTCTGCCCGGGCGAGGACCGCGTCCTAGCGGTTGAGCCGGTCCAGCCGCTCCAGCGGCAGCGACTCGCTGAAGGCGCCGTCGTCGGCCTCCTCCGTGAACCGCAGCCCGGCGTCGGCGGGCACGGTTGTGCCGTGGGAGTCCCGGTGCTCCAGTGTCCGGTTGCCGTCGCCGTAGGCGTCGACGGACACGAACAGGGTGTCCTCCAGCACGCCGGCGTACTCCTCCTTCAGCTCGGCGGCGCGCGCGTCGTAGTCCTCGATGAGCCGGGCGTGGGCCGCGGCGACTCCGGCGGCGTCGGCGATGCGCCCGTTCATGTCCTTCCATTGCGACGGTTCGTTCATTGCGGCGACGGCGACGGGGGCTATCTGCTCCAGTTCGGAGTAGTCGAACTCCATGGGTGCCGGCAGGCCGGAGACGATCAGGTCGGGCTCCAGCGCGGCGACCTTTTCGGCGTTGATCTCCAGGTCGCGGCCCACCTGCGGCAGTGCTTGGGCTTTCTCCAGCTCCTCGGGGGTCATGCCGGTGTCCTGGGTACCGCTGGAGACGCCGACGAGGCCGGCTTCCTCGACCGAGATCAGCGCGGTGACGGCCCAGCCGATGGCGACGACGCGTTCGGGGTCCTCGGGAATCTGCACCGGCCGGTCGGCGTGGTCGCTGGTGAACTCGCGGGTGGGTGCGCCGGTGCCGGCCTCTTGGGCCCCGCTGGAGCAGGCGCTCAGGGCGAGCACCGCAGCGGCGAGCAGCCCGATGCCCCGGCGGGGGATGCGGGCGCGGAAGCGGTTCATGGGCGCTGTTGGCACAACGGGCACTGCGGACACTCCAGTCCTTGGCGGGAAGGGGCGGCGGCTCTTAGCCGATGGGGTCGGGTGTGCGGTGGTGCGGGTCCGGGCCGCCGGGCGGGGTGCCTTGGGCCGCCAGGTGCGCGGCGAGGGCAGCCGGCGTCGAGTGGGTGAACAGGTCGGCGATCGCGAGCGCAGCGCCGGTGCGGTCCTCGATCCGCGAGCGCAGCCGCACCAGCAGCATCGAGTGCCCGCCCAGGTCGAAGAAGCCGTCGTCGGCGCCGACCTCGGGGGCGCCGAGCACCTCGGCGAACACATCGCACAGCGCCGCCTCGGCGGCGTCGCGCGGCGGGCGGCCGGGGGTGGGCGCCAGCGCCGCCGGGTCGGGGGCGGGCAGGGCGGTGCGGTCGAGTTTGCCGTGGGCGGTCAGCGGCAGCGCGTCCAGGGCGACGAATGCGGCGGGCACCATGTAGTCGGGCAGTTGGCCGGCCAGGTGCGCGCGCAGGCCGGCCGTGTCCGCGGCGGCCCCGCCCGGCTCCCCCGGCCCGTGGCGCCGGTCCCGGGCGGCGACGACGTAGGCGACCAGCCGCCGGTCGCCCGGCGCCGCCTCCCAGGTGTCGACCGCGGCCTGCTCGACGCCGGGATGGCCGCTCAGCGCCGCGGCGATCTCGCCCGGCTCGACGCGGAACCCGCGCACCTTGACCTGGTCGTCGGCCCGGCCAACGTAGTCCACCGACCCGTCGGGCATGCGCCGCACCAGGTCGCCGGTGCGGTACATGCGCGCGCCGGGTGCACCGAACGGGTCGGCGGTGAACCGGTCGGCCGTCAGCGCGTGGCGGTTCAGATAGCCGCGGGCCGTGCCGGCGCCGCCCAGATACAGTTCGCCGACCACGCCCGGCGGCACCGGTTGCAGCCGCTCGTCGAGTACGTAGGCGCCGGTGTTGGCGGTGGGGCGGCCGATGACCGGGCGCGCGTGCCCGCCCGCCCGCGCCGCCAGCGCGTCGACGGTGGCTTCGGTGGGCCCGTACAGGTTGAAGGTGACGGTGCCCGCATCGTCCAGGTCGCGCAGCCGGTTCCACAGCGACGCCGGCACCGCCTCGCCGCCCACGCCCAAGGTGAGCGGCGTGTGGGTGCCCGGCTCGGCCAGGCCGGCCCGCAGCAGTTGCTGCAGGTGCGAGGGTGTCACCTCGATGAAGTCGATCCGCTCGGCGCGGAGCCGTTCGACCAGCAGCGCGGGGTCGTGCATGGCGTCCTCGGTGACGATGTGCACCGCATGGCCGTCCAGCAGCCACAGCTGCGGCTGCCAGGCGGCGTCGAAGGAGAACGACCAGGCGTGGCCCACCCGCAGCCGTTCGCGGCCGGCCCGGCTGCGGGTGGGCCGGTGCAGGGTTTCGCGGTGGCTGCGGAAGAGGTTGGCGATGCTGCGGTGGGCCACCACCACACCTTTGGGCCGCCCGGTGGAGCCCGAGGTGTAGATGACGTAGGCGGGGTGGTCGGGGCGCAGCGGGGCGGTGCGGTCGGTGTCGGCCGGGTCGGTGCCGGGGCGCGCGGCCGCGGTTTGCGGCCCCAGCACCAGGCTCCTGTTGGCGCCCAGCGCGGCTGCGCGCGGCTCCAGTTCGGCCGTGGTGGCGGTGATCAGCGGTGCGGCGTCGGCGAGCATGTGGGCGATGCGTTCGTCGGGGTAGCCGGGGTCGATCGGCAGGTAGGCGGCGCCGGACTTGAGCACGGCCAGCAGTGCCACCAGGGTCTCGGCCGAACGCGGCAGCAGCAGCGCGACGACGGTTTCCGGGCCGGCGCCCAGCGCGATCAGCTCGCGGGCGAGTTGGTTGGCGCGCCGGTTGAGCCGGTCGAAGGTGTAGGACTCGCCCGCGCACACCAGCGCCGGGTGGTCGGGCCCTGCCGCGGCCGCGGCTTCGAACAGGGCGGGCAGGGTGGCGGGCGCCTCGGTGCTGCGCGGCCCCTGGGCGTGCCGGGCGAGCTGCGCGGACTCCTCGGGGGCGAGCAGGTCCAACCGGCCGATGGGTTTGCCGGGTTCTGCCGCGGCGGCGGCCAGCAGCCGCTCCAGGCGCACCGCGATGTTGCGCACGGTCTCGGCGTCGAACAGGTCGGTGCTGTAGTCGATGACGCAGGACATGCCCCCACCGCCATCGGCGCCGCTGCCGCCCGCGGCCGGTTCTGCGGGGTCGCGGAACTCGAAGGCCAGGTCGAACTTGCCGGTTGGTGCGGCCACCGGTTCGCGGCTCGCCTGCAACCCGGCCATCGACAGCCGCGGCCCGGTACCGGCCTGGTAGGCCAGCATCACCTGGAACAGGGGGTGGCGGCTCATCGACCGGGCGGGGTTGACCACCTCCACCAGGTGTTCGAAGGGGATGTCGGCGTTGTCGTAGGCGGCCAGGTCGGCCTCGCGCACCCGCGCCAGCAACTCGGTGAAGGCCGGGTCGCCGGAGGTGTCGGTGCGCAGGACCAGGGTGTTGACGAAGAACCCGACGAGGTCGTCGAGCGCGGCGTCGCCGCGCCCGGCCACCGGGGAGCCGAGGGGGATGTCGGTGCCCGCGCCCAGCCGGGTCAGCAGCGCCGCCAGGGCGGCCTGCAGCACCATGAATACGCTGGTGTCGTGGCCGCGGGCCAGGGTGCGCAGTTGCGCGCTCAGCTCGGCGGGCAGCTCCGCGTGCACGGCTGCGCCGCGCCCGCCGGCGGCGGCCGGGCGCGGCCGGTCGGTGGGCAGCGCCAGCTCCTCGGGCAGGCCGCGCAGAGTCTTGCGCCAGTACGCGGCCTGGGCCGCTGCGGTGCTGTCCGAGTCGTCCTCGGCACCGAGCACGGCGCGCTGGTGCAGCCCGTAGTCGGCGTACTGCACGGGCAGCGGCGACCAGGCGGGCGGCTGCCCGCTGCAGCGCGCGGTGTAGGCGGTGCCGATGTCGCGCAGCAGCGGGTGGGCCGACCAGCCGTCCCCGGCGATGTGGTGCAGCAGGACCAGCAGCACGTGCTCGTCGGGGCCGGTGCAATACAGCCGGGCGCGCAGCGGCGGCTCGCCGTCCAGCACGAAGCGGTAAGCGGCGGCCTCGCTGAGCAGCCCGGGCAGC
The DNA here is from genome assembly GCF_054778995.1 of Streptomonospora sediminis. Lineage (NCBI taxonomy): Bacteria > Bacillati > Actinomycetota > Actinomycetes > Streptosporangiales > Nocardiopsidaceae > Streptomonospora > Streptomonospora sediminis. Next base: position 34,156 of record NZ_BAAGYZ010000042.1, read on the forward strand.
CGCTCCTCGTCGGTTTCGGTCAGCGGCAGGTCGGGGCGGGCCTGCTCAGGGGGCAGGATGCGCTGGTAGGGCACCCCGTCGTCGTCGGGGAAGACGGTGCGCAGGGTCTCGTGGCGGGCGGTGACATCGCCCAGCGCGGCGGCGAGCGCGGCCCGGTCCAGCGGGCCGCGCAGCCGCGCGCAGAACGGGATGTTGTAGGTGGGGCGCGGGCCGTCGAGCCGGTACAGGAACCACATGCGCTGTTGGGCGTGGGACAGCGGGAGCCGGTCCGGCCGCTGCGCGGGGCGCAGGGGCGGCGCGCCGCCCGCCGGCCGCAGTTCTTCGGCGAGTTCTGCGACGGTGGGCGCGTCGAAGACGGTGCGCAGCGCGACGCCGCGGCCCAGCACCGCGCGGATCCGGGTGGCCAGCCGGGTTGCCAGCAGTGAATGGCCGCCGAGGGCGAAGAAGTCGTCGTCGATGCCGACCGCGGGCACTTGGAGCACCTCGCAGTAGAGTCCGCACAGCAGTTCTTCGACCTGGTTGCGCGGCGGCCGCCCCCCGCCCGCCGCGGAGAGGTCGGGGTCGGGCAGCGCTGCGCGGTCGACCTTGCCGTTGGGCAGGGTGGGCAGCTCGGCGAGCGGCACCATCGCGGCGGGCAGCATCGCCCGCGGCAGCCGGGCGGCGAGGTGGCTGCGCAGTTCCACCGGGGCGAGCACGTGCCCGTCGGCCGGGGCGGCGTAGGCGGCCAGCACCGCTTCGCCGGCGGAGTCGCGGTGCACGACGGCGGCGCAGTTGGCGACGCCGGGGTGGGCGGACAGCGCCGCCTCGATCTCGCCCGGTTCGATGCGCATGCCGCGGATCTTCACCTGGTCGTCGGTGCGGCCGAGGAACTCCAGTTCGCCGCGGGCGTTGACCAGCACGCGGTCGCCGGTGCGGTACATGCGGGCGCCCGGGCTCCCGAACGGGTCGGCGGTGAACCGGGCGGCGGTCAGCCCGTGCCGCCCGTGGTAGCCGCGGGCCAGCCCGGTGCCGCCGAGGTAGAGCTCGCCTGCCACCCCGGGCGCAACGGGCCGCAGCATGGAGTCGAGCACGTAGGCGCGCACGCCCGGGTCGGGGCGGCCGATGGGCACCCGCTCGCCGGCCGCGGAGTCCGCACCGCCCATGGCGCCCATGGCGCCCGTGCAGTCGCCCAGGGTCGCGTTCACCGTGGCCTCGGTGGGGCCGTAGCAGTTGAACATGGCGCGCCCGGCGGCGAAGCGGCGCACCAGCGCGCCGGATACCGCCTCGGTCCCGGCGAGCACGGTCATGCCGGGCGGCAGTTCGGCGTCGGCGGGCAGTGCCGACAGCAGCGCGGGCGGCAGGCCGGCGTGGGTGACGCCGCGCTCGTGCAGGTAGTCGGTCAGCGGCGGGCCGGGCACCCGGCGCTCGGGCGGCACCACGACGAGCCGGCCTCCGCCGAGCACGCCCATGACCAGCTCCCAGAACGCGACGTCGAAGCTGGGCGAGCCGAGCTGGGCGATGCGGCTGCGGGGGCCGGTGCCGAGCCGGTGGTCGGCGGTGGACACGAGCTTGGCCACCCCGGCGTGGCTGACGACGACCCCCTTGGGCCGGCCGGTGGAGCCGGAGGTGTAGATCAGATAGGCGGCGTTGGCGGGGGTCAGCGGTGCGGGGCGGTCGGCATCGGTGATGTCGGCCGTGCTGTCGGTGCCGTCGGTGCTGTCGGTGCCGCCTGCGGCGGCCGCCTCCTTCGCGATGACCTGGGAAACCGCGGACAGCTCCGCGATCCGCCCGCTCAGGTCGGCGTCGGTGACCGCGCAGACGGGGCGGGCGTCGGCGAGCATGTGCGCGAGCCGGTCGTCGGGGTAGTCGGGATCGAGCGCGAGGTAGGCCGATCCCGACTTCAGCACCGCCAGCAGCCAGACCACCAGCTCCGCGGAACGGGGCAGCGCCAGCGCCACCACCCGCTCGGGTCCGGCACCGCGGGCCAGCAGCACCCGCGCGAGCCGGTTGGCCTGCGCGTCGGCTTGGGCGGCGGTGAGCACGGTGTCCTCGTCTTCGACCAGGACCGTCTCGGGCGCCGCGGCCACCCGCCGCCGCAGCAGGTCGCCGAAGACGGCCTCGTCACGGGCTTGATCCGCCGCCGCGGCCTCGGTGCCGCCGCCCGGTGCGGCGGCGGTGGCGGCGGTGTCCCGTCCGGGCACGGATCCGGCCGGCAGGATGGGCAGCCGCGCGACGGGCCTATCCAGGTTGGCCGGCATGGCCTGCAGCACGGTGGCCAGGTGCCGGGCGACCAGCTCCGCTTGGGCCGCGCTGACGGTTTCGGGGCGGTGGCCCAGCGCCAGCCGCAGCTGCGGGCGCGCCTGCGCGGGCGCCGGAGGCACGACCGCCAGCGACAGCGGGTAGTGGGTGGCGTCGGTGGAGCCCAGCACCCGGGCCTGCAGACCGGGCACGGCGGCCGCAGGGTCGGTGCCGGCGACCGGGTAGTTCTCCACCACCAGCAGCGTGTCGAACAGCTCCGGCACACCCACCGCGCGCTGGATGTCGGCCAGGCCCGCGTGGCTGTGGCCGAGCAGGGCCGCCTGCTCGCCGCGCAGGCGGGCCAGTAGCGCGCCGGTGGTCTCGCCCGGGTCCACGCGCACCCGGACCGGCACGGTGTTGATGAACAGCCCGACCATTTCCTGGGCGCCGGGCAGATCGTGCGGGCGGCCGGATACCGCCGTACCGAAGACGGTGTCGCGGGTGTCGAGCAGGTTGCCCAGCACCAGCCCCCACGCCGCCTGCAGCACGGTGTTGAGCGTGACGCCCTGGGCGCGTGCCATGTCGCGCAGCTCGGCGGTTGTGCCGGCGGGCAGGTCGCGGGTGACCGCGCGCGGCTCCGGCGCCCCGCCCGCATCGGCGGGCCGGTCCGGTTGTTCGGCCGCGCCGGGGTCGAACGCGCCGGCGATGCGGGTGGGCCCGTCCACCCCGGCCAGGGACTCGCGCCAGGCGGCAAGGTCGGCGCCGGTGTCGCGGGCCGCAAGCCAGGCGAGGTGGTCGCGGAACGGTGCGGGCCGGGGCAGCGCGGCCGCGTCGCCGGCGTAGAGCCCGAACAGGTCGCGCACCAGCAGCGGCAGCGACCAGCCGTCCAGCAGGATGTGGTGGTGGGTGAGCACGAGCACGTGCCGGTCGGCGGCCGTGCGCACCAGCACGAAGCGGAGCAGTGGCGGGCGGGCGGGGTCGAAGCGGGTGCGGCGCTGGGTGTCGCGGATCCGTTCCAGTTCGGCGGCCTGCCCGGCGGCACCGAGCCCGGTGAGGTCGGTTTCGGACCAGTCGGCGGGCACCTCCTTGCCGATGAGCGCGGCCGGGCTCCCGTTCTTGCGGCGCCGGAACGCCGCCCGGACATTGGGGTGGCGCCGCAGCAGCGCGTCAGCGGCCCCGCGCAACCGCGCCGGTTCGAGTGCGCCGTTCAGTTCCAGGGCGAGCTGGACGTTGTAGACGTCGGTGCCTTCGGCGTCGAGCTGGCTCTGGAACAGCAGCCCTTCCTGGAGCGGCGTCAGCGGCAGGATGTCCTCCAGGCCGGATGCGTTGCTCACGTGAGCCTCCACTCTGCTTCGAATTCGTCGATCTCGTCCTGGCCGAGGTCCAGCAGGGACACATCGGAGGGCGTATGGCCGCCCGCCCCCGGCGAGCCGGCATGCGCGACCAGGCCGCTGAGCTGGGCGAACCACGCTTCGGCGAGGTCGCGCACGTCGCTTTCGGCCAGTAGGCGCGCCGGCCAGGCCCAGGTGGCCGCCAGTACCGCCCCCTGCGGCCCGTCGCGGGTGACGGTGTTGACCTCCAGCGGGTGGCGCACGGGCATGCCGGGGTCGATGCCGGGCGCCACCCCGCCGGTTTCCGGCGCTACGGTCCAGGGCGCCCCGTCGGCGGCGACCGCGACGCGGCCCAGGTAGTTGAACAGCAGCGGCGGTTCCGGGTCGCGGGCCAGCTCGGCGGCCGTTTCGGGGTTGAGGTGTCGCAGCAGGCCGTAGCCGATGCCGCCGTCGCCGGGCTGGGCGCGCAATTGCTCCTTGACCCGTTTGAGCGCGTCGCCTGCGGCCGCTCCGCCCGCTCGGGCGTCGGCCGGGTCGGCACCGGCGACGTCGAGCCGCGCCGGGTGGACGGCGGTGAACCAGCCAACGGTGCCCGACACGTCGGCGCCGGGGAACAGGTGCTGCTCGCGGCCGTGGCGTTCCAGGGCCACCCGCAGCACCCCGTCGCCGCCCGCCGCCGGTGCGGCGGTGCCGGGCCGGCGCCGCCTGCGGCGCCAATCGGCGGCGGCCAGCGCCAGCGCGCTGAGCAGCACGTCCTCGATCCCGGCGTGGAAGACCTCGGGCACGCGGGTGAGCAGGTCGGCGGTTTCGGCGGCCGGCAGCTCCACGCTCACCCGGCGCAGCGTTGCGGCCGTATCGCGTTCGGGGTCGATGACGCCGAAGGGCGGGTCCGCCGCTTCGGGAGCGGCCGGGCCCGGGCGGGGTTCGGGCTCCGGTGCGGCGGTGATCCGCTGCCAGGCGGCCAGTTCGGCGGTGCGGCGCCGGTCGCGGGACTCGGCCGCAAGCAGCCGCGACCAGCGGGCGAAGGACGTGTGCGGCGCCGGGACCGCGGGCGCGCGGCCGCCGGAGGCGTCGCGCCAGGCGGCGGCCAGGCCGGTACGCAGGATGTGCCAGGAGACACCGTCGACGGCGAGGTGGTGGATCACCAGCACCAGCCGCCCGGCGCTGCCGGGGCCGCGGTCCAGCCACACCGCCCGCAGCATCGCCCCGGCTTGCGGATCGAGGCCGTCCCGGGCGGTATCCGCCGCATCGGCGACCGCCCGCGCCAGGCCCGGACCGTCCAGTCCGGCCGCGTCCTTTGTGGTCAGCACGTCACCGGCTTGGACCGTCCCGGGTTCGGCGGTGTGCAGCCGCCACCCTGTGCCGGTGTCGAGCCGGGCGCGCAGCATGGCGTGGGTGTCCAGCACCGCCTGCAGCACGGCGGCCATCGTGCGGGGGTGTGCGCCGGCGGGGGTGTGCAGCACCATGGCCTGGCTGAACCGGCGCAGCGGACCGCCGCGTTCGCGCAGCCAGTGCATGACGGGAGTCAGCGGTACCTCGCCGGACGCGTCGCCGTCGCCGGTGCCGCCGCCGCGGGCCGCGCCCGCCTCGATGGGGGTGGCGGCAGCGGCCAGGTGCTCGGGGGTCTGCCCGGTGAACACGTCGGCCGGGGACAGCTCCAGCCCGCGGGCGCGGGCGCGGGCGACGAGCTGGATGGCGAGGATGCTGTCGCCGCCCAGTGCGAAGAACCCGTCGTCGGCGCCGACCTGCTCCAACCCCAGCAGTTCGGCGAACAGCGCGCAGACGGTCTCCTCCTGCGGGCCCTGCGCGGCGCGGCCGGCCCCGGCGCGCTCGCCGGGGTCGGGCGCGGGCAGGGCCGCGCGGTCCAACTTGCCGTTGGCGGTCAGCGGGAACGCGTCCAGCACCGTGACGGCGGCCGGGACCATGTGCTCGGGCAGCCGCGCGGCGACACGGCGCAGGAGTCGGGCCGGGTCCGGTGCCGCAGCGCCGGACGCCGGGGTGACGTAGCCGACCGGTTTTGCGGAACCGGGCACGTCTTCGCGGGCGATGACGACCGCGGCGGCGACACCGGCGCACTCGCTCAGCGCGTGCTCGATCTCGCCGAGTTCGATGCGCATCCCGCGCACCTTCACCTGGAAATCCGAACGCCCGATGTACTCCAACTCGCCCGCGCGATTCCACCGCACCACATCACCGGTGCGATACATCCGCGAACCCGCCGGACCGAACGGATCGGCCACGAACCGCTCCGCGGTCAACCCCGACCGGTTCGCATACCCCCGCGCCAACTGCACCCCGGACAGGTACAACTCACCCGCCACCCCGGCAGGCACCGGGGCAAGGCGGCCGTCGAGCACATACACACCCGTGTTCCACACCGGCCGACCGATGGGGATCCCAGTGGCGGAGGCGGGGGCGGCACCGTCGGCGGTCGTGTCCAGGTCGAAGGCCGTGACATCCACGGCGGCTTCGGTGGGGCCGTACAGGTTGGCCAGCTCCGCACCCGGCAACACCGC
>NZ_BAAGYZ010000043.1:0-15030 GCF_054778995.1 Streptomonospora sediminis
GGCCGCCCCGGCCGGCGGCGGCCTGCGCGTGTTCACTCCCGTATGCGCTGGTCGTACTCACTCTGGTGCCTGCGGATCTCGTCGGCGTGGTCGACCGTCCAGTCGTACAACCGGCCGAAGGGCTCCTGCAGCGACTCACCGAGCGGCGTGCGGGAGTACTCGACCCCGACCGGCGAGGTCGGCAGCACGCGGCGCACGATCATGCCGTTGCGCTCCAGGCGGCGCAGGGTGTGGGTCAGCACGCGTTGGGTCACACCCTCAAGGCGGCGCTTGATCTCATTGAACCGCCGCGGCTCGTCGAGGACCGCCAGCACCATCATCGACCACTTGTCGGCGATCTGGTCGAGGATCGGGCGGCTAGGGCAGTCCGCCCGGTAGACGGTACCGGCGTCGCCGGTGTCGGTAGTGGTCATACCGGTATCCTCCGCGATCCTTGGGATGCCGAAAGTGCGTTATTGACGCCGGTTGCCCGCCGTCCCAGTATCAGTATGCGTCAGGAACCTAGATGCAATCGAGATACTGATCGGAAACGCCATGAACCATGACGCCTACGCGACACTGCGGGTGGTCCGCGAGGCCGGGATCGCCCGGATCACCATCGACAACCCGCCCGTCAACGTCTTGGACGCCGCCCTGATGGCCGACCTCCGCAGCGTGCTGACGCGGTTGCGAAACGACGACCGGGTCCGGGTCATCGTGTTCGACAGCGCCAACCCCGAGTTCTTCATCGCCCACGTGGACATGTCGCTCGTTGACGAGCCGGACGCCTTCGACAGATTCGCGGCCGACCTGCCCGAGGGCGTCAACGTCTTCCAGGCCCTGGGGGAGATGCTGCGGCACCAGCCGCAGGCGACCATCGTCAAGCTCGCGGGGCTGGCGCGGGGCGGAGGGGCCGAATTCGCCGCCGCAGCGGACATGGTGTTCGCGGCCATCGGCCGCGCCGGCATCGGCCAGATCGAAGCCCTCATGGGCATCATCCCCGGTGGCGGAGGCACCCAGTATCTGGCCGAGCGGATCGGCCGCAACCGTGCGCTGGAGGCTGTACTGGGTGCTGAACTGTACGACGCCGAGACCGCAGAGCGCTACGGCTGGGTCAACCGGGCCGTGGCGGCCGACGAACTCGACGGCACGGTCGACCGCCTCGCCCGCAACATCGCAGCCCTGCCCGAGGGCGTGGCCGCGGCCGCAAAGCGCGCCATAGTTCCGCAGGACCTGGCCGCAGGGCTCCTGCGGGAACACGGCGCTTGGGCGGGCCAGATCGCCCGGCCCGCGGCGGCGAACCTGATCCGCGGCGGCCTGGACCGCGGCGCCCAGACTCCCGACGGCGAGCACGACCTGGAGGGCCTGCTCCGGGGCGTGGCCGGCTAAGTCCTGTTTATGCCGGTTTCCCATTGATGATCATGCGGAAATGCCGGTCCCAGCGTTGAATTCCGGGCATTTCTGCAGGGTCGGTGACCGCGCGCCCCCGCCTGTTCCCCGCCGGTGCCTCCGCCTCGGGCCGCCTGCTCAGCCGGTGCCCAGCAGGCCGTGCGGGTCGAGCACGTACTTGCGGGCCGCGCCCTTGTCGAACTCCTGGTAGCCGCGCGGGGCGTCCTCCAGGCCGATGGGGGTGGCGTTGACCGCCTCGGCGATGCGCACCCGGTCGTACAGGATCGCCATCATCAGTTGGCGGTGGTACTTCATCACCGGGCACTGGCCGGTGAAGAACGCGTGCGACTTCGCCCAGCCCAGCCCGATGCGGATGGACAGCGCCCCTTCCTTGGCCGCCTCGTCGGCGGCGCCGGGGTCGCCGGTGACATAAAGGCCGGGGATGCCCAGCGACCCGCCCGCGGCGGTGACGTCCATCATCGTGTTCAGCACGCTCGCCGGCGCTTCCTCGGTCGCCGCCGAGCCGTGGCCGCGCGCCTCGAAACCCACCGCGTCGACACCGGCGTCGACCTCGGGCACCCCCAGGATCCGCTCGATGCCGTCGCGCGGGTCGGTCCGCGATACGTCGACCGTCTCGCAGCCGAAGGCGCGCGCTTGGCCGAGGCGCTCCTCGTTCATGTCGGCGACGATCACCGCGGCGGCGCCGAGCAGCTGCGCCGAGGCGGCGGCGGCCAACCCGACCGGTCCGGCTCCGGCGATGTAGACCGTGGAGCCCACCCCCACCCCGGCCGTGACGCAGCCGTGGAAACCCGTGGGGAAGATGTCGCTGAGCATGGTCAGCTCCAGGATCTTCTCCATGGCCTGCTGCTTGTCGGGGAAACGCAGCGCGTTGAAGTCGGCGTAGGGAACCAGTACGTAGCGCGCCTGGCCGCCCACCCAGCCGCCCATGTCGACGTATCCGTATGCCGAGCCCGGGCGGTCGGGGTTGACGTTGAGGCAGATGCCGGTGCGCCGGGCCTTGCAGTTGGCGCAGCGCCCGCAGGCGATGTTGAACGGCACCGACACGAGGTCGCCGACATCGAGGAACTCGACGTCGCGGCCCTTCTCGACGACTTCGCCGGTGATCTCGTGGCCGAGGACCAGCCCGGCCGGCGCGGTGGTGCGGCCGCGCACCATGTGCTGGTCGCTGCCGCAGATGTTGGATGCGACGACCTTGAGGATGACACCGTGGTGCACCTGGCGGCCCACGTTCGCCGGGTTCACGCCGGGGCCGTCCTTGAGGACGAACTCGGGATAGTCGGTGTCGACGACCTCCACCCGGCCGGGTCCCGCGTAGGCGACCCCTCTGTTCTCAGCCATGACTCCCCACCCAATTCATGATCTCTGTCACATTGCGGTCGCCAGGATCGTACCCAGCCGGACCCGGCTCGATGTCGCACACGCTCGCCGATCCGCCGGGCGCCTCCCGGGCCACCGGCTGCTCCGGCCGGGCGGTCCGGCCGGTCCGGGCCGGACTTTCCATCCGGCCGCGGGTTTTCCGGCATCCGAAAAAGGTCGCCGACCTGCCCTGATTCCCCGCGGAACGGCGCGCACTCCCCCGCTGCCGCACACCGGAAAGCAAGCCTGTTCATGAAATCCAGAAGACGCGCCGAAAAATGCCACGGAAAGCAACCGCACAACCCCTTGCTGTAACCAATGGGGGGTGGTTACCGTAATTCCGCCATCGCGGACGCGATCCCCCCGCAGCAATTTTTCCGGCACCGGCAAATCCCCTAACGCCGACCAGCGAGACGACAAAAACCCGGGGCGCGAATGGGAAACCCCTCCCGGTGCCCCGCTCCGGAAAACCGCAAAGCGCACACCGACGCAGATCGGGAGTCCCCGCAGATATGAACATTGTGAGCACCGGCGGACGGCGGGCCCTGCGCGCCCTCGCCTGCGCGGCAGGGTTGGCCCTGGCCCTTGCCCTGCCCGCCTCGCCGGCCTTTGCCGACCCGCCCGCGGCGCTGCCCGCAAGCGTCGCCGCCCCCGACGGCAAGTGGCAGCCCGCCTTCGACTACGACACCGACGGCTGCTACCCCACGCCCGCCATCGGCCCCGACGGCACGATCGCCGGCGGTCTCAAGACCTCCGGCGCCCTCAACGGCAGCTGCCGCGACCAGTGGGACCTGGACAACACCAACTCCTACGCGCGCGCCAAGTGCGACCCAAGCGGCTGGTGCGCCTACATGTACGCGCTGTACTTCGAGAAGGACCAGACCGTCCACGGCTGCTGCGGGCACCGCCACGACCTCGAACACGTCATCGTCTGGGTCAAGGACGACCAGGCGCGGTACGTCTCGGCGTCGGCCCACGGCAACTACGACACCCGTGCCGCCTCCGAGCTCCGCTGGGAGGGCACCCACGCCAAGATCGTCTACCACAAGGACGGCGCGGGCACCCACGCGTTCCGCTTCGCCGCCGACCACGACGACCCGCCGGAGAACCACTACGGCGTGTGGCAGTATCCCGACCTCGTGAGCTGGCACAACTTCCCGCCGGGGGTCCGCGACAAGCTGGTCGCGGCCGACTTCGGCAGCGCCACGCTGGCCCTCAAGGACGGGATCTTCGAGGACGACCTGAACAAGGCCAAGCCCGCCGGGATCGCCTTCGACGCCTACGCCTAGCCGGATGCCCGACCGGTAGCGCCCGTTCGTGCCGCGCCGGTGCCCGCCGGCCGAACCCGGCGGGCGCCGGCGCGCAGCCGTCCGCCCGATGGGCGCGGGTGCCCGCGGGCCCGGGCGGTCGCCTTCAGGACGGGTCGGGAGTCGAGTTGCCGGTTGCGGGTGCGGCGGCGGAGTGCTGCCGGGCGCGGCGCTGGGTGTGGGCCGTGCGGGCGGCCGACCGGTCCGGCCCCTGGGGCGGCGGGGCCTCGTGCAGCAGGCCGGTGACGACGGCCCGCACAAGGCGTTCCGCGTACCGGCCGGCGGCCTCGGGGCCGTCGAAAACCAGCAGCCCGTCGGTGAGCAGGCCGGCCAGGCCGTGCACGGCCGCCCACACCGCGTACTCGGCTCCGCGGCGGGACTCCGGGTCAAGCGCTCCGGTGGCGGCGAGCCGGTCGAGCTGGGCGTCGAGTACGTCGTGGGGGTGCGGCGAGATCTCGACCCGGGGATCGCGGGGCGGGTTGGCGAAGGCGAGACGGGCCACGGCCGGATCCTCCAGGGCCCAGGCCGCATAGGCGCACCCGGCCGCGATCAGGCCGGCTTGGGCCTCGGCACCGGGCCCGGTGGCCCGTTCGGCGGCCTCGCCCATCCGCTGCCCGAGCCGGGCAACGATACGTACGGCCAGCGCGGCCACCAGCGCCTGGCGCGAGGCGAAGTGGTGGTAGGCCGCGCTCGGGCTGACGCCGACCCGCACGGAGGCCTCACGCAGCGACCACTCCGCGCCGCCCCGTTCGCGCACCAGCTCCTCGGCGGCGTCCAGCAGTGCATTGCGCAGTTCTCCGTGGTGGTATCGCCCGGCAGCCATCCCACCATCTTAACGGCGCTCAGATTATCGGGTACTGTCGGCTCCAACGATCTGAACAGTGATTAGATTGGAGTGGCGATGTGCGCCTCCGCAACGCAGGGAACACAGGACCGGCAACCGGGGCCCTACGGCGCGCCGGACATCAGCACCGAGCCGGCGCCGGTCGTACGCGGTGAGCCGGTCGAAGTCGCCGACGGCGTCCACGTGATCCCCGACGGGCGGGTGGAACTCGTGCCCAACATCGGCGTGGTGGTGGGCGAGGACGCCGCCCTGGTCGTCGATACCGGCCTGGGCCCGCGCAACGGCGCCTACGTCCTGGAGCAGGCCCGGCGCCTGGCCGGCGATCGGCGCCTGTACCTGACCCTCACGCACTTCCACCCCGAGCACGGCTTCGGCGCGCAGTCCTTCCAGGGCGCAGCGACGATCCTCTACAACCGCGCCCAGCGCGAGGAGCTGCGCCGCAAGGGCACCGCCTACCTCGACATGTTCCGCGGTATGGCACCGGGCGCCGCCGCCGAACTCGACGGCACCCGGCTCATCGGCCCCGACCTGGTCTACGACGGTGCCGCCGAACTCGACCTCGGCGGCCGCACCGCCCTGCTGCGCCCCGTCGGTCCGGCGCACACCGGCTCCGACCAGGTCGTGCTCGTCGACGACCGGGTGCTGTTCGGCGGTGACCTGCTGGAGACGCGCATCTTCCCGATCGCCCCCTACTTCCCACCGCACGACACCGACGTCGATCCGGTGCGCTGGATCGGCGTACTCGACCAGCTCGCCGCGCTGCGTCCGGAGGTGGTCGTCCCCGGCCACGGCGAGGTCGCCGGCCCCGCACTGATCGGCGACGTCCGCGACTACCTCGCCCACGTCCGCGACGAGGTCCACCGCCTGCAGGCCGCCGGCGCCTCCGCCGAGGAGGCCGCGGCAGCGGTCGACAAGGACGCGCGCAAGCGCTGGAGCACCTGGGAACGCCCCGAATGGATCACTTCGGCGGTCGGCGCCTTCTACGCAGCTGCTTCCAGTACTTTCGGCGGCTGAACCGGGCCGCCCCGTCGGCCGGGCCCCCGGCCACCGCGGATACGGGCTCGCGCACCGGCGACCCGTTCGCGGTGGCGGCGGCCGGCTGTGCGGGCGGCCTCCCCGGCCGTCCCGGCCGCGAGCCGGTACCCCGTTCCGTGCGCTCGACGGGGCGCGGGTGCCCGCGGGTCCGGGCGCGGGTGCCCGGGCGGCTCGGTAGGGTGAGCGGCCCGACCCCGCCCCGCCGGCACCGTCCGCCGGCCTGAAGGAGGGCAGTGTCCGTGCCTCCTCCGCCGCCGCACACCCCGCCGCCGAGCGACCTGCCGCCGCCGGCAGCGGCTCCCGCATATCCCGGTCCGGCGCCGCTGCTCCAGCACTGGCGCGACGTGGTGTTCGTGCACTGGGCCGCCGCCCCCGAGCAGGTGGCGCCGCTGCTGCCGCCGGGCACGTGGCCCGACGTGTGGGACGGGTGCACCTATGTCGGGCTTGTCGCCTTCCGCGTCGAGGCCCCGCGCGCCTTCAAATTCGTGCCCACCGGCGCGTTCAACGAGGCCAACGTGCGGTTCTACTCCGTCGACCGGCACGGCCGCCGCGGCGTGGTGTTCGCGACCATGGACGCCGACGCGCTGCCGAGCGTGGTGGCGGCCCGCGCGCTGACCGGGGTGCCCTACATCTGGTCCGATGTGTCGCTGCGCACCGGCCCCGCCGGCGCGGCGGGGGCGGTGCGCCGGCGCCTGCCCGGGCCGCCCGCCGCCGGCCGGTGGCACATCGCCCCGGGCGAGCCGATCGCCGAGCCGACTCCGCTGCAGCGGTTCCTCACGGCCCGTTGGGGCCTGCACACCGCATACCTGGGGGCGACCCGCTGGATCCCGGTGGCGCACCCGCCGTGGCCGCTGCACCGCGCCGAACTGCTCGCCTACGAGGGCAACCTGCTCGCCGCCGCCGGTGTGCACGGCACCGGCCCCGCCCCGGTGTCGGTGCTGTGGTCGCCCGGCACCACCTCGCTGTTCTACCCGCCGCGCCGCCCGCACGCCTGAACCCGCGGTGAGTCGCCCGCCGCCACCGGCGGTCGTGGGGCAAGGCCCGAACCGAGCGCTGGACTCCGGGGCCTTTCGCCGTAATCACCGCCCCGAAAGCCTGCCGGGCGGGCGAACTACGCTTACTTCTATCGATTTTCGTTCAAAGGGGTATTGACGGTCGTCACAAGCGTGCGTAGCTTCGTGTTCTGGGTCACAGCGGCGACCGCCGCGCCGAACCGCGTCCACCAGCCCCCGCGCACGACCGACCAGCAGGAGCACCTCCGTGAACTCTCCGGGCGATGTCCTCGGCCTCATCAGCCGGGGAGCTGCCGACACCCGGGCCGAACTGGCCCGGCTCACCGGTATGGCGCGGTCGACCGTCGCCCAGCGCGTCGACACCCTCATCGCCCACGGGATCGTCGAGGAGCGCGACAGCGGCACCTCGACCGGCGGGCGCCCGCCGCGGGTACTGCGGCTCAACACCGAGCACAACTGCGTGCTCGGCGTCGACCTGGGCGCCACCCACTGCCGGGTCGCGCTGATGGACATCGGCGGCGCCCTGCTGGCCGACCAGGAATCCCCGCTGCACATCACCGAGGGCCCCGAGCCGGTGCTGTGCCACATCGACGACCGCATGCACGAACTGCTGGGCCAGGCGGGCCGGCCGCTGACCGCGGTCAAGGCGATCGGCATCGGCGTTCCCGGGCCCGTCGAGTTCGCCACCGGGCGGCCGGTCAACCCGCCGATCATGCCCGGCTGGCACGAGTACCCCGTCCCCGCCTACTTCACGTCGCGCTATCCGCTCGAAGTACTGGTCGACAACGACGTCAACGCCCTCGCGCTCGGCGAGGTCCGCCACGGCCGCTCCGACGCAGGCGACGGCGCCGACAACCTGCTGTTCGTCAAGGTCGGCACCGGGATCGGCTGCGGCATCATCGCCGGGGGCCGGCTGCACCGCGGCGCCCAGGGCAGCGCCGGCGACATCGGCCATATCCGGGTGCCCGGCGCCGGCGCCGCGCAGTGCCGCTGCGGCAACACCGGTTGCCTGGAAGCGGTGGCCGGGGGCGCTGCGCTGGCGGCGAAGCTGCGCGAGGCGGGGGTGCCCGCGGCCGACGGGCGGGCGGTCGCCGACCTGGTCAACAGCGGCGATCCGCTGGCGGTGCGGCTGGTGCGCGAGGCCGGGCGCTGCATCGGCGACGTGCTGGCCGGGCTCGTCAACTTCTTCAACCCCGAGGCGATCGTCGTGGGCGGTGTGCTGGCCGCCGCGCACGAACCGCTGCTGGCGGGGGTCCGCGAGGTCATCTACCGGCGCTCGCTGCCGCTGGCCACCCACCGGCTCAGCGTCGTCCCCACCGGAACCGGCGAGGCGGGGGGCGCGTTGGGCGCCGGCCGCCTGGCCATCGACCACGTGCTCGCACCCGGGCAGATCGACCGGGCGCTGGCCGCCGCGCAGGCGGGCGGCGCCCCCGCGGCGGCGCGGTAGCAACCGCGCGCCCACGACGGTTCCCGTCCGTCCCCGCCTCCCCGTCCACCCCGCCCCACCATCCCCATCCCCGTTCCCATCCCCCGATCCCGATCCCCCTTTTCCGCATTTCAGGCACCTGGAGGCCCACCATGGGTTGGAATCCGCGTCGGCGCTTCGGCCCCCACGCCCTCGGCGCGTTCGCCGCAGCGGGCATCGTGCTCGCCGCGACCGCGTGCAGCACCCCCCAAGCCGGCGGCGGCAACGGCGACGGTGATGGCGAGGCCGAGGGCCCCTTCACCATCGGTGTCAGCAACGGCTTCATCGGCAGCGAGTGGCGGGAGCAGATGCTCTCCGTCCTGGAGGACTCCTTCGCCGACTACAAGTCCGACGGCACCGTCGACGAGCTCGTGATCGAAAGCGCCGACGTCGACGTCAACGGCCAGATCCAGCAGATCCGCAACCTGATCCGCTCCGACGTGGACGCGATCATCGTCAACCCCAACTCCCCCACCGCGCTGGACCAGGTCTTTGCCGAGGCGGCCGAACAGGGCATCGAGATCGTGGCCATCGACCAGGCGGTGGAGTCCGAACACGTCACCAACGTGGTCATCGACCAGGCCGAATGGGCGTCGATCTCGGCGGAGTGGCTGGCCGGCGAGGTCGGCAACGGCGGCCGGATCGTGGCGGTCAACGGCATCGACGGCCACCCGGCCAACGAGGCCCGCTGGTCGGGCGCCAAGGACGTGTTCGACGAGGCGGGTGTCGAGGTCGTCGCGAACGACTATGCCGAGTGGGACCAGAGCAAGGGCCGCACCGTCACCCGCGACCTGCTGGCCAGCAACCCCGACGTGGACGGCGTCTTCGTCCAGGACGGCATGGCCCTGGGCGCCATGCAGGCGCTGCAGGCCGAGGACCTGGCCGGCGAGGTCGCCATCACCGGCGAGGCCCGGGTGGGCTACATGAAGGAGTGGGACAAGCTGCGCGGGTCCGATGAGGACTTCTCCAGCATCGGCGTGCCCAACCCGCCCTCCGTTTCGGTTTCGGCGCTGCACGTGGCGGTGCGCATGCTGCAGGGCCAGGAGTTCGCCGACGGCTCGATCGAGGACGGCAACACGCTGCACCTGCCGATCCCCGAGACCGTCACCGACGACAACTTCGACGAGCGCTTCGCCGAGGTCGAGGACAGGGCCGACGCCTACGCCCTCGACCACAGCATCACCCCCGAGGAAGCCGACGGCTACTTCAAGTAGCCCCGCACCGGGGCCGGGCCCCGCCCGGTCCCGGGCGGGCGGCCAGCAGCCGGAAGAAACAGGGAGAAAGCTGTGGACACACCGCCGTTTCTGCGGATGAGCGGGGTGCACAAGCGCTACGGCGGTGTCACCGCCCTGGCGGGTGCCGACTTCGGCGCCGCGGCCGGCAGCGTGCACGCCGTACTGGGGCCCAACGGCTCGGGCAAGTCGACGCTGCTGAAGGTGCTGACCGGTGTGGTGGCGCCCGACTCCGGCGAGGTGCTGCTGGAAGACCGCCGGCTGCGCCCGCGCGGCCCGCGCGACACGCTGGCCGCCGGGGTCAGCGCCGTGTACCAGGAGCTGTCGCTGATCGAGGACTTCACGGTCCTGGACAACCTGCTGCTGGGTGTGGAGCCGACACGGTTCGGCCTGCGCGACCGCCGCGCGGCCCGGGCCCGCGCCCTGCCGTGGCTGGAGCGTTTCGCGCCGGCGTTCGGCGGCCGGGTGCCCGCCGGCGAGCGGGCCGGCGACCTCGATCCCGGGGAGCGCCAGGTCGTGGAGATCTGCAAGGCGCTGGTGCGCGACCCGCGGGTGCTGGTGCTGGACGAGGCGACCGCCTCACTGCGCCGTGCCCAGGTGCGGGTGTTGTTCGACGTGATCGCCGAACTGCGCGAGCGGGGCGTGCTCATCCTGTTCATCACCCACCGGCTGGCCGAGATCCGCGCGGTGTGCGACCGCGCGACGATCATGCGCAACGGCCGCGATGTCACCACGGTGACGGTCGCACAGACCCCCGAGCGGGAGCTGGTGGAGTTGATGTCCGATGGTTCGGTGCCGTCCGCCGCGCACCCGGGCGGTGCGGCGGGCGGCGCCGTTACAGGACGGGCGGCGCCGCTCGACCGCACCGGGTCCGCAGCCGGCGGCGACGGCGCGGGCAGCGGGGGCGGCACTGCGGACGTTTCGGCCGAGCCGGCTGAGCCGGCTGAGCCGGCCGGGGCCGCCGCCCCGCCGCTGCTGGAAGTCAGCGGACTGGCCGGCGATCGGCTCGACCAAGTGTCCTTCGAGGTCCGCCCCGGCGAGGTGCTGGGCCTGGGCGGGCTGCAGGGCCAGGGACAGTCGGAGCTGCTGGCCACCCTGTTCGGCGCGCACCGCCGCACCGGCGGCAGCGTGCGGATCAACGGGCGCGCGGTCCGGCCCCGCTCACCCAAGCAGGCGGTGCGCGCGGGCTTCGCCTACGTGCCGGGCAACCGGGGCGCACAGGGCCTCGCGCTGGGCCGGCCCATCCTGGAGAACTTCGCGCTGCCGTCGGTGGGCCGGCGTGCCGCGTTCGGTACGGCGCTGTCCAAGCGCCGCGAGGCCGCGGCGGCGCGCGCCGTCGCCGAGCGCATCGGCACCCGCTACGGCTCGCTGGACGATCCGGTGTCCACGCTCTCCGGCGGCAACCAGCAGAAGATCGTCGTGGGCAAGTGGTTTCCCACCGAACCCGCTGTGGTGCTGATGGACGACCCCGCCAAGGGGATCGACGTGGGCGCCAAGGCGGAGATGTTCGCGGTGGTGGCCGAACTGGCGGCGGCCGGTGCGGCGGTGGTGCTGGGCGCAAGCGACGACCGCGAACTGGTGGAGGTCTGCGACCGGGTGCTGGTCCTGTTCGAAGGGCGGGTGGTCGACGAGGTCGCCGGCGAGCGGCTCACCGAGGACACCCTCATCGCGAGCGCGATGCACATCAACGGCGGCAACGGCGCACCGCCGGAACAGGCCCCGGCCCCGGAGCCGCAGCCCGCGCCCGGGCCCGAAGCGGGACCCGCGGCCGCGGGCGCCGCCGGAACCGGCGCGACCGCCGATCCCGGCGCCAACGCCGACGGGCCGATACCGAACCCGAACCGAGGAAGGCGATGAGCACGCCCACGACAACCCGCTCCCCCGCTGAAGGGCCCGGGGCGGCCCACGGGCCGGGGCCGGCCGCCCGGGCCGGGCAGGCGCTGCTTTCCGCACGCATGCCCACCGTGGCCGTCGCCGCGCTGCTGGTGGCCACCGTTGCGGCGTCGGCGGTGCTGCAGCCCGACTTCTTCTCCCCCTACTCGCTCAGCGCCGGATTCGCCACCTTCCTGCCGCTGGCCACCATCGCCGCCGCGCAGACCATCATCGTCCTGGCCGGCGGAATCGACCTGTCCATCGGCACGGTCGTGACACTGGCCTCGGCGGTTTCGGTGGTGCTGATGGACGGCGACAACGCCAAGCTGCCGCTGGCGCTTGCCGCGGGCCTGGCCACCGGCGCCGCCTGCGGCCTGGTCAACGGCCTGGTGGTGGCCGGGCTGCGGCTGCAGCCCATCGTGGCGACCTTCGCCACCAGTTCGGTTTTCGGCGGGCTGGCGCTGCTGGTGCTGCCCCAGCCCGGCGGCACCGCCGCGCCGGTGCTCACCGAGACCTTCGGGATGGTGCTGGCGGTCTATGTCCCCATCCCCGCGGTGCTGCTGCTGGCCCTGTGGCTGGCGTGGCGGCTGCTGCGCCGGCACCGGTTCGGCCAGTACCTCTATGCGGTGGGCGGCAACGCCGACGCCGCCTACACCTCGGCGGTGCCGGTCTCAGCGGTACGGGTGTTCTCGTATGCGGCGGGCGGCGCAGTGGCCGCGCTGGCCGGTGTCGCGCTGCTGGCCGACTCCGGCGCGGGCGATCCGACGCTGGGCACCGAACTGACCCTCGGGTCGATCGCGGCGCTGGTCATCGGCGGTACGCGGCTGCGCGGCGGGTTCGGCGGCGTCGGCGGGGCCGTTGTCGGCGCAATCGTGCTGTCCCTGATCCAGAGCCTGGTGTTCTTCGCGGGTGTGCCCACCGACGCCCGGGAGTTCGTCTACGGCTGCATCATCATCGCCGCCATCGCGCTGGCCGGGCTGCTGACGGCCCGGCCCGGCGGCGCCCGGCGGCCGGCCTTTGCGGGAGGGAAGCGGTGAACGTCTCCACAGCCGAACCTGGGAGTCCGCGCGGATCCGGCGGCCCCGGCGGTTCCGGTACCGCAGGCCGGCCCTTGGGCGGTCCCGCGCGGGCGGCGCGCCTGCGCCGCCTGCTGCGCGACCCGGTGGTGATTTCGGGAGCCGCCGCCGTGCTGCTGTGGGCGGTGGCGGCGGTCGTCTCGCCCTCGTTCGCGAGCTGGGACCAGTTCCTGACGCTGATGACGGTGGCG
This sequence comes from Streptomonospora sediminis, assembly GCF_054778995.1. Classification (NCBI taxonomy): domain Bacteria; kingdom Bacillati; phylum Actinomycetota; class Actinomycetes; order Streptosporangiales; family Nocardiopsidaceae; genus Streptomonospora; species Streptomonospora sediminis. The sequence goes on from NZ_BAAGYZ010000043.1 coordinate 12,781, forward strand.
TCGTTCCTCGGCGTGATCTCGATCGGCCAGACCCTCGTCATCATCGCCGGCGGCGAGGGCATCGACCTGTCGGTGGGCGCCACCGCCACGCTGGCCGCCATCGTCGGCTCGCGGTTCATGGGCGGATCCGACGACGGCCTGCTGACCGCGGTGCTGTTCGCGCTGGGCGCGTGCTGCGTTGTGGGCGTGGTCAACGCGGTGGGCGTCCTGGTCTTCCGGGTGCCGCCGCTGGTGATGACGCTGGGCATGATCGCCGTGGTCGCCGGGTTCATCCGGCTCTACACCGGCGGCCGGCCCGAGGGGTCTGCGGCGCCGCTGCTGCGCACCCTGGTCTCGGGCGACACCTTCGCCGGGATCCCGGGTGTGCTGTGGCTGTGGTCGGCGCTTTCGGTGCTGGTCGTCTGGCTGCTGCGGCGCAGCTCCTTCGGCTGGCGGCTGTATGCGGTGGGCGCCAACCCGACCACCGCCTACCTTTCCGGCGTCAACACCTGGGCGGTCAAGTTCGCCGCCTACGTGCTGTCGTCGCTGTTCGCGGGGGTGGGCGGGCTGCTGCTGCTCGGCTACTCCCAGAACGTCTACACCAGCCTGGGCACCGACTACATGCTCAACAGCGTGGCGGCGGCCGTCATCGGCGGCACTGCGCTGGTCGGCGGGGTCGGCGGCTATCTGGGCACCGTCATCGGCGCGATCCTGCTGACCGTGCTCGACTCCCTGCTGCGGATCATGCAGATCGGCGGCGGCGAGTGGGGCGACGCGCCGCGCCAGATCATCTACGGCGTGGTGCTGATCATCGTCCTGACCGCCTACGGCAGGCAGAAACGGCTGCGGCAGTAACCGCGGCATCCGGCCGGGGACACCCCGGCGGCCAACACCCGGGCCGCGGACCCGGCGGACCCGGCTGCGGCCGCACCGCGGCACCCTTCCACGGATTTGGAGAGACCACGTGACAGCACAGGCTAGCGACCGGCTCGGAGTCGGCATCGTCGGCAGCGGCTTCATCGCCGACTTCCACACCCGCGCATTCCGCGGCGTGCGCGACGCCGACGTGACCGCGGTCTGCGGGCGCACCGAGTCGGCGGTGCACCGGATCTGCGACCTGGCTCGCGAGCTGCGGGTCGGTGATCCCGCCGCCTACAGCGATGTCCGCGAGATGGTGCGCGACCCCGCTGTGGATGCGGTCTGGATCACCACCCCCAACCATGCGCGCGTCGAAACCGTGCGCGCGGTCGCCGAGGAGGTCGCATCGGGCCGCGCGGTGCTGCGGGGCATCGCAGTGGAGAAACCGCTGGGCCGCACCGTTGCCGAGGCCGAGGAGGTCATGCGGCTGGTGGAGAGCGCCGGGCTGCTGCACGGCTACCTGGAAAACCAGGTGTTCGCCCCAGGGGTGACCCGCGCGCACGAGCTGGTGTGGACGCGCGGCGCGGCGACCGCGGGCGCTCCCTACCTGGCGCGGTGCGCCGAGGAGCACAGCGGGCCGCACAACGGGTGGTTCTGGCAGGGCGACAAGCAGGGCGGCGGCGTCCTCAACGACATGATGTGCCACAGCGTGGAGGCGGGGCGCTACCTGCTGACCCCGCCGCAGACCCCGGCATCGGAGTGGCTGACCCCGGTGAGCGTCGACGCCACCATCGCGTCGCTGAAGTGGACGCGGCCGGGCTACGCCGACGAGCTGAAGCGCCGCTACGGCTCCGAGGTCGACTACCGGGCGCGGCCCGCGGAGGACTACGCGCGCGCCACCTTCGTCTTCCGCAACGCCGACGGCGACGAGGTCGTCAGCGAGGGCACCACGTCGTGGAGCTATGTCGGGGCGGGACTGCGGTTGAGCTTCGAGCTGCTGGGTCCGGAGTACGCGATGCAGGTCAACAGCCTCGACACCGAGGCGAAGGTGTTCCTCAGCCGCGAGATCGCGGGGCGGGCCGGCGAGGACCTGGTCGAGAAGCAGAACGCGGAGGGCGGGCTGATGCCGGTGCTGCCGGACGAGGCCGGCGCCTACGGCTACACCGAGGAGAACCGGCACATGGCCAGCCGGTTCCTGCAAGGGCGCGCCCCCGACGAGGGCCTCGGCGACGGCCTGCAGGTGACACGGCTGCTCATGGCCGCCTACCTTTCGGCGCAGGAGGGCCGGCGCATCGACCTCACCGACCCGGCGCAGGCCGAGCGGCTGCGGGCGTTCGTGCCCGATGTCGCCCAGGGCACGTGGCGGTCGGGGCGGTAGCGGCCGGGCGCGCCGGCTCGGGGCGGCCGCGCGCG
>NZ_BAAGYZ010000043.1:15084-51949 GCF_054778995.1 Streptomonospora sediminis
CGGTACGCTCCGGGAACTCGGAAAAGGTGGGGGTTATGCTGGGATTTTTGCAGGCAGCGCCCGTACATGGGGCGGGCGCGCAGCACGAAGCGGATGGCGCATGGGCACCGAGACCGAGCACGACGGCACCGCAGTGAACGCGCCGGGAGACCGACCGCTGCGCGCCGATGCGCGCCGCAACCGCGACCGGGTGCTGGAGGTCGCCCAACAGGTCTTCGCCGCCGAAGGCCTAGCGGTGCCCGTGCACGAGATCGCCCGCCGCGCCGGCGTGGGCACCGGTACCGTCAGCCGCCACTTCCCCACGAAGCAGGCGCTGTTCAAGGCCATCCTGCTGGAGCGGATGAACCGTTATGTGGGCCGGGCCGAAGAGCTGGCCGCCGATGCGGAGCCGGGCGAGGCGTTCTTCGCCTTCTTCGCCTTCCTGGTGCAGGAGAGCGCGATGGATCGGGGAATGACCGACGCGCTGAGCGGAACGGACGACGAAAAGGCCGCGCTGGTCGCCGACCCCGAACACGACGTCATGGGTGCCATGGAGCGTCTGCTTGTCCGCGCCCAGCAGGCCGGCGCGGTGCGCCCCGACATCGAGGTGGCCGACGTCAAGGCGCTCGTGGTGGCCTGCCTGTCGCGCTCGCCCGAGCCCGGGTGCACGGACGAATCCGCGCTGCGCCGGCTGGTCTCGGTCGCCTGCGCGGGCCTGCGCACGGACTCCTGACCGCTCGCCCGCCCGCCCCGATCGGGAACGGGCGGACGAGCGCGCACTTGCCGGGTCCCGGGGCCGCGAAGCGCCCCGCCGAGTGAAGCCGCCGGCACCGGGACCCGCGGTGCCGGCGGCGGCCGCGGCCGCGCCTGCGGGCGCGCGAACCGGATCAGTCCCGCCGCTCGGGAGTGAACAGCTCCATGAACGCGGCTGCGAACGCCGCCGCGTTCCGTGCGGCGACCGGCTGCCAGGCGGCGTCGCTCTCAGCGTCCTTGCCGGTGAGCGTGTCGGAGATTCCGCGGACGACCACGACGGCGGTGTCGGCGTTCAGGTAGGCGCCGTGCAGTACGCCGTAGCCCTCCATCTCCAGTGCGACCGCATCGCCGCAGTAGGCCCGGATGCGTTCGGCCGTGCGGGCCCGCTCATGGGCGACGAGTTTGCCGCCCGCTGCGATCGGTTTGACGAACCCGCGCGGCTGCGGTCCGGGCGGGGGCCCGGCGATGCGCTCCTGCCACTCCTGGCGGAAGACAACGTCCATCGCCCGCTGCACAGCGGCGTGCGAGGGCGCCGCGGTCTTGATGCGCGGTAGTTCGGCGTGCGCTTCCTCCTTGGCGGACTCGTAGTCGTAGATGGCATCGGCGACCACCACGTCGCCGATACGCACGTCCTTCAGGCCGCCCGCGATGCCGACGAACAGGATCAGGTCGGGGTTGAAGGCGCTGCGCGCACGCTCGACGTGCACGGCAGCGCCGACGTTGCCCTGGCCGACCTGGGCCAGGGCGACGCGGCGGGAGCGGGTCGCGCCATGCAGCAGGCCGGTGCGGTAGATGGTGCCGCTGACGGTCTGTTCGCCGTGGGGGCCGGCCAAGTGGTCGGCGACCGCCCGGTACTCGCATTCGAGTGCGGTGATGACCACCGCGCCGCCGACCGGACCGGGCCCGGTGCCTTGGCCGTCGGCTTTTGCCCTCCGCGCCGCCGCCGGCGGCGGTGCGGACGCGGACGGCGGCGGGGCGCGGTGCTGGGTGATCGAGTTGCCGTCGCCCATGCTCACGACACCGTCGATGTGCATGTCCCCGTGGTTGGCGATGCCCCTGTTGGTGTCCATCTGCGCTCTCTTCGTTGCATGTTGGGGACCCGCACGGTTCGGCGGGTCCGGTTCAGGACTTGGCGGGTTGGGGGGCGGGGGTCTGGTTGATGGTGTTGTCGCCGCCCACGGAGAAGATGCCGTTGACGCTGGTACTGCCACCGAAGTTCTGCAGGCCGAGGTTGATGTTCTGCACGATGCCTTCCAAGTCGCGGGTGTCGTAGCCCTGGTTTCTGAGTCCGTCGGCGAGCGAGGTCAGGCAGCGCTTGGTGATGGCCCGGGACAGGCGCTGCACATCATGGTCCTGGAACAACTGCCGGAAGTTGTCGTCGCCGGCGAGCCGCCGGATGCTGATGCGGGGCGAGAAGTCGATCAGCCCGGCGCCCAGCGTGCGGGCGTACTCCCTGCGCAGCTTCCATTCGCGCCTGCGGGACGCCTGGTCGCGCCAGGCCTCGCCGATGGCGGCCGCCGAATCGGGCAGCAGGGCGGCGCAAGCCGACCAGAGGAGCTCGCCGTGTCCGCCGCCATGGCCGGTGGGCAGGGCCCTGCCGGAAACGCCGTAGCGCGGGGAGATCGGCGGCATAACGAAGGTCTCGCCTTCGATCCGGAGCGACCCGCCGTGCACGCTCAGCTTGACGAAGGCGGTCAGCACGACCTGGCCCTCCCACATGGCCACACCCGCTTCGATGAAGTGGCGGGCGCGCTCGTGGGAGTTGTGGACCAGTGCGCGCACCCATTCCGGGCGCAGCGGGCCCGCACCGCCGTTGGCACGCATCATGCCGGACACCTCGCCGGGCGGCCGGTGCCGGAGGCCGGACACGAAGACGCAGTCGGCGACGTCGACCCCGCGGTGGGTGCTCGCCGGCCCGCCGGGTTCGCCGAGCCGGCCGAGGTCCCGGCGCAGTGCTTGGTAGAGGACCTCGACGAGTTCGGGACCCGGAGGAAGCCCGGGAGCCATCCGGTTGGCTCCGGTCGTACCGGGCGTGCTGTTGGTGCCGGTTGGACCGGGCGCGCCGGATCCGCCGGCTGCGGTCGCTGCGACGCCGCCGGGGGTTCGCGCCGGCCGCAGATCCAAGGTCAGCGGCCACGGAGTGAGCCGGATCCCCGCGCCGACAAAGGGGGAGAAACTGCTGTAGAAGCCGACGGGCACGGATCCCACCCCGCTCGCGGCGGCGTAGTGCGAGAAATTGCGGATGCCGTCGTTGACGATCGCGTTCAATGCACTGTTGCGCCGCACGTGGGTCCAGTACCCGATACCGACGAGTAGGGCGAACAGTACGGCCGCCGCCGCGGGCCAGGGCAGCAGCCCGCCGATACCGACCTCCGGTTCGCCGCCGTGGACGCTCTCGGCGTACTCGGTTCCGGACACATCGCTGAGAAAGCCGAGCACGCCGAACACCCCTAGGAGTATTTGCAGCGCGATGTTCAACCCACCGTATATCAGAAACGCCCGCACGAATGGGTGTCCGCGTCGCGCGCGGCCGTCTTCCAACCCCCCGGGTTCCGCTGAGCCGCCGCGTTGCCCGCGGAGTACGAAGGCGGCAACGATACCGAACAGGGCGGCCGAAGCGCTGAAGCCGATATTGAAGAACGCCATAAGCGCCACCGCCGCGGCCACCAGTATTCCGGCGGTCGTCAAGGTCGCGCGGGCGCGGCGGCATTCCGCCACCACGGCTGCGGCGTGCAACCCGGGTTCGCGCCCCTCTGCGCGGTAACGGTGCTCCCACCGCTCGACCAGCACCCGGTCGCGGAAACGGGCGTCCTGCCATGCTGCGCACCGCAGGCGGGTGGTCGGATCGAATTCGCGGGCACCGGCGGCCGAGTTGACCTCGTCGGGGGCGGGCGGCCGCGGCGGTGGTACGTGCGGCGGACCCGGCGCGGGGCGGGGCGGGGGCGCCGGCGGGGGTACGCGTTCGGACATGCCGATCTCCTTGTGTTCGGGAGACCCCGCGTTCGGGAGGCGCTTGGCTCGGGGTGCGTTACCCGGGAACGCGGGGAAGGGGATGTCTTGTGCCGTTGGCCACCACACCCGGGAAAACACCCGGAAAGGCGATAAGGCAATTCAGTGCGGCGGAACGGCGGGAATCCGGCAAACGGGCTCCGCTCCGCGCGCCGAGTCCCACGCTGATGCGAACACCCGGTGCGCGAAGTCGTATACCTGGCCAGGTCTGCGGGCGACGATACAAGGGGAGTTCCGACCGTGCTCGCCACTTTGGTAAAGAGTAATGAAGGCGGTGTTGTCCGTCATTATCACCCGGAAGTGGTTCGGCAGGTCGTAGTGTCTGATCTCGCAGTTCTCCTTTCCCGATGCGGCCTCGGCGAGATACCGGGCGTTGAGCCGCACCTGTTCGCCCAGCAGCCCCGCGCGGAATCCGGGGTCGCCGGCACGTATTTCGGTCTCGCGGCGCACCAGCCAGGTGTCGCGGCCCGGCGCGGAGTCGGGAAGCAGGATCCCGATGGACCGCAGCGGGCGCCCGGTGCCCGACCACAGCGGCAGGAAGGTGTCGCGGGTCAGCTCGTTGCCGCGGCCCACCATGGCCCGCAACCAGTCGGCGCGGGCGAGCTCGGCGGCGAGCTCGGCGTTGGCCGACTGCTGCCGGCGGTACACCCGCAGCACGCCGAGCCCGGCCGCACCGGCGAGTGCGGCAACGGCCCAGCGGCGCGCCCGCGATGACAGCAGCCATCCGGCGGCCACGACCAGTGCAGTGGCCGCGAGCGAACCGGCCACCCCGACCAGGAAATCCACCACTGCGCGCCCTTCCCCCGGGACCTGCGGCGGTCCGCCCCGTCCATTGGCGAAGGCGCGGCCTCCACCGGCGGACCGCCGCAGGTCCCGGTTACCGGCCACCATTTCTGGTTTATCTGACCATAACGACGCCTGAGGCATGAGGTCAAGGTGACTTTTAGATAGATTGGGGGGATGAGCGCCACACCCGCCACACCCGCCAGAGCCTCCGGCCCCTTCCCTGCGGCCGTGACCGCCGACCTCGTCATCCTCACCGTGCGTGCCGGTGCCCTGCACGCGCTGCTCATCGAGCGGGGCAACGCACCCTTCCTCGGCCGGCCGGCCCTGCCCGGCGGCTATGTGCGGCCGGTCGAGAACCTGGACGATGCCGCGGTGCGCGAGCTGCGCGAAGAGACCGGCCTGGACGGGCACACGCTGCACCTGGAGCAGATGCGCAGCTACGGCGCCCCCGACCGCGATCCGCGCGGGCGCACGGTCACCGTCGCGTACCTGGCCCTGGGGCCGGACATGCCGGCCCCGGTCGCCGGCACCGACGCCGACGCCGCGCGGTGGGTCCCGGTCGAAGAGGCGCTGCGCGCCGGGTACGGCCTCGCCTTCGACCACGCCGCCATCCTGGCCGACGGTGTCGAGCGGGCGCGCTCGAAACTGGAGTACACGACAGCGGCCGCATCCTTCTGCACCGAGCCGTTCACCATGAGCGACCTGCGCTCGGTATACGAGGTGATCTGGGGTACGGCGCTGGACCCGAGCAACTTCCGCCGCAAGGTCACCCGCACCGCAGGGTTCGTCGAACCCACCGGCGAGCGGCGCGCCATGGAGTCCGGCCGGCCGGCGGCGCTCTACCGGCGCGGCACCGCCCGCGCCCTGTTCCCGCCGCTGCTGCGCTCCGGCGAACCGGCCAAGCACCCGGACACACCAGCACCTTTGCCGAACTGATGGCCAGTGAGCTGCAGCAGGCGCGGATTCGGACTCTGCAGTCCGCATCACTCGCGAGTTCTACAGAGAAGCGGATACGGGATGACGAACCCGGAAACTCCGCTTCCTCCCTCTTGCGGATTTTTACCCGGCTTTAGTAAAGTTCATTGCCAACTACAAAGGGTGACGGTCGTGTACGTACCGGTTACGTGCACGTCAACACCGTTCCGCGCCGATCCGCCTTCCCCGACAGGCGCGACCGGGCCCCTACCGCGGAGCGGACCCAACCCCCGCCCCCCAACGACAAGGGCGCAACCGGCCGGTGTCACCCCGTTGCGGCCCCCGGCCGCGCGCGGACCGGTGCAGCGCCCGGATCGGTCACTCATGAGCCCCGAGACCCCCCGCACCCGGCGCCGGCGCGGCCCCCTGCTGAGCGCGGCCGCAATCGCCTGCGCTGCGGCGACCGCCGCCGCCGGGCTGATCGCCTTCAACACGATGGACGGCACCGGGCCCGCCGGCGCCGAGACCGCCGCTGCCGGGCAGCAGGCCGGCCAGGGCGCCGCAATCGTCTGGCGCGACGAGTTCAACAGGGCCGCGGGCACCGCGCCCGCCGCAGGCAAGTGGAACGTCGAGGTGAACGGCGACGGCGGCGGCAACAACGAGCTGCAGTACTACACCAACCGCCGCGACAACCTCGCCCACGACGGCAACGGCAACATGGTCATCACCGCCCGCAAGGGCAACCCGGCCGGCTACCAGTGCCACTACGGGCCCTGCCAGTACACGTCGGGCCGGATGAACACCGCCGGCAAGTTCGAGCACCGCTACGGCCGGTTCGAGGCCCGCATCCAGATCCCCACCGGCCAGGGCATCTGGCCGGCGTTTTGGATGCTGGGCAACGACCTCGGCCAGGTCGGCTGGCCCAACAGCGGCGAGATCGACATCATGGAGAACATCGGCAGCAAGCCGGCCGACGTGCACGGCTCGCTGCACGGCCCCGGCTACTCCGGCGGCAACCCCATCACCGGCTCGTACTACCACCCGCAGGGCTGGGCGTTCGCCGACACCTTCCACACCTTCGCGGTCGAGTGGAGCCCCCAGAGCATCACCTGGTTCGTCGACGGCAACGCCTACCAGACCTTCACCCCCGCCGACGCGGGCGGCAACGAGTGGGTCTTCGACCACCCGTTCTTCATGATCCTGAACGTGGCGGTCGGCGGCACCTGGCCCGGCAGCCCCGACGCCAGCACGCAGTTCCCCCAGCAGATGAAGATCGACTACGTGCGGGTGTACAACCTGGGCTGATGCCTGATGGCCGGACAGCGGGTCGGCCTGCTGTCCGGCCGGCCCTGCGCCCGCCCAAGGGCCCGATGGCCTGGCGGCCGGCCGAGCACCCTCGGAAAGGACCGGGCGGCTGCTGCACCGTTCGCGGCGCAGCCGCCGCCCGGCAGGCGCGGCCCCTGACCCCGGCCGCGCTCTTAGGCCCCGGGTCCCCGGTGATGACCATGCTGAGACGCCCGTCTCAGCTTTGATTTTCGGGCATGTCTGCAGGGCCGGTGCCTCGCCCGCCCCGACCGGCCTACTCCCAGGCCGGCAGGATGTGCCCCACCACCTCGCCGAACCCGATCGGTGCGCCGCCCGGCCCCGGTGCACTCGCCGTGATGGCGACCGTGTCGCCGTCCTCCAGAAACTCCCGCCGGCTCCCGTCGGGCAGCTCCAGCGGCTCGGCTCCGTTCCACGACAGCTCGATGAGGGAACCCTGCTCGCCGGCGCCGGGACCGCTGACGGTGCCCGAGGCGTACATGTCGCCGGTGCGAAGCGAGGCCCCGTTGACGGTCAGGTGCGCCAACTGCTGCGCGGGTGTCCAGTACATCTGCGCGAACGGCGGCCGCGAAACCGTGTGGCCGTTGATGCCCACCTCCAACCGGATGTCCAGGCCCCACGGGTCGCCGGGGGCGTCGCGCAGGTACGGCAGCGGTTCGGGATCGCGCGCGGGCGGCTCGATCCGGGCGGCCCGCAGTGCCTCCAGCGGCACCACCCACGGTGACACCGACGTGGCAAAGGACTTGCCCAGAAACGGCCCCAGCGGCACGTTCTCCCAGGCCTGCAGGTCGCGCGCCGACCAGTCGTTGACCAGGAACGCGCCGAAGACGTGCTCGGCAAAACCGGCCACCGGCACCCGCCGGCCCTGCGGCGAGGGCACGCCGGCGACGAACCCGATCTCGGCCTCGATGTCCAGCCTCGTTGCGGGCCCGAACTCCGGCCCGGCCGCCCCCGGCGGCTTGCGCTGGCCGGCGGGGCGCACGATCCCGGTGCCGGAGACGGCCACCGTTCCCGAGCGGCCGTGGTAGCCGATGGGCAGGTGCTTCCAGTTGGGTGTCAGCGGCGCCTGCTCGGGGCGCAGGATCCGGCCGAGGTTGGCGGCGTGGTGCTCGCAGGAGTAGAAGTCGACGTAGTCGCCGACCTCGAAGGGCAGGCGCATGTCGGCCTGCGCCCGTTCGACCAGGTGGGGGCGGAGCGCCTGCTCGTAGGCGGGGTCGGTCAGCCACGCGGTCAGCGCGCCGCGCACCCGGCGCCAGGTGGCCGGCCCGGCGGCCAGCAGCGGGTTGAGCACGGGCGCGTCGACGGTGTCGGCGAAGGACGCGTCGAGTTCGCGCGCCGCCGCGGCCAGGTCCAGGATCCGGTCGCCGATGGCCGTGCCGATGCGCGGCGGGCGGGCGTCGCCGGTGCTGTAGACGCCGTAGGGCAGGGCAGCCGGGCCGAACGGGTCGCCGGGGTCGATATCAAGCCAGGTATAGGGCGCGGACACGTCGCGGGTCCTCTCGGTCAGGGGCGGACGGGTGGTCGGGCCGGTCGGGGGTACGGGTGGCGGAGCCGAGGCGCTCACCCCAGGACGGCCTGCGGCAGCAGGCCCAAACCGACCAGCTCGCCCAGCGGTTCCAGCACGCTGCAGGTGCCGAACGAGGTGAACAGTGCACGCACCGCGCGGGCCTGGTCGCCGCGCAGCGCCGCCGCCTCGGCCGCCGCCCGCTCGCCGTCGCGCAGCGCCAGCACGCCGGCGGTCTCCCCGGGCCCGGCGCCCTGCAGCGCGGCGTGCACCGCCAGCAGCACGTTGAGGAACCCGTGGTGTTGGAAGCCGGTCCCGGCGCCGGTGTGCCGGATGGCGCGGTGCAGGCCGGCGGTGCACTTGACGGCGCGGCCGCGCTCGGCTGCGGCGCACAGTGCCCGGGCCAGTTCGGTCTCGCCGGGGAAGGCCGCGGCGCGCACCCCGCCGGTGCGCAGTTTGGCCCGGTGGGCGGTGCCGCTGAGCGCGTCCAGCAGGGGGCGCGGGTCGGCGCCGCGGGGCAGCTCCACGAACCCGGCGGTGCGGGCGGGCAGGTGCCGGTCCAGTGCCGCGGCGGCGCGGGCGACTCCGGCCGCGGGATCGGTGCCGGTGCCGCCGCCGTCAGCGCCGGTGGCCGCGACCTCGACCGCGGCCGGCTCGGCTCCGGGCAGTTCCGCGGCCGCGGCCAGCGCCGGCCCCACCTGCGCGGGCCCTTCGGGCACGGTCACGCACACCTGCAGCGGTGCGCCGGCGCGGGACCCCGGCTCGGGGCCGAGCGCACGGCCGAGCTCGGCAAGGCGGCTGGCGGCCACCACGAACGGGCCGGTCAGCGGCGCCTGCGGGCCGTTCCGGTAGCGCCGGTGCGCGGCCAGGGCCGCCGCCATCGGCGCGTTGCCGGGTGGGAACAGGGCCGCGTCGTCCAGCAGCGCGGCATACAGCGGCGGGGTATCCGGTGCCTCAGGCGGCGCCGTGCCCGGTGCCGGCGCTGCAGGGGCCGCCGCCTGCCGCGCCGCGTCAGGGCCGATCGGCGGTTGGGCGCTCACTGCGCCCGCCTCCCGCCGGCCCACGTCCACGCATAGCCCGGGTCCTCGGCGGCGCGACCGCCTTCGCCCAGTTCCAGGGGGCGGAACGTGTCGACCATGACGGCCAGTTCGTCGAAGGACCGCACCCCCACACTGGCCTCGTAGGCGCCGGGCTGGGGCCCGTGGGAGTGCCCGCCCGGGTGCAGCGAGATCGAGCCGGGCCCGATGCCCGATCCTTTGCGCGCCTCGTAGTCGCCGCCGCAGTAGAACATGACCTCGTCGGAGTCGACGTTGGAGTGGTAGTAGGGCACCGGGATGGACAGCGGGTGGTAATCCACCTTGCGCGGCACGAAGTTGCACACCACGAAGTTGTGGCCCTCGAAGACCTGGTGGACGGGCGGCGGCTGGTGCACGCGGCCGGTGATGGGCTGGAAGTCCTCGACGTTGAATACGTAGGGGTAGAGGCAGCCGTCCCAGCCGACCACGTCGAAGGGGTGGGCGGGGTAGGTGTAGCGGGTGCCCGCCACGCCGCCGGGGCCGTTGCCGCGGTGCTTGATCAGCACGTCGGTGTCGCCGCCTTCGGCCAGCAGCACCTCGCCGGGCCCGCGCAGGTCGCGTTCGCAGTAGGGCGCGTGTTCCAGGAACTGGCCGTAGCGCGAGAGGTAGCGCTTGGGCGGGACGATGTGGCTGTTGGCCTCGATGGCGTAGGTGCGCAGCGGTTCTTCGCCCTCGGGGATCCAGCGGTGGGTGGTGGCGCGCGGCAGGATGACGTAGTCGCCCCCGGCGGCCTGCAGCGTGCCGAAGACGGTCTCGACGGTTGCACGCCCCGACTCCACGTAGACGCACTCGTCGCCGATGGCGTTGCGGTACAGCGCGGAGGGCCGCCCGGCGGCGGCGTAGGAGATCCGCACGTCGTCGTTGCCCAGCACCAGGCGCCGCCCCTCGACCGGGTCGGCCGACTTCCACTCGTCGCCGAACAGCGAGTGCAGTTGCAGGTGGCGCGGGATGAGCGGCGAGTTGGGTGTGCGGGTCTGGTCGGGCACCTGCCAGGGGCGGGCGTCGGCGATGGCCGAGGGGATGTTGCGGTGGTACAGCAGCGAGGAGTCGGCGGAGAACCCCTCCTCGCCCATCAGTTCCTCGTAGTAGAGCCCGCCCTCGGGGGTGCGGTGCTGGGTGTGCCGGGTGCGGGGCACCTCACCAACCCGTCGGTAGTACGCCACCTTCCTGCTCCTCTCCTGGTCGGGGTACGCGCCCGGCGGCGGTTGCGCCGCCCAGGCAGGTGCGTACGGCCGCGGTGATGGCCGCCGGCTCGTCTTCGGCGCACACGGCCGCGATGTGGGCGTCGGGCCGCACCAGCCACACGTCGCCCGGGCGGGGCTCCAGTGCGGCGGCCAGCGCACCGGTGGTGTCGGCCGGCTCCAATGCGAACGCGGTGACGGGTGCGTCGGTGGCGCGCGTTGCGGCGGCGCGGGCGCGGGCGGCACCGGCGTCGCTGGTGGCGATCAGGGTGATGCCTTCGCGTGCGAGCGGGCGCAGCCGGGTGATGTCGGGCCGGTGGGCCAGGGTGAGCGGCACGTCGGGCACGATCACGCCCGGGCAGGGCACCGGCGGTTGGCCGCGTTCGGGGCGGCCGGGGAACGGGCGTTGGGCACACGGCGTGGTCAGCGCGGATTCGGTGTAGTGGAACGCCTCGAACAACCGGCCCGAGTCGACCTGGGCTGCGGCGGCCGGGTCGGTGCCCGCGCGTTCCAGCACGCCGCTGCGGTGGGCGCGCTCACTGTCGGTCTGGGGCACCAGGAAACGCATGGTTGCGCTGGTGATCTCGGCGTTGTCGCGGGCCGCCGCCAGCCGCTCGGCGGCGTAGGTGTCGACCAGCCCGGGGCCGGCCCAGCCCTTGGCGGCGAAGGCCAGCTTCCAGGCCGCGTTCTCGGCGTCGTGCACACCGGAGTTGAGGCCGCGCGCACCGAACGGGGCGACCAGGTGCGCGCAGTCGCCGGCCAGCAGGACGCGCCCGGCGCCCATCCGCTCGGCGACGCGGGTGTGGAACCGGTAGACCGAGTGCCACACGAGTTCGTAGGGGCGTTCGCCGATGATTTCGCGGATGCGGCGGTCCAGGCCGCCGGCGGCCTCCTCGCGCTCCAGGTCGAAGTCGGGCGGCACCTGCCAGTCGATGCGGTACACCGAGTCGGGGCAGGGGTGGATGAGGATCTGGCGGCCCGGGTTCTGCTCGGGGTCGAAGTGGAACCGGCGCTCGCGTTCCCGGCCGGGCAGGTCGGCGCGGATGTCGCAGATGAGGAACCGGTCGGCGAAGCTGGACCCGGTGAATTCGGCGCCGACCGCATCGCGGGCCACCCGCCCGTGCGCGCCCAGGCAGCACACGGCGTAGGAGCCGCGCAGCTCCACCGGCCCTTCGGGCGTGCTGCAGCGCACCCGCACGCCCGAGTCGTCCTGGCCGATGGCGGTGACCTCGTGGTTCCAGCGGATGCCCAGGCCGGCCGCCTCCAGGCAGTCGTCCAGGATGCGTTCGGTGCGCGACTGGGAGATGTTGACGAACGGCGGCAGCGGCGAGGCGCCGCGGTCGCGCAGCCGGACGCTGAACAGTTCCCGGTCGCGGTGGAAGGTGCGGGCGGTGTCCCAGGTCAGCCCCTCTTCGGCGACCGCGCCGGCGCCCAGGCACGCCCACACGTCGAGGACGTCGCGCTGCTGCACGATGGCTTTGGACCCGACCGCGTCGCGTTCGGGCCGGGCGTCGACGATGACGGCCGGCAGGCCCCAGTGGGCCAGTAGCAGCGCCGCGGTCTGGCCGACGGGACCGGCGCCCAGTACCAGCACGGGCGCGGCGGGCGCCGCTTGGGGCGGTACCCGGGGCGGTTCTGCGGGCGGTACGGGTGGCTCGGACATGTCGCCTCCGTTCGCTGGCGGAGCAGGCGGGTGCGGCCGGCGGACCGGTGCGGCCGCCGGTGCGGGCCGCCTCAGCCCTGCAGCCGGTCCCAGACCTCGCGGTCGCGTTCGGCGGTCCAGATGATCGGCCGCTCGATGCCGGACAGCTCGTCCCACAGCCGCGCCACGTCAAAGGGCAGGCAGTGCTCGAAAATGGGCCAGTGCCCGTAGCGTCCGACCAGGGCGGTGTGGGCGGCGCCGAAGCCCTCCTTGAGGGTGCCGCCGCGCTCGTGCACCGCGCCGACCTCGGCGATCAGGGTCCGCAGGAAGTCGCGGGTCTGGGCGACCGCGGCGTCAACGGCCGGGCGGCCGCGGGTGACCGGGCCGCGCCCGCCGATGAGCGCCTCGGCGCCGAACGCGGCCACCCGTTCGAGGGTGGCGCCCGCCCACTCGCGGTGGAAGGCGTCGCCGGTGTAGAGCGCGGCTTCGGCCTCGACCAGGTCGCCCGCGAACAGGATGCGGTGCCGGGGCAGCCAAGCCACGATGTCGCCTTCGGTGTGGCCGCGGCCCAGGTACTGCAGCACCAGTTGCCCGCGGTCGCCGCCGAGTTCGATGGTGGTGCGGTCGGAGAAGGTCTGGGTGGGCCAGGTCAGGCCGGGTACCGAGCCGGGGTCCTTGGCCAGGCGCGGCATGCGGCCGAACTCGCTGGCCCAGTCGGCCTCGCCTCGTTCGGCGATGAGTGCGCGGGTGTTCTCGTGGGCGATGACGACCTCGGCGCCGAATGCGCTGGCGCCCAGTACCCGCACCGCGTGGTAGTGCGACAGCACCAGGTAGCGCACGGGCTTGTCGGTGTGTTCGCGCAGCCGTGCCAGCCATTCGCGGGCGGCGGTGGGGGTGGCCAGCGCCTCGAAGCAGACAACGAAGTCCTCGCCCTCGATCGCGCCGATGTTGGGGTCGCCTTCGGCGGTCAGGGCGTAGACTCCATCGGCGAGGATCTCCAGGGTCTGCTCCTTCTCGCCGGTGTCGGCGGAGGACGCGAAGGGTTTGGCTGCCACGGCGGGCTCCTTTTGGGGCTGTGCGGTGCGGCCGGCCGGTTCGCCTGTTGGGTTCGCCGGGCCGGTCGCGTTTGCGGTCTGTGGCGGGGCGGGCCGCTGGTACCGCCGCTCGGAGTCGCCGGGCGGCCCGCAGCGGACGGCGACCGCAAGGTGTGCCCTGGATCACCGCCCTCATTAGAGTGATGCCACGCACAGCGCTCGTAAAGCATAGAAACCGTGGGAGCGTCATTAGCAGGTTTTATACGGCGGCCCCGCGGCCCGCGGGCGGCGCTTCGGCGCTCCGCGCCGCGGACACACGCGGTCGGCCCGCAGCGGCCCGCGGACGCGGACGCGTTGGCGGGGGCGGCTGCGGGCAGCGGAACCGGTGGGGCCGCTCCGCCGCTGCGGGGTGCGCCCCCTGGTACGCGGACCCGCCCAAAGATGGGAACATTCCAGGCGGGGGGCGCCCCGCTGCCGGAGCCGAGGCGGACGCCGCACCCGTCGCCGAGGCCGCGCCCACTCGCCCGCCCGCCGACGCCGAACCCCGCTCCGAAGCCCGTTACCCGCTGGACCCGTCCCGTACGCACGAGGAGTTCCACCCATGGCCACCGACGCCACCGAAACCGCGCCCGGCTTTGCCGACCTGCCGCTGCGGGAGGAGCTCCTCGACGCGTTGGTCCGGCTGGGCTACGAGGAACCCACCCCCATCCAGCGCGAGGCGATCCCGCCGCTGGTCCAGGGCCGCGACCTGCTCGGCCAGGCGGCGACCGGCACCGGCAAGACCGCCGCGTTCGCGCTGCCGATCCTGGAGCGCATGGAGCGGGACCGCTCGGCGGTGAAGCCGATGGCGATGGTGCTGGTGCCAACGCGCGAACTGGCCATGCAGGTGTCGGAGGCCGTGCACCGCTACGGCCGCGACCAGGGTGTGCGGCTGCTGCCGGTCTACGGCGGCCAGCCCATCGGCCGGCAGGTGCGGGGGCTGGAGCGCGGCGTCGACATCATCGTTGCCACGCCCGGGCGGGCGCTCGACCACTTGGGCCGGGGCACGCTCAAGCTCGACGAGCTGCAGATGGCGGTGCTGGACGAGGCCGACGAAATGTTCGACATGGGCTTCGCCGAGGACATCGACACGATCCTGGAGGAGATCCCGAAGGGCTGCCAGACCGTGATGTTCTCGGCGACCATGCCGCCGCGCATCGAAAAGATGGCCGGCGGCAGCCTGAACGACCCGGTGCGTATCCAGATCGCCCGCGAAACCCGCGACGTCGGCGAGGCCCCGCTGGTGCGCCAGACCGCCTATGTGGTGCCGCGCGCGCACAAGCCCGCCGCGATCGGTCGGCTGCTGGACGTTGAGGCGCCCACGGCCAGCATCGTCTTCTGCCGCACCCGCGAGGAGGTCGACCAGCTCTCCGAGGTCCTCAACGGGCGCGGCCACCGCGCCGAGGCGCTGCACGGCGGCATGAGCCAGGAGCAGCGCGACCGCACCATGGGGCGCCTGCGCAGCGGCGCCACCGACCTGGTCGTCGCCACCGACGTGGCCGCGCGCGGTCTCGACGTCGAGCACCTGACCCACGTGATCAACTTCAACGTCCCCTCGGCACCGGACTCCTACGTGCACCGCGTGGGCCGGGTCGGCCGCGCCGGCCGCGAGGGGGTCGCCATCACCCTGGTGGAGCCGCGCGAGCACCGCATGCTCAAGACCATCCGGCGGGCCACCGACTACACGATCACGGTGCAGAAGATCCCCACCATCGCCGACATCCGGGCGCGGCGGCTGGAGCTGACCACGGCGTCGCTGCGCGAGACCCTGCTCGACGACGACGCCGAGGACGACCGCGAGCACTTCCGGGTCGTGGTCGAGACGCTCGCCGACGAGTTCGACGTGATGGAGGTGGCGCTGGCGTCGGTCAAGATCGCCCATGAGGCCCAGAACCCGGTGGAGGACCAGGAGGAGATCCCCGAGGTCAGCCTCAAGCCGGAGCAGAAGGACAAGACCCGCGGTGCCCGCCGCGAGGGCGGCGGCCGGCGCGAGCAGCGGGGCTCGACCGGCGGCGGCGAGCGCCGCGAGCAGCCCGGCGGCCGCGCACCGGCCGGCGGGATGGCGCGCCTGTTCATCGGCGCGGGCCGCGGCGCGAAGGTGCGCCCGCAGGACCTGGTGGGCGCGATCACCGGCGAGTCGGAGCTGCGCGGGCGCGACATCGGCCACATCGAGATCACCGAGCGGTTCTCGCTGGTTGAGGTGCCTTCCGACGCGGCCGAGGACGTTATCGCGGCGCTGAAGAACACCACCATCAAGGGCCGCAAGGCGGTCGTGCGCCGCGACGCCAAGGAGAAGGAAAAGGACGGCGCGGACGGCGGGCGGTAGCACCCGGCAGGGGCGCTGCACCCGGCCGGCGGCGAACGGGTGGACGGGCGGGCGGCGGGCCGGTGCGGGACGGCCTGCCGGCGGCCGTCCTCCGCCGGCAAACCGCCCGTTTCCGCGCTGCCCGGTCACCGCTCCCGCCCGGGCACAGTGCACACTGTGGCAGCCGGGTACGACATTTTTGAGCGGGCCGCCCGGCGCGGCCGGTCAGTTCTTGGTCGCGCTGCGGGCGATCGCGAGGGTGCCCGCGACCGCGAGTACCGCGAGCGCAATCACCGCGGCGGCGTAGACGTCGGTCACCGCGGTCAGGCCGAAGGTGTCGGTGGCGATTCCGGCGGTGATCGCGGGCACGCACAGGGACATATAGCTGAGGATGTAGAACGCCGACATCAGCCCCGCCCGCTCGTGGGGGGCCGCCAGCGGAACCACGGTGCGCAGTGCGCCCTGGAACCCGGCGCCGAAACCGATACCGGCCACGGCGGTGCCGGCGAAGAAGACCCCGGTCAGGCCGGTGTGCACCCCGGCCAGGGTGATGGCGACCCCGGTGCCCAGGGCGGGCGCGCCGATGAGCAGCACCCGCAGCGCCGGCGCGCTGCGCAGCAGCAGGACCGCCACCGCTCCGGCAATGGTCAGCACGGAGGCCGCTGCCCCGCCGGCCACGGGGGACGCGGATCCGGTCACCGACGTGGTCACGGCCGGGCCCAGGGACATGTAGAAGCCGCCCAGCGCCCACAGGGCGATGTCGACGGGCGCGGCGACGAGCAGGGCGCGGCGCGCCTGCGGGGGCACACTGAACCGCGGGCGGAGCGACGCCAGGGCGCCGGGCTCGCGTCCGGTGGTCTCGGAGACGGCGGTGAGCGCGACCGCCTGCAGCACGAACAGCACCAGCACTACGGCATAGACCAGGTGCATCGGCGCGGGCGCGTACTGCACGAGTGCGCCCGAACCCAGCGCACCGGCGCCCATGCCCACCATCGGGGCGACCGCGTTGACCAGGGGCCCGCGGCGGGGAGCGGCGTCGAGCAGGCCCGCGCTCGCCGACCCCATGACGATTCCGGTCGCCACCCCCTGCACGGTGCGCGCGGCGATCAGTGCGGGGAGGCCGTCCGCGGCAAGGAACACGGCCATGGCGGCGGTTTCGAGCACGATGGCGCCGAGGACGGCCGGGCGGCGGCCGACGTGGTCGGAGATCCGGCCGAACAGCAGCAGTGCGGCGAGCAGCGCCAGCGCGTAGACCCCGAACGCCACGGTCGCGCCGCTCTGGGCGAAGCCCCAGGTGTCCTGGTAGCGGGCGTAGAGCGGGGTGGGCGCGCTGGAGGCCGCAAGGAAGGTGACGAGGATCGAGGCGTGCAGCGCCGCGGCCCAGGCAGGGCCGCGGCGCCGGCGGGAGCGGTTGCCCTGACGGTCCTGCTCAGGGCGCAACTCGGTAGTGGACATGACTCCCCAGAGATTTAACGCAAAGATTTTGCATTAAAAGACATTACACGCATGCCACCACTAACGCAAAGAATGTGCGTTAACCTAGAGGGGTGACTCCGACACAGGGCAGCCGTACCGGCGGGCGCAGCGCCCGCGTTCAGCGTTCGGTGCACACCGCCGTCCAAGAACTGCTGGCCGAGCGCTCCCGCGCCGAACTGAGCGTGCCGCTCATCGCCCAGCGCGCCGGTGTGACACCTTCGACCGTCTACCGGCGCTGGGGCGACCTGCAGGAGCTCCTCGCCGACGTCGCCGTCGAGCGCCTGCGGCCCGACGCCCCGCCCGACGACACCGGCAGCCTGGCGGGCGACCTCGACGCCTTCGCGCAGCAGTACCTGGACGAGACCTCGTCGGCACCGGGGCGCGAATACCTGCGCGACGTCCTCGCGAGCGACAGCGGCGGCGAGGGCAACGCGGGCAGGTTCCGCGCGTACTGCACCGATCGTATCGACGTCATCCTGCACCGCGCCGCCGAACGCGGCGAGCCGGCCCCGGCGCCCGATTCGGTACTCGACCACGTGATCGCGCCCATGGTGTACCGCATCCTGTTCGCCCCGGCCACCCTGACACCGGAGTGGGCCACCGACCGCGTACACGAACTCATGGCGGCCGTCGCCGATGGCGGGGTCGGCAAGACCGGCGGACACGGCGGCGCAGGTGAAGCCGGCGGGAACGGCGGAGCCGGAGGCGGGCACCGGCCCTGAGGGAGGGAAAGGCCCGGCGGCGCGTGCGAGGCACCCCGCCGGGCGGCGGCAAAGCGGCCGCCCGGCTCAGCGCCCGGGAACGTGAGGGAACTTGAGTGGTTTACGGGTGGTTGCGCAGGAGCGCTGGGGAGCTTAGAGCAGCCCGGCCTTGACTTCACGGAGGAAGGCAGCCCACTCGGGGGTGGGGAAGGCAAGGTGACCGCGGTCGCGGTGCTGTGTCGCGGACAGCGGCCCCGTGCTCCGTGTCCGCGACCTCAACACAGTCGCCGCCCTTGGAGTTGCTGTAGGTGGGTTTGCGCCAGTTAGTCCCCACCTCGACGCACTCACCCCCTGAGGCGTTGCTATAGCTGGACTTCTGCCAGGTCCCAGCCACCTCAACACAGTTACCCCCAACGGAGTTGCTATGGCTGGACTTCTGCCAGTTCTTCCCGACCTCGACGCACTCGTTGGTTGCTCCGCTGTAGCTGGACTTGTACCAGTTCATGCCCACCTCGACGCAGTTTCCACCGGTGTCGTTGCTGTAGCTGGACTTTCGCCAGGTAAAGGCGGAGTCGGTCATGAAAAATCTTTTCGAATCTGTTCGATCAGCTTTCGGGATGCTATCGGAGGCAAGGCGACTCCCAGTAGGTCCCCAAACAGACGCATATGGTCGGCTACATTCTCCGGATCTTCGGTCGCCGATCCCGAACACCGCGTTTCGACGTACAGGATGCTTCCTCGATCAGGGATCTCATACAGAGTGAACGCGTTCGACAGCCCGGGGTGATACTCCGTGTCGTATGGGACCACTTGGATGGAAACATTCTGCTCTTCGGAGACCTCCGCGAGTCGGACGATTTGTCGCCTCATGATCTCACGGCCGCCAAGCGGGCGCCGGAGCGCTCCCTCGTCCAGGACCGCTATCAGCCGAGGAGGCCGCTCCGCCGTCAGGATCGTCTGCCGATCCATCCGCCCGCGCACCAGGTCGTCAATCTCCGCTGGGGGTGCAGCACGGCAGGCCTACGCGCAGCAGCGTGCGCGCGTAATCCTCAGTCTGGAGCAATCCCGGAACCAGCAACGGATGGTACTCCCGAATCTCGGAAGCCGCCCGTTCACGTTCCGCGCCGTCTTGGTACCACTCGGGCACTCCCGAGTCGGATGAATGGTCCCAGGCATCCACGAGAATACTGTTGGTGCCGAGTTCCTTGTTAATCCGTTCCAGATGCTCCCGTTTTATCCCCCGCGCACCCCGCTCCATGGCACTGAGCATGGTGGGCGACAGTGCAACCCGTCTCGCCAAATCTCGTTGCGAAAGACCTGCTCGTTCCCTACACCCTTGTACCTGGCGCCCGATCTTGGCCCAACGCCCCTTAATACTGTGCACCATGGTCACACATCTGAGCACACCCCGAACGCCCTGCGCCACCGTTATTGACTTTTCAGTGGACTTCCGTGGAAGGCATGGCGCCGGTGCTGTGGTGTTGCAAAGGTGTACACAGTGAGCGCACGGATCAGTGGGCTCGAAAGGATTTCAATAAAACGGCCCCACCCGGTGTAGCCGCACCGGACAGGGCCTCGGCCCACAACCTGCCAGAGACCCAGGTGAGGACTTGATGCCCAAGATAATCCACCGAAGGCGTTCCGCCCGAATCCGCCCCTATGTGTTGCGCATGCTCGCGCTGCGGTCAATCCCGGAGGTGCACTGACCATGGACATGTACAGCAAGTGCTTCCCCGGCAAGCCCGAAAACGTCGCCGACGCACGCAACTGGCTGGACGGGCTGCTGCGCTCCGACCACCGGCCCGCCATCCCCGACGACACCCGCGCCACCGCCGTGCTCCTGCTCTCCGAGTTGGCCACCAACTCGCTGCGCTACACCCGCAGCGGCTACGGCGGCAGCTACAACGTCCGGTTGAGTCTGGCCGCCGGCGCGCTGCGAGTCGACGTGGAGGACGACGGGCCGATCGACGGGCGGATACCCGAGCAGCGCACGGTCGGTCCCGACGACGAGACGGGACGCGGCCTGACCCTGGTCGCCGCGTTCGCCTCCGCTTGGGGAGCCAGCTGTTTGGGGTGGGGCACATACTTCCGGCTGTACTGGCCGCAACCGCCCGCCCCACTCCCCCGCCCGCTCGCACACCGCCGCTTCGGTGCCTCCTACGAGGCCGGCAACCCGTTCGCCTCCCCCCGCCGAACCGACGGCGGCGACGCGCGCATGTGACCCTGTGCGGCCTTGCAGCGATGATCATGCAGAAATGCCAGTCTCAGCCTTTATATTTGGGCATTTCTGCGGGGTCGGCGCGCCGCCCGTCCCGGCCGCCACCGGTACCTCTGCACAGGGCCTGCATTAAAAGCGCCTGCCGGCCTCGTAGCGGTTCCGAAGATGGCGTTGCAGCGCCGCGTGCCGGAACCGGTAGTGCGCGCCGAACTGCCGCAGCACTTCCCACCGGTGCGCGTCGGCGAGGAACCGGGCCGGCCGCAATGGCACCTTTCCCCCGGCGGCGAGCCAGAAGCGGACCGGAATGTAGGGGGTCCACGCGGTGAACATCATCGCCGCCGCGATTCCGCCGGGCAGCAGCGCGGTTCCCGCGGCCCACGCGCCCAGAGCGAAGTCTCCGCCGAATGCCACTGTCGCGCCGGCACCCGCCGAGAATCCCAGGGCCACGCCGAACATGCCCAGTACAGCCAGGCTCGCGGCCCGGTCCCGCCGCAGTGTGCTCGCCGGTGTGGCCGCGCGCACGGGGGCGACCCGCTTTTCCACCGTCGGCCGGCTCAGCATGACCCCGGCCACCAGGCCGATCACCATCCCGGCGGTGGCCGCGACCACGACGGCGAGCAGCAGCCCGAGCACAGCGGCGGCCGGATGCACCGCCGGAACCCCGGGGACGGCCCACCGGCCGGACGCACCGGCCAGGGCCAGCAGACCGGCTCCGGTGGCGCAGGCGGTGGCGGCGACGAGTGAGCCGTTGCCCAGCCACCGCCCGATCGTCGGCAGGTCGAGCCGGGTGCGGAAGCCGCCGACCGACCGCTCCGGGGACCGCGCCCGGCGGATGCCCGCGTAGGCGACGTCGAACGCGGCGCCGAACAGCAACCCGAGCCACGGGCCGACCACCAGGCCCAGGCCGCGCCACTGGAGCACGGCGACCAGCAGGGCCGCAGCGGTCCCCGCGACGGCTCCCCAGGCGACTTCGAGCACGACGGGAGCCGCGAAGCTCCGCAGCTCCCACCACGCCAGGGTGGTGTGGCCGCTCCGCTCCATCCGGGACGCGAGGAACCCCAACCAGCTGAGCGGCCTGGTCCCCCGGTGGCAGGGCCGGCGCCGTTCCCGCTGTTCGCGGTCGGCAGAGCGCGGGTGGTCGCCATACACGGATTCGAAGAAGGCGTCCAGCAGATACGACTCGACGTCGGCCCTGTGCAGCAGCGGCTCGGGGCTCCGGCCGGATGTTCCGTAGACGGACCGCGCCAGTGCCACCATCAGCGGCGTGGTAAGCGCACTGGCCAGAGGTCCGCCGGGTGCGTTCCGCAACCGCTCCTTGACCAGGTCCCAGCCATCGGCGTAGCGCGGCGGCGCTCCCGCGCTGATGTAGTCGGCCACCGCATCGTCGGCCGCCAGCGGCTGCATCCGGACGACCAGGGTCTCGGTGAAGGCGAGTTGGCGTTCCCGGAGCCAGTCGGCGACGTTGTCGAACTCGTGTGCACGGCTCGTCAGCACGAACGGCCCGCCGACCTGGATGAGCGCGTCCGCCGCTTGGGGCTGCGGCCCCATCTCGTCCAAGCCGTCGAGGACGGGCAGCAGCGCGCCGCGGTCGAACAGCATCCCAGCGATCGACTTGGCCTCGTTGTCGGCATCGTCGACGATGACGGTGTCGAAGCCGGTGTAGTCGTGCGTGATCCGTTCGATCAGCCAGCTTCGGAGCTCCTGGGACGTCGGATCCCATAGCGCTGCCGGCACGTAGACCGGAACCCGGGCGGCGCCGCCCCAGTCGGTGTCCGAATCGGTCATCTCCAGCGCCAACTGCAAGGCCAGCACCGTTTTGCCTGCTCCGCCCGCGCCGATCACCACCAGCCGCTGCGCCGCGGGCGGCAGCTCTGCGAAGCCGGCGACCACATCGGCGGCCTTGCCGATCGGCGGCAGGCCCGCTGCCGCCATCGCGGGCACGGAATCGGACGGGACGGTGCATTCCACGGTCAACGGAGGAAACCGCATCCGCGTATGCCATTCGCGGCCCCATTCGCGCCGCGCCTGGCGGGCAAGGTCCGCCTTCAGCCCAGCCAGGTCCGCGTCACCGAGCCGCCGGCGTGGCCGGCGCCGGGCCCACACTTCCACGGTCACAATGACGATCGCCGCGACGAACGCCAGAACGGCGAGAATGCCCACCAGCGTTATCACCGTTGCGGATCCATCCGCCAGGCTTACCGTGGCATAAACCAGCGCGAGCCCGACGACCAGGAGAACGGCCAACAGAACCGAAACCACCCGCACCGAAGGGGCGACGGTCAATTGGATGTGCTGATCGCGGCCGGCGGTGTAGGCGTCCCCGCCGGCGCTGATGTGTTGCTGGGGCCCGCCCGGGCGAATCGGTGTGTTCACCGCCGCCGATCCGGCCGGGGGCCGAAGTTCTGGTCACGTGCGGCGGTAAAGGCGTCGCGACCGGCCTGTACCTGCTGCGTGGTGCCGGTGTTTCCACCGGACACGGTCTGGGCCCCGTCGCCGCCGTGGTCGGAGGACGCGGACAGGCCGTCCCGCAGCTCGTCCAGCAGTTCCGCCATCGCGACCCGCGAGTCGCCATCGGTGCCGAGCCGGTGCAGCAGCGCCTCCCAGGCGCCTTCCTGCCGGACCTCCTCGCGGTCGCGGTCATCGTCGGCTGCGGCGGCCAGCGCCGCAGCGGAGCGGTCGAGTTGGGCGCGGGCCTCTTCTTCCTCGGTTTCACCACCACTGCGGCGGAACAGGTCCGGAACCTTGTGCAAGAGAGCCACGAATCCACCGACGACGGCTTGCACGATCGCTTTGGCCAACTCGACTTCGACCGGGTTCATCGGATCGGACACGACTATTCCTCCGGGGGTGGTGACGAATAGGTCGAGCCCATAACCGTAGCGGGAAACGGGGTCCCGGAACAGCCGTCATCGGCGCCTTTCACGAACCCTTGGATGAGCCGAGGCGGCACGAAAAAGCGTTGAATGGTGACCATTCATCCGATGATTCCGCACCATGTGCTCACCGGATACCGGTTGACCGCCCCTGGGCCCCGGTCCGCATCCGAGCCGGCGGGGCGGAACCCGGCGCCGCAGCCGGACGCACCGGCGCCCGCCGCCGTTGCCGCTGCTTTCCGTTGCGCGGCCATACCGGAACCGGCCCCCGCCAGGTCCGGGATGGCTCGTGCTAGGCGGTAGGGCAGGGCAGTGGGCTCAGTGGTGGGCGGAACCTACGGGGGTTTCCTCGCCGGCGCGGGTTGCCGCTGCTGCCGGGGTGTCCGCCGCGGCGCCCGGGGCTGCAGGGACGGTACGGGGCAGGCCGGTGCGGTCGAGATAGCCGGCGGCCAGGGCCAGGGCCACGCCTACGACGGCCATGGCGGCGCCGGCCAGCGCCGGTGCGGTGTAGCCGAAGCCCATGCCGATGACCGCGCCGCCGAGCCATGCCCCGATGGCGTTGGCGAGGTTGAACGCCGCGTGATTGGAGGCCGAGGTCAGGGTGGGCGCGTGTTCGGCCTTGGCCATCAGGAACACCTGGATGACGGTGCAGGTCGCGAAGCAGGACACCCCGAGGGCCACCACCCCGATCGCCGCGGTCCAGGGGTTGTGCACCGCGAAGGAGAACAGCAGCAGCACCGCGGCCAGCGAGGCGAGCGAACCGTAGACCGACGGGCGCAGGGCGCGGTCGGCCATGCGGCCGCCGATGAGCGAACCCGCCGTCATACCGATGCCGAACAGGGCGAGCACGCCGGTCACGCCCGCTTCGGAGAAGCCGGCCAACTCCTTCATCGTCGGTGCGATGTAGGTGTAGACCGCGAACACGCCCGAGCAGCCGAGCACGATGGTCAGCAGGCCGAGCACGACCTGCCGGTTGGCCAGCCCGGACAGTTCGTGCCGCAGGAGCACCCCCTTCGGTTTGGGGAGCTTGGGCACGAAGAACGCGATCCCGGCCATGGCGACGATGCCGATGGCGGCGACCACGGCGAACGTTGCGCGCCAGCCCAGCTCCTGGCCGAGCCAGGTTCCGGCGGGCACGCCGACGACGTTGGCGATGGTCAGGCCGAGGAACACGCGGGCCACGTTGCGGGCCCGGCGCCCCGGTTCGGCCAGCTGCGCCGCCGCGACGGCCGCGGCGCCGAAGTAGGCGCCGTGCGGCAGCCCGGTGAGCACCCGGAAACCGAGGACGGCCCCGAACTCCGGGGCGAGGGCCGCGAGCAGGTTGCCGGCGGCGAAGATCCCCATGAACAGCAGCAGGGCGCTGCGGCGCGGCAGGCGGGTGCTGACGATCGTGAGCAGGGGCGCGCCGATCACGACGCCGATCGCATAGCCGGCGATGAGGTTGCCGGCCGAGGACACCGACACGTTGAGGTCTGCGGAGACCTCCGGAAGCAGGCCCATGATGACGAACTCGGTGGTTCCGAAACCGAAGGCTCCGAGGGCCATGGCGAGCAGGGCGAGGCGCATGGGTGGCTAAGCCTTTCGCTTGCAATGGATGTGTGCGTATCCGGTGCGCCGCCGGCTGCGCGGTATGCAGGGCAGGCGTGCAGGCCGGGGCCGGGTGCGGTGCCGTGCGGGGTGCGTCGGGTGCGCGCGGAAGCGGTGGTGCCGGGTCGGCCGGGGCGGTGGGTGGTTCCGCTCGCTGCTGCGGCCCCGCGTCCGGCGGAGCCTCCCGAGCACGCCGTTCCAGAGAACCACGCCGACCTAGCACGTGCCAACAGGATTGGCCTGCAGAATGCCGGTATCGGCGATGATGTCGGTCACGGGAGGGTGAGACGTGCTTCCTGCTCCTGTGCCCTTCGGCTACGGGGATGCCGGAGTATGGCACCGCCCGATATCCCCGCAACGGGAGTCGGAGGATTCGCGCAAAATGCGGCACATGGCGGCCCGACCTGGTTAACTGACGTTGACGGTCGACCCCTCAACACGGCCAAGGAGTGCCACGTTGACCCCCGACGATCCCCCATCCGAAAATCCCCCGTTCCCGCCGCAGGACGGACCCGCAACGCCCGCACCCGCTGCTGAGCCAGGGCCTGCGCCGCGGCCGGCACCCGACCGGATCTCCGCGGTGCTGGGCAACGCCACCCTGCTCGGTATCGGCTACCTGCTGCTGCGCCGCCCGCGCCTTGCGGCCCTATCGCTGGCCGTCTCGGCCGGCCTGCTGGCGCTCGCCGCCGTCTACCCCCACCTTTTGGTGTGGCGGTTTCTGCTGGTGGTCTGGTGGGCGGCCCTGGTCCTGCACACCTGGCGGGCGGTGCCCCCCGCGCCTGCGCCCGGTGAGCGCCCGGCGCCGCGCAGCCGGTGGAGTCCGCTGTGGCGCACCCGCGTCCTGCTGGCGGCCTGCCTGCTCCTGGTGGCGTTCGGCTGGTTGCGCTTCGACACCTGGACGATCGTGCGCTACGCCGAGGATGCGCACGCCGCCGGCGAGTGCGATCGCGCGGTGGACTCGCTGCGGTGGGTCGGGCCGACCCACGGAGCCGCCTACGGCTCGGCCGCCGAGCGCGGCGAAGACGAGCGCAAGGCCTGCGAGCGGCTGCTGACCGCCCTCGCCGCAGAAGACGCCGAAACAGCGGCCGAGAAGCTCGGCGCGTACCTGGAACGCCCCGGTGCCCGCTGGGACGGCGCCGGCCCCGAGCGCGCCGAGTTCCTGCTCGACGTGGCGCTGCAGAACAACGGCGCAGAGTTCCTCGGCGACGACGATCCGGCGCTGGACGCGACCGAGGACGCCTTCACGCAGCTGTCCAGCACACTCCAGGACACCCCCGGCCAGAGCGGGCGCGTGCGCGCGGTCGCGGAGTCGTTCCTCGCCGACCTCTCCGATACCCCGCCGTGCAAGGCCAAGGCGATCGACGACTGGCTGCTCGGCCAGGACTGGAAGAA
Source organism: Streptomonospora sediminis (assembly GCF_054778995.1). Lineage (NCBI taxonomy): Bacteria > Bacillati > Actinomycetota > Actinomycetes > Streptosporangiales > Nocardiopsidaceae > Streptomonospora > Streptomonospora sediminis. The sequence goes on from NZ_BAAGYZ010000043.1 coordinate 40,878, forward strand.
GCCGGAGTTGGCCGAACCGATAGCGCCGGAGGCCGAGCGGCTCCCGGGACGGATGTTCGACTGCGCCGAGTCCATCGGCGCGACCGACCCGGATGAGGCGGGCGCGGCCTACCAGGAGTACCTCAAGGCCTATCCCGAGCACGAATTTGCGGCGGACGCCGCCGCGGCCCTGCTCTCCGACGAGCAGTACTGCGAGCACCCGGCCGCCTACCCCGGCGCCCCCGCCTACAAGGGCGACGGCCCGCACGCGATGCAGACGTTCGGGATAGACGCCGGAGAGTACGGCTTCCCCGACTCCTGGCAGGCCGGCGGTGTCGGCGAAACGGTCCTGGTGACCTGCGTCGAAGGCCCCGAGCGGGGCAGACACCAGCAGACCTGCTATTACGACCCGGGGGCGAGCCAGCCGCTCGTGACCCATCAGGGCAACGCAAAGGTCGACTTCTACGCGAGCAAGTTCAGCGTGAAGGCGTACTCGCTGCGCACCGGCGAGCCGGTGAACAACTACAGCGAGGAGATCGGCGACCCGTGTCCCTCGGTACTGGAATACGAGACCTCCACGTACCTCGACCTCGGACCGCCGAGCGAGTACGACTCCGACTATTCGGACGCCGATGTCCGCGGGATCTTCGACCGCCTCATGGACTGACCGCCGCGCGCCGGCCTGCGGTGGTCGGTGCGATCATGCGGAAATGCCCCGTCCCAGCCCTAAAATCCGGGCATTCCGGGCATTTCTGCATGATCATCGGTGGTGCACCGGGCCGCTTCCCGTACCGGCCCGGTGGTACCACGCACCGTCAGGGTCGGGGTGATGACGAACTCCTTGGCGCGGGTGCGCCCCCCGTCCAGGCGCTCGGTCACCGCCTGCACGGCCAACTCGGCGAGCTGGGCGGAGTCCTGGCGCACCGAGGTCAGATCCAGAAACGACAGGTGGGCCAGGCGGCTGTCGTCGTAGCCGATCACCGAGACGTCCTGCGGCACGCGCACGCCCGCGCGCACGAAAACGTCCAGCAGGCCGCGGGCGCAGCGGTCATTGGCCGTGACGACCGCGGTGGGCAGCGCCTCCTCGGCGAGCAGCTCGCGGGCGGCGCGGGCGCCGGACTCCTCGGTGAAGGCGCCGGACAGCACGCGGGCGCGGTCGGCGAGCCCGTGGCGGCGCATGGCGTCGCGGTAGCCGCGGCTGCGTTCCTCGGCCTCAAGCGCGTCGCCGCCGTCGACATGGGCGATATCGCGGTGCCCCAGCTCGGCGAGGTAGCCGATCGCCTTGGCCATGCCGGGGGCCTCGGCCGTGCGCACCAGGTCGGCACCGGCAACTTTGGCGCTGCGGCTCATCTCGACCACCGGTACCTGTTCGGCCATGCCGCCCAGGCCGGAAGGACCTCCGGTCGAGGGGCCGGTGAGGATGAGGGCCTCGCTGCGCAGGCCGAGCAGTTCCTCGATGGCCTGGCGCTCGTCGCGGCTGGGCACGTTGGCGCTGAGCGCGATGCTGTAGCCGAGGTCCTGCGCGCAGGCGTAGATGCCCTCGACCAGTTCGACGTTGTGCGGCTGGTCCATGTTGAACAGGACCCCGATCTGGCGGCTGCGGGCGCGGCGCAGCAGTTGCGCCGCGGTGTGCGGCCGGTAGCCGAGCTCGTCGGCGGCCGCGCGCACCCGGCGGCGGGTGTCGTCGCTGGGTCCGGCCTGGTCGCGCATGACCAGCGACACGAGCTGCCTGGACACGCCCACGCGCGCGGCGACGTCGCCCATGGTGGGGCGCCGCTTGGGATCCCGGCGCTCGCCGGGATCGTTCGGCTTCGTGCGCTTCGGGGGCTCAGCGGCCCTGGCCGCGCGTTTCGAGTCCGGCACCCTGCCTCTTCCCTGGCCGGCTGCGGGCGACGAGGGCCGCGCGCCGTGACGAAGATAACCGTGATTAGGGGTGGAAGCCCAAAGCTTAGCACGTTAAAGTCACCCGGGTCCGCGGAGCGGCGGGCGGCCCCGGCAGGGCTGCTCCGGGCCGTGCGGAGCGCACGGCCAGCCGGCGCGGATGAGCAGTCGGGCACTGCCCGGCACCGCTTGCCGGCTACCGCACGCGCTGCGCGCGCAGCACGGTGTCGCTGGTGTGGCGGGTGCCGGCCGGTGCGGCACCGGTTCGCCGCCGGGTCTCGTTGACCAGGACGCTCCAGTCGCCGTCCAGTACCGCGGCGACATCGGCCGGCTGGTAGTAGTCGCGCGGATCGCGGCCGTTCTCCAGGCGCGGCGGCAGGTCGGCGGGGTCGTGGCTGACGAAGAGCAGAGTGCCGCCGGGGGCGACCGCGGCCAGCAGGCCGCGCAGCGCGGTGTGGCCGGGTTCGCGCGCAAGCGGGATGTACTGGACGGTCACCAGGTCGAACGCCGCGGCCGCCGGCGGCTCGGCGGTCAGGTCGGCGCGTACCCACTCGACGCGGTCGGCGACATCGGCGCCCGCGGCTGCGGCGCGCTGGAGGGCGACCCGGGAGATGTCGGCCGCGGTGACCCGCCACCCGTTCCTCGCCAGCCAGTGCGCGTCGGCGCCTTCACCGCATCCCGCGTCCAGTGCGCGCCCCGGCTCCAGGCCGGCGGCTTCGGCCACGAGCACCCCGTTGGGGGAGCCGCTGAAGACCCGGTCGCGGTTGGCGTACTTCTCGTCCCAGAACCGTGTGTCCATTGCCGGTTCGTCCTTACCTCGGTGGTGGCTGCTGCGGATCCCGGTTGCACCGGGTCCGGTTGTGCCACCAACCTGCCCCCGGCCACCGCCGATCGACAAAGTTCTTTGCGCAAACCGCAAAAACCGGGGCATAGTCGGGACATGAGCGATGAGTTCGACCACGTGCTCAGCGCGATCGGTCCGCGGCTGCGCGAACTGCGCCGCCGCAACGGCGCCACCCTGGCGTCCGTGTCGCAGACCACCGGCATTCCGGTCAGCACCCTTTCCCGCCTGGAGTCCGGCCACCGCAAGCCGGCGCTCGACCTGCTGCTACCGCTGGCAAAGGCCTACCAAGTGCCGCTCGACGAAATCGTCGGCGCCCCGGCCGGCGGCGACCCGCGGGTGCATCCGCGGCCGTTCGCACACAACGGCATGACCGTCATCCCGCTGACCCGCAACCCCGGCGGGCTGCAGGCGTTCAAGCAGATCCTCCCGGCCGGCCCGAACAACCTCCAACCCGATCCCCGCTCGCACGAGGGCTACCACTGGCTCTACGTGCTCAGCGGGCGGCTGCGCATCGTGCTCGGCGACCGCGACCTCGTCCTCAGCGCGGGGGAGGTCGCCGAATTCGACACCCATCTCCCGCACTGGTTCGGCAACGCCGACCCGCACCCGGTGGAGTTCCTAAGCATCCTCGGCCCCCAAGGCGAACGGTTCCATGTCAGAGCCCGCTACCAGCCGTCCTGAGGTTCCCGGGGCCCGGCGTGCGCCGGGCCGCGGCCGCCGGCCCCGCCGGCCCTTGCGGTGCCGGCCGGGGCATGCGGAGGCCGAGCCGGTGCGGCGCAGTACCGCGCCCAGCGCGACGGCGGCGACCGCGGCAACAACGCAGCCTGTCAGCAGCAGGAGCGGCGCCGGCCGGCCCGAAAACGCGGTTTGGACCCGAGGTTCCTGTGGTTCGGTCATCGTTGCATTCCTTTCGAGTACGGCGGACCGGCGGCCGGACCGTGCGCGGCCGGACGTCGCCGCGCCTTAGCCGGAGCCGAACAGCTTGGAATGCACGGGCGAATGCACGTGCATAATAAATTGCAGCTCGCTACACCACGCGATGGTACCCAGAGCCGGGAAGGGTGTGCAGCCCATCGGAGAACCGAGCGGGCCGCCCCGTTTGCCGCCTACCGCTCCCGCGGAGCCAGGCCCTCGAAGGCGAGCCGGGTCACGGCGTCGGCGATGGCGCCGGCGTCGTAGCGGCCTTGCGGGCGATACCACTCGACCAGCGAGTTGACCATGCCGAACAGCAGCTTGCTCGTCAGATCCGGGGGGATGTCGGCGCGCAGCGAACCCTCGTCGGCCGCTGCGCGGACGAGGCCGGCCAGCTTGGCGTCGATCTCGCGGCGGCGGCGCAGCGCGTCGAGTTCGACGTCGCTGTTGCCGTGCACGCGCAGCAGCAGGGTCACCGCCGGAAGGTGCTCGGCCAGCACGCCGACCGCCTGGCGCACCGCCGACTCCAGGCGGTCATAGGCGCTGGCGCTGCTGCCGGTGCTGCCGTCCGCGCTCCGCGCGGTGTCGATGACCTCGGTGAGCCCGTCCAGCGCCTCGTTGAGCGCGGCCTGCAGCAGGCAGGACTTGCTCGGAAAGTGGTGGTAGATGGCCGACTTGGTCAGCCCCAGCTCACGGGCGAGGTCGCCCACGCTCGTGCCGTCGTAGCCGCGGCGGTTGAAGAGGTCGATGGCGCACCGCAGGACCGTCTCCTGGTCGTATCCCGGCCGTCCGCGGCGCGGCGCCTCGCTGGTCGGCGAAGGGCGTGGCATATGCCCACAATCCCACATGGGCGCGGGTGGCGGTGCACGCCGCCGGGCGGCCGCGCCCGCGGCCGGTGCACCGGCGCCAACGCGCGGGCGGGCGCCCGCCCGCGCGTTGCGGCCCGGCCAAAACCCCAGGGAGGTCAGAACTCCAGGACCAGCCGTCCGCGCACACCGCCGGCCTCCAGGAGGCGGTGGGCTTCGGCGGCCTGGTCGGCGGGGAAGGTCCGCGCGACCCGCATGCTGAGCACGCCGGACTCGGCCTGCTTGCGCAGTCCGTCCAGTTTGGCCTGCTCGCGGGCGTAGCCCACGACCAGGACCGGGTGGAACACGATGCCGCGCCCGCGGGCCGTGTCGTCGCCCTGGAAGCCGCGGACCGTGGCCACCTGGCCGCCGTCGCGCACCGCGGGGCCGACCAGCTCGTCCAGCACCGCCCCGTCGGCCAGCGCGTCGACACCGCCGGGCTCGACCTCGCGGATGCGGTCGGCGGCGTCGCCGCCGCGCGGCACCACCGTGTCGGCGCCCAGCTCGCGCACCAACTCCTCGTCCTTGGCGGCGGCGTCGGCGATCACCCGCAGCCCGTCGGCCTTGGCCAATTGGATGGCATACCCGCCGAAAGCCCCGGCCGCGCCGGTCACCGCGAAGGTACTGCCGGCCGGCAGCTCCATCGCATCCAGCGCCATGCGGGCGGTGAGCCCGTTCATGGGCAGGGTGCAGGCCGCGGCGTAGTCGGCGCCGGCCGGGATCGGGACGACCGATTCCACGGGCACCACCACGTACTCGCTGTAACCGCCGTGCGAGCCGCCGGGCACCACGATGGCCATCACGGCGTCGCCGACGGTGAGCCCGGTAGCGGTGCCGGGGCCGATGCCGTCGATGTCACCGGCGATGTCCATCCCCGGGACGTACGGCAGCGAGCCGCCCCGCGCGCCGCTGCGGACAACGGTGTCGGTGGGGTTGACCGCAGCCGCGCGCACCCGGATCCGCACCTCGCCGGGTCCGGCATGGCGCTCGTCGATGTCGAGCTCCCGCAGTGCTTCGGGGCCCCCGGGTTCCGTTACTCCAATAACACGCATACCGCCGGACACTACCCGCGGCAGCGCCGCCGATCCGCCGCACACGGCGGGCATGGCAAGCATGGCGGACATAGCGGGGGCCGGGAACCCGCGGGTCCCCGGCCCCGGCCGGAATGCTGTGCGCGCGTGCGGCTCAGCTGTTCATGAACTCTTCGTAGGCGTCGAGCACCTCTTCGGTGGCCCCGTCCATCACCAGGCTGCCGCTCTCCAGCCACAGCACCCGGTCGCAGGTGTCCTTGATCGACTTGTTGCTGTGGCTGACGAGGAAGACGGTGCCCGCTTGCTCGCGCAGTTCGCGGATGCGCGCCTCGGAGCGCCTGCGGAATTTGCGGTCGCCGGTGGCCAGCGCCTCGTCGACCATCAGCACGTCGTGGTTCTTGGCCGAGGCGATGGCGAAGCGCAGCCGGGCGGCCATGCCCGAGGAGTAGGCGCGCATCGGCAGGGAGCTGAAGTCGCCCTTCTCGTTGATACCGGAGAACTTGATGATCTCCTCGCGCTTGGCGTACGCCTCGCTGGGGGGCATGCCCATCGCCAGGCAGCCCAGGATCACGTTGCGCTCGCCGCTGAGGTCGTTCATCAGCGCGGCGTTGACGCCCAGCAGCGAGGGCTGGCCCTCGGTGTAGACGCGTCCGGCCTCGGCCGGCATCAATCCGGCGATCGCGCGCAGAATGGTGGACTTCCCAGAGCCGTTGGAACCGATCACCCCGATGGCCTCGCCCCGGTAGGCGGTGAAGCTCACGCCCTTGATGGCGTGCACTTGGCGCCCACCCCCCTTGCCTGACGACCGGCCGGTAAGGCGCTTGATCGCCCGGGAGGCGCGCCCGCCCTTTGCGGCTCCGCCGCCGGCGGCAGGACCAGCACCGCCGGCCCCGCCGCCCGAGGCCCCGCTGCCCGCGGCTCCTCCGCCGTCCGCGGATTCCTGCAGGGCGGCCCTGGCCTCGGCGCGCAGCGCGGCCTTCCCCCCGCCGCGGCCTCCTCCGCCGCCGCCACCGCCGCGTCCGCGGCCGCCGCCACCGCCGCCACCGCGTCCGCGGCCGCCGCCACCACCGTTGCCGACTGAACCGCGCAGCCGGTAGACGACGTGCAGGTTGTCGACGATGACCGTGGGCGGCTGGTCCTGCGCCACCGCTGCCTGCTCTGTCTGTCCGTGCTCGGAGACGTCAGTCACGGCCGTACTCCTCCTCAGCCCTGTAGAAGTAGAGGAACCCGCCGACCAGGGCCAGCAGTGCCCAGCCCAGGGCGATCAGCCAGACGTGTTCGGGCAGGTATTCAGTGCCGAAGTTCTCGGGACTCATCAGCGCGAATCGCATCAGGTCGATGTAGACGGCGGCCGGCTGCATGTCGAGCACGGCCAGCGCCCATGCGGGCGCGTCCGCAGCACGCTGCTCCACCAAGTAGAGCACACCGGAGCCGTACATCCAGGCGCGCAGCACGAACGGTAGCCACTGCGCAGCGTCGGTGGATTTGCTACCCAGTCGGGCCGCCCACAGCGCCAGACCGGTGTTGAACATCAACTGCAGCACCAGGACAGGCACGATCAGCAGCCAGCCCCAATCGGGGTAGTTCCCGCGCACGATCACGATCACCATCAGCACCACCATGGAGATGATGATCTGCCGGAGCTGGATGGCCACCTGGGTGATGGGCAGCACCGCGCGGGGGAAGTGCAGCGCCCGGATCAGCCCGCGCTCACCCGAAATCGACTTCACACCACTCGTCACCGTGTTGCGAGTGAAGGTAAAGACGAAGACACCGGTAACCAGGAACGAAATGAAATCTGCCACACCCCGGCTCGTGCCGAGAAGGAGACCGAAAATCACGTAGTAGACAGCGGCATTCAGCAGGGGGGTGAGGACGAACCAGAACGCCCCGAGGCGGGCGCGCGTGTACTTGGCGCTCGACCGCGCTCTGGCGAACTCGCTGATGAAGTACCGGTGCCGCCAAAGTCGGCGTAGATACTCGGCCAGGCCGGGCCGGGCGCCGCTAACAGACAGGCCGTACTTCGAGGCCAGCGCCGCGGCGCCGGGATCCGGCCGATCTTGGGTGACTCCGTTTAGTGCCACGCGTCTGCTCACTTCGGGTTCTCTCAGCAACTTAAGGGATGGCGCCGTACTCCCGGCCGGGTGATCCACCTGCGGTCTTGCGTCAGAACGCAACCGTTTCGTCGCTTCGATAGCGTAGAACCAATTAGGACAGAACGCAACCGTTTCGTCCCTACGTTAGGATGGCCGTGTGTCCCATGCAGAGAGATCCCAGCAGCCGCGCCGCGCTCCCACAGGAGCCGCTGTTCTGCAGAAGGATGTCACGCTGGCGATCCAGGCGGCCGTCTTCACCGAACTGGCGAAGCACGGGTACGGGCGCTTGTCCATCGAGGCCGTGGCCAGACGGGCGGGCGTCGGCAAAACAGCAATCTACCGCCGCTGGAGTTCGAAGCTGCAAATGGTCGTCGAGGTCGTCTCGAAGGCCGCAGTGAGGGTGATGCCGGTGCCTGACACCGGAACGCTGAGCGGCGACATCCGCGAACTGCTCGACGCGGGCTCCCAGGCGTTGCGCCACCCTCTGGCGTCGCAGATCGTACCCGACCTTTTGGCCGAGGCAGCACGCAACCCCGACATAGCCGAAACTCTGGAGACCGCGCTGCGCGAGACCCAGCAGGAAGTAAGCGCGGTGCTGATCGGCAACGCGGTGACACGCGGCGAACTCCCCGCCGACACCGACGTGGAACTCGCGCTCGACATGGTGTTCGGGCCGCTGTACTGGCGCGTGGCCGTTACCCGCAGCCCCATTTCCGACGCGTATCTGGACCGTCTGGCCGAAGGCGCCACCGCCGCCCTGATCGGCGCGAGCGGTCCTGCGGCACAGCCGGCGGACTGACTGGCCGGCTCCGGACGCGCCCCCGGGACCGCCGAACCGGCGGTCCGTCCGGGCGCGGCGTGCCGACGGACCGGCGCACCGGAGGCGCACCAGGGCGGCCGGTGCACCGCCGCGCCGCTCCACCCGGCATCGGCGGCAATGTGGCCATTGACACACCCGCACGCGCACTGTCACTATTCGATTACGTGTGGGAGCGCTCCCATGCCCCCACTCCCGGCGGTCCGCCACGGCCGGACCGCCGGGCCCCTCGACCGGGCCCTTCCCCCAATCCCCACCTGCTCAGTCCCCCAGCTCAATCCCCCACTGCGAGGACCCCATGAGCCCATCCCCATCCCGCGGCAGACCCGCGGTCGGAGCGGTCACGGCCGCCTCCGCGCTCGCCCTTTCGCTGCTGGCCGCCACACCCGCCGCGCACGCCGCCGAGCTGCTGACCAACGGCGGCTTCGACAACGGCAAGACCGGCTGGTGGAGCACCGAGAACACCCCCTCCGAGGTCGCCGACGGGCGGCTGTGCGCCGAGGCCGAAGGCGGCACCGCCAACGCCTGGGACGCCATCGTCGGCCAGGACGGCATCGCGCTGACCGCGGGCGAGTCCTACGAGTTCACCTTCACCGCCACGGCGACCACCGACGTCGTGGTGCGCGCCCTGGTGCAGGAGCCCACCGATCCCTGGACCGCATTCCTGTCCGAGCGCCCGGCGCTGTCGGCCGACGAGCAGACCTTCAACTACACCTTCACCGCCGACACCACGATGGACGACGCCCAGCTCGTCTTCCAGATCGGCGGCGCCGCCGAGGCGTGGACGTTCTGCCTGGACGACGTGTCGCTGCAGGACGGCGCCGAACCGCCTGTCTACGAGCCCGACACCGGTCCCGCGGTCAAGGTCAACCAGGTCGGTTACCTGCCCGGCGGACCCAAGAACGCGACACTGGTCACCGACGCCACCGCCGCCCGGCCCTGGACACTGCACAACGCCGGCGGCCAAGCGGTGGCCGAGGGGATGACCGACCCGCAGGGCACCGACCCGAGTTCCGGGCTGAACGTGCACTCCATCGACTTCAGCGGCCACACCGCCGAAGGCAGCGGCTACACGCTCACCGCCGGCGAGCACACCAGCCACCCCTTCGACATTTCCGGCGCCGCTTACCGCGACCTGCGCACCGACTCGCTCGCGCTGTACTACCCCCAGCGCAGCGGCATCGAGATCGACGACTCCCTGATGCCGGGCTACGGCCGCGCGGCCGGCCACGTCGGCGCCGAGCCCAACCAGGGCGACATAAGTGTGCCGTGCGCTCCCGATTCCGGGTGCGACTACGAACTGGACGTCTCCGGCGGGTGGTACGACGCCGGCGACCACGGCAAGTACGTCGTCAACGGCGGGATCTCGGCGTCGCAGGTGATGAGCGTGTGGGAACGCACCACCTACGCCGATACCGCCCGGCCCGGCGCACTCGGCGACGGCACGCTCGCCATCCCCGAGCAGGGCAACGGGGTCCCCGACGTGCTGGACGAGGCGCGCTGGGAGATGGAGTTCCTGATGAGCATGCAGGTGCCCGCGGGCGAACAACTCGCCGGGATGGCGCACCACAAGGTCCACGACGCGGCGTGGACCGGCCTGCCGCTGCTGCCGGCCGACGACCCGCAGCCGCGCTACCTGCAACCGCCCTCGACCGCGGCCACGCTCAACCTCGCCGCGGCCGGCGCCCAATGCGCCCGCGTGTTCGAGCCCCACGACGCCGACTTCGCCGCCCGGTGCCTTGAGGCCGCCGAAACCGCGTGGGACGCGGCGCAGGCCAACCCGGAGATCTACGCCCCCACCACCGGCGAGGGCGGCGGCGCCTACAGCGACGACAACGTCGCCGACGAGTTCTACTGGGCCGCGGCCGAACTGTTCATCACCACCGGCGAGCAGGGCTACGAGGACGCGGTGCTGGACTCCGGGCAGCACACCGCCGACGTGTTCACCTCGCACGGCGCCGGCTGGAACGCGGTGGCGCCGCTGGCGCGGATGAACCTGGCAGCGGTGCCCAACGAGCTGGACGACCGCGACCGTGTCGCCGAAACGGTCACCGCGGGCGCCGACCAGTACCTCGACAGCCTCAACGGCCACCCCTTCGGGCTGCCGTACACACCCGAGGGCAACGCGTTCGTGTGGGGTTCCAACAGCCAGGTGCTGAACAACATGGTGGTCATGGCCGCGGCCTTCGACCTGACCGGCGATGGCGCCTACCGCGACGGCGTGCTCGAAGGCATGGACTACATCCTGGGCCGCAACGCCCTGGGGCAGTCCTATGTCACCGGCTACGGCGAGAACGCGGCGCAGAACCAGCACAGCCGCTGGTACGCCAACCAGCTCGACCCCTCGCTGCCCAACCCGCCGGACGGCACGCTCGCGGGCGGGCCCAATTCGCAATCCGCAACGTGGGACCCGGTCGCCCAGGACAAGCTGGCGGGCTGCGCTCCCCAGTTCTGCTACATCGACGACATCGAGTCCTACTCCACCAACGAGCTCACCATCAACTGGAACGCGCCGCTGGCGATCGTCTCCTCCTTCATCGCCGACCAGACCGGCGAATAGTCCGCCAACCAGCTGTGCATGAAACGGCCGGCGCGCCGAGGCCGGGCGGGAGTCCGCCTGCGGTGTGCCGGCCGGCGGCGCCCGGACCCGCGGCGGCGGCCGGGGCC
>NZ_BAAGYZ010000044.1:0-32100 GCF_054778995.1 Streptomonospora sediminis
AGCGGTCGGCCCGCCGCCCGCCCAGCACCAGCCCGGCGCCCGCCGCGGCGGCCACGCCCACCAGGATCCACAGCGCCGCGCCCGCCGCGTCCGCGCCGACAGCGGCGGTCGCGGTTCCGGCGGCTTCGGCGGTTGCGGAGGCGCCCATCGGTCAGCCGCGCAGGTCGTCTGCGGAGTCGGTCACGTCCACGTCGCGGGCGCGGAAGATCGCGATCGCCACGGCGAACCCCATGGCCATCTCCACCGCCATGGCCACCATCGCCACCAGCACCAGCACCTGCCCGTCGGGGCTCTGCGGCGAGGCGTGGAACCAGACGGCGGCCGCGGCGACCATGATCGCGTTGACCATCAGTTCCAGGCCCATCATGACCATGACGATCGACTGCTGGCTCAGTGCGCCGTACAGGCCGACGGCCAGCAGCGCTGCGGCCAGCAGCAGGAACGCCTCCAGCATCATCGGCCGACACCCCCGCGGACCGGGTCGTCCGGGCCGGAGCGCAGGTCGTCGCCGTAGCGGTCGTAGCGCCCGCGGTCGGTCGCCAGGACCACACCGGCGACCATGGTCGCGAACAGCACCAGCGCGGCGACCATCATGACCAGCATGTGCGGCCCCATGATGGCCGCGCCGAGCTGATGGGTGGGATCGGCCGGCGGCGGCGGTGCGGGCGCGCTCGGCCAGGGCACCAGCACGACTCCCGCAGCAAGTGCGCAGAAGACGCCGATGGAGATGGCCAGTGCACCCCGGTTGTTGTGCACCATCGTCATCGGCATCAGCCCGGCCGGGTTCATCATGAACATGATCATGAAGACCGCCATCACCAGCATCTCCATGGTCATCATCAGCACGATCAGCACGCCGAGGTAGGCGAGGCCGAGCAGCAGCACCGGCACCGCCGTGAAAACGAACGACGCCAGCAGCGCGAAGGTGGCCCGCGCCATGGAGTCCACGCGGAACACCGCGGCGGCCGCCGCCACCGCGGCCACCGCGCACACGGCGAAGACGGCCGTGGCGGCGGCGTCGGCCGGAATTTCCGGTGCCATGAGCGATCACATCCAACCCGCGACGACGAAAACGGACACGGCCAAGGCCTGCAGCAGCGCCAGCGGCAGCAGGATGAGCCAACCGACCTCGGCGAACCGGTCCATGCGCACGGTCGGCAGCCGGTGCGCTGCCCAGACCAGCAGCGCCAGCACGGCGCAGGCCTTGAGCAGCGACCACACCCAGCCCGGTAGCAGCGGTCCGGCGCCGCCGCCGAGGAACAGCGGCACCGCCATCGCCGCTGCGGCGGCGAGCATCAGGTGGCGGCCGGCCAGCAGGACCAGCCGGTCGGCACCGGACGCCTCGGCGGCGGCGCCCCCGGCAACATCGGCGCCGAGCGGCTGGTCGAACGGCGGCCAGAACGACATGGCCAGCGCCGAGACGAGGTAGACGATGAAAGCCGCGGGCATCACCGCGGCGAACCACAGTCCGTGCTGAGCGGCCGCGATGTCGCCGGCCCGCAGGGATCCCGCGCCCAGCGCGGCCGTGGTCAGCGCGAACATGTGCGGCAGCTCGTGGGACAGGCCCTGGCTCAGGAACCGGTAGCCGCCGACCAGTCCCCACACCGAGTTCGCCCCCCAACCCGCGGCCCACACACCTGCCCACAGCAGCACCTCCATGGCGTTGAACCAGACGACACCGATGGACAGGTCGGCGATCGCATGGCCGCCGAGCGGGATGACCAGCGTGGCCAGCACCGCCGCGGCCGGCACGGCCGCCGCCCTNNNGGCCGCCCCGCCGAGGCGGCCCAGCAGCGTGTCGGCGCCGGGGACCGTGCGCCGGCGGCGCACCAGCAGCCCGGCCGCTTCCCGCGCGGGTGCGGCCAGAGCGGCGGCCGCCGGGCCGCCGCCGGCGCGGACCACCAGCGCGGCCGATCCGGCCGCCGCCCCGTAGGCCAGCGCGGTGAGCAGTAGAGGGGCGAGGAGGATCCCCCACCACATCGCGGAGTCACCCATCGGCGGCCTCGGGCAGGTAGGCGGCGAGGGCCTCCGTATCGGGGTCGAGGGAGGCGACGATGAGCCGCACGGCCGCCAACTCCCGGCCGAGCAGCATCCCCGGCAGCGCGTCCACCGCTGCCCGGGCGCACTCGGCGCGCTCCCGGCCCAGACGCAGGGCGGGCGCCGCGGCACCGCCGGGCTGCGCGCTGGACGGCCGGCCGCACGGCAGCGGCAGTGTCGGGAAGGTGTCATGGGTGTCGGGGATGAGCACGGCGGCGATATCGTCCAGCCACCTCCCGACACGGGCGAGGACGTCGCCGCGCAGGCGGTCCGGCACGCCGGCGGGAGCGGGCCCGAGCCCGCGCAGCGACCAGCGCAGCGTCTGGGACCTCCGCAGCCGGCGCAACCACCGCGTGAAGCGCGGCCGCCCGATCGCGGGGGCGGCCGGAACGAGCAGTGTGTCGCGCAGCAGGCGTCCGGTGGCCGCCGCGCCGGGCAGGCCGGCGGTTTCCAGGAACCGCTGCAGCGAGTCGGCGGATGCGGCGGCGCGGAGCCGCGTGCCGGCGGGGGCGAGCGCCGTGCCGGAACTGTCGTCCCAGAACACTGCGGCGGACGGGTCGGCTTGCCGCGCGGGCGCCGGCGTGCGGATCGCGGCGTCCTGCACCACGTCGCCCTGCACGGTCAGCTCGGCGACCAGCCCGGCGGGCCAGTCGGCGTGCGCGGGCCCGATGGCGATGTGCAGCCGGTCCAACCGCAGCCCGTCGCGGTCGTCGCCGCGGTCTGCCATCACCAGTCCGCCGGGCAGGTCCATGCCGCCGTGGTCGTGGTGGTCGTGTTGGTGGCCATGGCCGGCGCGGCCGTTGCCGTGACCGCCGCCGCCCTCGCCGTGACCGGCACCACCCCGGTCCGGTTCCTGACCGGCACCGTCCGCCTGGTCGTGACCGTCGCAGTGATCAGCGCCGCCCTGGCCGTTGCCGCCGCCCTCGCCCGGCTCGCTGGTGCGGCTCTGTGCCGCGGCGCGCTGCGCTGCAAGGTCCCGCAGCGCGGTGCGGGCCGCGTCCAGGCGCTCGGCGGCCTCGTCGGGTGAGCGGACCCGGACGCGTGCCCGCGGTGCGCCGATCTGGTCCCAGACCCGCTCGGCCGCCGCGTCGACCGCTGAACCGGCCGGGCCGCATTCCACCAGCGTGTCGGCTTCGGCGGGGCTCAGCGCCCGCCGCAGGCCGTGTTCCCGCAGCACCCGCTCGACCGCCAGCCGGCTTCCGGTGCCGCCCGGCGCCGTCACCACCAGCGGGCGAGGCGCCGACACGCGCAGCAGCCACCCCGCCGGGCCGGTCAGGTCCATCGGAAGGCCCCCTCGCGCCAGGCGTAGACCACCGCGGCCAGCAGCACCCCCAGAAAGCCGAACATCTCGGCGACCGCGTGTATCCCTTTCTCCGCGACGACCAGCACCCACGGGTACATGAAGACCATTTCCATATCGAAGGCCAAAAAGAGCAGGGTGACGGCGTACCAGCGCACGTGGAACCGTGAAACGGCGTGCTCGGCGACCGGCATGCCGCCCATGTACGGTTCGCGCACCAGCGGGGCGATCGGGGGGCCGCCCACCCGGACGAGCGCGGCGATGCCGTGGACACCGGCGACTCCGGCGGCGGCGACGGCCAGGAGCGCGAGAGCGGGCCAGAAGGTGTCCACCGGGCTGCACCTCCCGTCCGTCCGACACTGCCGCGCCGGGGCCGCTATCCGCTGCCGCCGCGGTATACCGCCCGATCATGCCGCGCTTTCCGCGGCGGACGGCGCCCCCGGTCCGAACGGACACGCGCCCGGCTACCCGCTGCGTCCCTCCCGGGGCCATTCGCCGGTCTCGACCAGCTGCTGGGCCAGATCCCGCACTTTCACGTTGAGGTTCTGCGACGCCTGGGCCAACAGCCCGAAAGCCCGGTGGCTGGGAATCTTGTACCGCTCCATCAAGATGCCCGTGGCCTCCCCGATGTGCTGGCGGCTGCTCAGCGCGCTCCGCAGGTTCTCCTCCTCCTGCGCGCTGGCCAGCGCCACGGCCGCATGGGTGGCCAGTAGTGCGCCCTCATCGCGCGATGCGCGGGTGAAGGCGCGGGGTTCGCACGCGTACAGGTTCATGGCGCCCAATGTGTCGCGGTGCGTGAAGAGCCGGAACGAGAGCATGCTGTGCACGTCGAGTTCGCGTACCTGCGCCACAAAGCCCGGCCAGCGGGTTTCGGTGGCCATGTCGTCGATGGCGAAGACATCGTGTTCCCAAATCGCCGAGAGGCACGGCCCTTCTCCGCTCTCGTACTGGATCCGGTCGATGCGGACCGCGACCGGACCGCTGGCCGCCGGACTCTTGACGGCACCGCCCGCCTCGACAATGGACAGGGCCGCCCAATCGGCTCCTTCAACCTCCGAGGCCGCCAACCGGGCGATGCCGTCCAGCGTCGTCTGCACCGATTCCTGGTCCAGCAGGTCCCGTGCTATGCGGGCGAAGACATGTGACAAGTTCTCTCCGTCCGCCATGTCCGCCCCCTCTCGCTCAACACCGGAGCCGTCCGGCCGCCCGCGTGTCCGCCTCACATACCCCGCACGCCCCGGCGATCACCTCGGAACCGGCGCAGGGCAGCGCTCACTCCTGGTTGCGGAACTCCTCGATGCGGCGGGCGGCGCTCATTTCCACTGCGGCACCGAGCAGGTACATCAGGGAAGCGAGGAAACCCCCGATCGGCCAGCCGGCCGTGCTGGGCAGCACGAAACCCGCGAGGGCTGCGGTACCGGCGCCGGCGGCGATGGAGAAGAAGTTCAGCGAACTGCCCAGAGCGATGACCTTTGTGGGCTCTTCGTCATTGATCGGCCTGGTGAACACCCGCGTGGCCAGCGCCTCGATCGCCGCGAAGCTGACCACGGCCCCCAGCAGGAACAGGAACACCTGGCCGATCTGCGGTGAGCCGTAGGTGGCGGACAGCACGGCCAGCGCACCGGTGATCATCACCGAATACCCGTAGGCCCCCGAGTTGTTGCGCAGCGCCAAACGCAGCTCGCGCAGGTAGAGGGAGCTGGAGCCGCCCGAGTGGGAACCGGCTGATTCGCGTTCTCCTGCCATGGATTCTCTCGCGTTGCGTTGCCGTCACTTGCGGCGGAGTGAGCGCCCTGTGCGGATCGCCAGCCTAGGTCAATCGCCCGCCCTGCCCCCGGATGCGGGCGGGCTCCGGCGTGGTGGCCGCAGGCGGCGCAACCGATCCGATGGAGACCTCTACGCTGCCGTTTCCTGGGTAGCGGCGCAGCCATGCGAGCACTGGTTACGGGATGGTTCGGATTCCTGCACGGCGAAGCGACCGCGGGCGACACGGGGGCCGCGGCCGCGGTCAGTTCGGCGTTGGAGGAGGCGGGCATTCCGCACGATATCGGCCGAAGCCCCAACACCCGCATCAACGGGCCGATCCTGGAGGAGGTGACACCCGGCGAATACGACATGCTGGTCTTCGTCTGCGGACCGGCGCACGGCGCTCAAGTGCGTGCCCTGCACACCCGCTTCGCCCACTGCCACCGGTTGGCGGTGGGCGTATCAGTGATCGACCCCGCCGACGAGGCGGTGCGCGGGTTCCACACAGTGCTTCCCCGCGACGGTTGCACTCCCGTGCCCCTGCCCGACCTGGCCGCCGCGGCGCCCTGCAGCCCGGCGGTACCCGTCGTCGGGGTGGTCCAGGCGCCCGGCCAGCCCGAGTACGGCGACCGGGGCGACCACACCGCGGTGCACCGTGAACTCGCGCACTGGCTGACCGGCAAGGACTGTGCGCGGGTGCCGCTGGACACCCGGCTGGACGCCGCCGAGTGGGACCACTGCGCCACCTACCCGCAGTTCGACGCCCTGGTCCGCCGCGTCGACCTGGTCGTCACCACGCGGCTGCACGGCCTGGTACTGGCGCTGCGCAACGGGGTTCCGGCGATCGCGGTCGACCCTGTCGTCGGCGGCGCCAAGGTCAGCGCGCAGGCGCGGGCGCTGGGCTGGCCGGCGGTGGTCGTGCGCGATTCCCGCAGCGGTCCCGACGGCGCCTCGCCCTGGTTCCGGCAGCGCTTGGATGCGCTGTGGGGGTGGTGCCGGTCTCCGGCGGCCCGCACCCGGACCGGGTGGGCGGCGGCCACCGCGCGCCAGCGCTCGGCACTGATCGACGACCTGCTCACTGCGGTGGAGGGTTCGCAGGCGCCGGCGGGCTCGCTGCAGAGCGTGTGAGCCGCGGCCGGGTATTGGCGCCCCGGCGCGGGGTAGCGGCTCTCGTGTACGGCACTGCTTGGCCGGCTTCCGGGCAGCCGGGCACCGGTAGCGAATGGGGGGAAGTCCGACGATGGCCGGGGAATCCGCGGGCGGATCCAGGGTCGTGGTGATCACCGGGGCGAGCGGCGGGGTCGGCCGCGCCACCGCCAGGGAGTTCGGGGCGCGCGGCGACCGGGTGGCGCTGCTCGCCCGCGGCAAGGAAGGGCTCGCCGGCGCCGCCGAGGACGTGCGCCGGGCGGGCGGCACCCCGCTGGAGATTTCAGCGGACGTCGCCGACCCCGGCGCGGTCGACCGCGCCGCCGAACGCGCCGAGCAGGAGCTAGGTCCAATCGACGTGTGGATAAACAACGCCTTCACCGGGGTGTTCGCGCCCGTCAGCGAGACTGAACCGGAGGAGTTCCGGCGGGTGACCGAGGTGACCTACCTGGGTTACGTACACGGCACCAAGGCCGCCCTGACGCGCATGCTGCCCCGCGACCGCGGCACGATCATCCAGGTCGGTTCGGCGCTGGCCTACCGCGGCATCCCGCTGCAGTCTGCCTACTGCGCCGCCAAGCACGCCATCCAGGGCTTCCATGAGTCGCTGCGCTGCGAACTGCTGCACGACGGGTCGGGAGTGGCCACCACAATGGTGCAGCTGCCCGCCATGAACACGCCGCAGTTCGAGTGGGTGCTGTCGCGGCTGCCCCGGCACGCCCAGCCGGTGCCGCCGATCTACCAGCCGGAGGTGGCCGCACGCGCCATCGCCCGCGCCGCGGACCGCCCGCGGCCGCGCGAGTACTGGGTGGGCCGGTCCACGGTGCAGACGGTGCTGGGCAACCGGGCGGTGCCCGCCGTCCTCGACCGCATGCTCGCCCGCACCGGCTACTCCGCGCAGCAGACCGGGCAGCGCCGCTCCCCCGACCGCCCGGCCAACCTGTGGCAGCCCGCCGACCGGTCCGGCGGCCAAGACTTCGGCGCCCGCGGACCCTTCAATGAGAGCGGCCGAGCGGTCAGTCTCCAGCAGTGGGCGTCCCGGCGCAGCGGACGGCTGGCCGCGGCCGCGCTCGGTACGACGGCCGCCGCCGGCGCGCTGGCGTGGCGGCTGCTGCACCGGGCGCGGCCGCACGGGTAATGGCCCGCGGCGCAGGAAACACCACCTGCAAAGCCGGGTACCCGACCGGAGGGAGGGCGCCGGTTGTCCCTGCGCATCGAGGACTACGCACTGATCGGCGATACCCAGACCGCGGCGCTGGTCGGCAGCAACGGCAGCATCGACTGGCTGTGCCTGCCCCGCTTCGACACCGGTGCCTGCTTCGCGCAACTGCTGGGCGGCTCCGCCAACGGCTACTGGAGCCTGGCGCCCGCCGGCCCCCACCGGCTGGTGCGGCGGCGCTACCGCCCCGAAAGCCTGGTGCTGGAGACCGAGTTCCGCGACGACGACAGCGGCGGCACCATCCGCGTCACCGACTGCATGCCGGTCCGCGACGAGCATCCCGACCTCGTGCGCCGCGTCGAAGGCCTCCACGGAAAGGTCCGGGTCCGCTCGGAGGCGGTGGTGCGGCCCGACTACGGCTCCATCATCCCGTGGACCCGCAAGTACGGCCGGCGCCTGGAGTTCGTCGCCGGGCCCGACATCCTCTACCTGGACTCCGACACCGAGTTCGACCTCGCCGAATACGAATGCCCGTGGACCGAGTTCACGGTCGGCGCGGGCGAGACCGCCGACTTCCGGCTGGCGTGGGTATTTCCGCACTCGCCGCCCCCGGAACGCGTCGACGTCGGCCGCGCCATCGACCGCACCGACGAGTGGTGGCGGCAGTGGGCGCAGCGCTGCACCTACGACGGCGACTACCGCGACCAGGTGGTGCGCTCGCTGATCACCCTGAAAGCGCTCACCTACTCCCCCAGCGGCGGCACGGTCGCCGCACCCACCACATCGCTACCCGAGCAGCTGGGCGGGGTGCGCAACTGGGACTACCGGTTCTGCTGGATCCGCGACGCCACCTTCACGCTGCTGAGCCTGCTGCACTGCGGCTACGAGGACGAGGCGGTGGCCTGGCGCCAGTGGGTGCTGCGGGCGACCGCCGGCGAGCCCGCGCAGATGCGGATCATGTACGGAATCGAGGGCGAGCGGCGGCTGCCCGAGGTCGAGCTGGACTGGCTGGCGGGCTACGCGGGCTCGCACCCGGTGCGCGCCGGCAACCAGGCGTCCCGCCATTGGCAGCTCGACGTTTACGGCGAGCTGATGGACGCGCTGCACCAGGCGCGCACACGCGGTATCCCGCCGCACGAGTCGGCCTGGGAGCTGCAGCGTGCGCTCATGGAGTTCCTGGAGCGCACCTGGCGCGACCCTGACAACGGGATCTGGGAGGTGCGCGGGCCGCGGCGCCGGTTCACCCACTCCAAGGTGATGGCCTGGACCGCCGCGGACCGCGCGGTCAAGGCGGTCGAGGAGTTCGGGCTCGACGGTCCGGTGGAGCGGTGGCGCAGGTTGCGCCAGGAGATCTTCGACGACGTGTGCACCAACGGCTTCGATCCCCAGCGGGGTGCGTTCACCCAGTTCTACGGTTCCGACTCGCTGGACGCGTCGGTGCTGCTGCTGAGCACGGTTGGTTTCCTGCCGGCCAACGACGAGCGGATGACCGGCACCGTCGACGCGATCCGCGAGAACCTGATGCAGGACGGGTTCGTGCACCGCTACACCATGGACGGCGGTAGCCGCGACGTCGACGCCCTGCCGCCGGGCGAGGGCGCTTTCCTGCCCTGCACGTTCTGGCTCGCCGACAATCTGATCATGCAGGGCCGTGTCGACGAAGGCCGCGCGGTGTTCGAACGGCTGCTGAGCCTGCGCAACGATGTGGGGCTGCTGGCCGAGGAGTACGACACCGGCGCCGGCCGGCTCGTCGGCAACTACCCGCAGGCGCTGTCCCATATCGCGCTGGTCAACACCGCCGTCCACCTGCAGCGCCACCGGCACGGGCCGGTCGAACAGCGCGCCTGGACCGGGCAGAGCACAAGCGCCGGCGCCGGCGGGCAGGCGCAGAGCGGGGACGGCCGGCGGTGAGCGCCCGCGGCCCGCGTGCCGCCCGGAACCGCTGAGCCGCCCCGGCCCGGGCGGGTCTGTGCCGGGCCTGCGCGAGCGGCGCCTATGCCCTGGGGCATATGCAGGCGGCGACGAACAACCGATGCGGCCGCCGCCGCGGCACCCGTAGCGTCCTGTCGCACGATGACGACGATGGAGGTACGGGTGCTCACGCTACGCCACTTGACCAAACGCTACGGCGATACCGTCGCTGTCGACAACCTGACGTTCGAGGTCCGGCCCGGCAGAGTCACCGGGTTCCTGGGGCCCAACGGGGCGGGTAAATCGACCACGCTGCGGATGCTGCTGGGCCTGGACCGGCCGACCGCGGGCGAGGCCCTCGTCGGCGGCCGCGCATACGCCGAGCTGCCCACTCCGGCCCGCGAGGTCGGCGCGCTGCTGGACGCCGCTGCCGTGCATCCCGGCCGCACCGCCCGCGCGCACCTGCTCGCGCTCGCCCGCGGCAGCGGGGTGGCGCCCGCGCGCGCGGCCGAGGTGCTGGAAGAGGTCGGGTTGGCCGGGGTCGGGGGCAAGCGGATCGGCGGGTTCTCCCTGGGCATGCGCCAACGCCTGGGCATTGCCGCCGCGCTGCTGGGCGACCCCGCCACACTGGTCTTCGACGAGCCCGTCAACGGCCTCGACCTTGACGGGGTGCTGTGGATGCGCCGCCTGGTCCGCGACCTCGCAGACGAGGGCCGCACCGTCTTCATCTCCAGCCACCTGATGAGCGAGATGCAGCTGGTGGCCGACCATCTGGTGGTGCTCGGCGGCGGCCGGCTGATGGTCGACGCGCCGATGGCCGACGTGATCGCGGCGTGGTCGCACGCCCAAGTGACTGTGCGCACCCCCGACGCCGGGCTGCTGGCCGAGCGCCTGCTCCGGTTTCCGGCCGGTGCGGCAGGTGCCACCGGACCGGTCGAAGTGGACCGGGGCGCCGACGGCGAACTGCTGGTGCGCGGCTGCACCCCCGAAGCGGTGGGCGATGCCGCACACTCCGCCGGCGCGCGGGTGCACACCCTGTACCGCGAGGACGCTTCGCTGGAGCAGGCCTATCTCGAACTCACCGAACCCGCCGCGGCATCCGCCGCGCACCAAGCCGAGGAGCGCAAGTGACCGTGTCCGCCACGTCCGCCACCGCACCCCCACCCGACTCTGCCGCCGCGAACGGGCCGCCGCCCGCGCCCCGGGCCCGATCGGGCGCCCGGGTCCTGAGCCAGGCGATGGGCATGGAGTGGACCAAACTGGCCTCGCTGCGCAGCACCTGGTGGTGCCTGGGCCTGGGGCTCGTGGCGATGGCGGCGTTCGCGCTGTTCATGGGGCTTTCCACCCTCGACCGGTTCACCGAGGACCCCGTCGCCGCCAGTGAGTTCTCCTACACGCAGCTCACGTCCCAGGGCGTGTTCTACCTGGTCCAGTTCGTCGTGCTCACACTGTCGGCGCTCGCGGCCACCAATGAGTACGCCACCCGCGCCATCACGTCGACCCTGCTGACGGTGCCCCGGCGCGGGCTGGTGCTTGCCGCGCGCACCGCCGTCACCGCCGGTTTCGCCTTCGTTGCGGGCGCCGGTACGACGGCGCTGGGCAACGGCGTGCTGTGGGCCGTTGTCGGCTCCTACGCACCCCTGGACCCCGGCTACGCGGTGACCGCGGTACTGGGCGCGGGGGTGTGCATGGCGCTGCTGGCGGTGCTGTTCGCGGGCCTGGGCACCGCGATGCGCGGCACGGCGGCCACCATCGGCACGGGCTTCCTGCTGCTACTGGGCCTGCCGCTGGTGCTGCAGCTCAGCGGGCTGCAGGCGCTGAACGACGCCGCCGCCTACCTGCCCGGGATGGCGGGCATCGAGTTCTACGCAGCCGGCGATGTCGGGTTCTACACCGCGCCGCACGACGGCCCCATCAACATGGTCACCGTGCTGGGCTGGGCGGTCGCCGCCCAGATCATCGGCTGCACTGAGCTGCGCCTGCGCGACGCCTAACCGCCGCGGCACCAGCACGCGCGGCCGCGGCCCGTTCTCCGGGCCGCGGCCGCGCGGTTTCGGTATCAGGCCGTGCGGGGCGCGCGGATCACTCGACGAACTCCACCTGCGGATACTCGGCAGAGGGACCGTCGAGCAGCGGATCCTCCTCGCCGCGCACGTACTCGCCGAAGAACGCCGCAAGGTAGGCGCGCTGCGCCGCGACGCTGTCCTGGGCGTCGCCGGAGCCCACCGAAGCCGCGATCCCGTCCTCCCACGCCGGGCCGCTCGGGTGCAGTCCCGCTTCGAGCTGCGGGGCCATCCACTGAGTGTCGATGAAACTCATGTGCTCGGCGTTCTGCAGATGCAGCTCCGTGAACGGGCCGGTGGAGCTGTCGCGGAACATGCGGAAGTCCCGGGAGTGCTCGCTGGTGTGCGGGTCGCCGGTGCCGCCGGTGCGGCCGCCGGTGAAGAGCATGAACGGCCGGTCGGCGCCTTCGGTGGTGGCGTCGGCCCACTCCTCGTCGCCGACGTGGTAGGCGATGCTGCCGTCGAGGTCCGCGCCCGCGTCGATCCGGTCGTCGACAAGCATCGCCTCTGCGGCGGTGAGCCCGCCGGCGGAGTGGCCGAACATGCCGATCGACGACAGGTCCAGCGAGTTCCCGAATCCCTGCGGAAGCGGTTGGCCGCCCGCAGCGGGGTCGCCGCCTTCGGCGATGCGTTCCATGGTGTCCAGCACGAAACGGGTGTCGGCGACCCGGGTGGCGACCGCGGACCGGTAGGTCTTCGCCCCGAAGTCGGGGGCGGTGCCGCGGATGATGCGTCCGCTGGGCAGCTCAACCGCTGACGTCTCATAGGGGTGGTCCATGGCGACCACGGCGTAGCCCTTGCTCGCGAGGTCCGCCAGCTGGGCGGTCGCCTGGTGGCGCGACTGGTTGAAACCGTGCGAGTACAGCAGCACCGGGAGCTTCCCGGCCTCCTCGGCGACATCGGCGCCGGCCACCGCGCCGGCCGGCGAACCGGCGAAGTCGACGGCGTCGCGCGGCAGGCCGAGCTGCTCCAATTGCCCGGCCATGACCTGGGCGACGGCATCGGGCATGTAGGGCGCGGGTTCGCCGCCGCCGTCCGCTGCCGGGTACCAGACCGACACCATCATGTCGCGCTGCTCGGCGCCCGCCACCCACGGATGGCCGCGGCTGCCGTCGACCAGGTGCAGCGCGGCCCGGCCGACCTCGTAGGGGCCGGTGGGTTCGGGCGGGTGCAGCCGGATCGGTCCGGGATCGGCGATTGCGGCGACGGCGCCGGGAAGCGCGCAGCAGGCGGCGACGACGGCGGCGGCAGCGGTGTAGGCGGCGCCTCTGCTGCGGGCCGGGGAGAACGCGTTCTTGGTTGGCATGCCCGGCATCATCGCCGCGGGCGCAGCGCGGGCGCATGAACCGGAGGTCGGCGGTGTCCTATCCCTTTCGGCATAGGGGGTCGGGATGTTCGGTGTGCAGGGCGCCCCGCACACGGCGTGCGGTCGCACCGGCGTCATCCGGACTGCGGGAACGGGCCCTCGGCGACCAGGCCGGCCTCGTAGGCGAGGATCGCGGCCCGCACGCGGTTGCTCACGTCCAGCTTGGTGAGAATCGACCCGACGTGCACCTTGACCGTGCCCGGGACGACTCCCAGCCGGCGGGCGATCTCGTCGTTGGACAGGCCCTCGCCGATGAGGGCGAGCACGCCGCGCTCGCGAGCCGAAAGCCGGTCGGTCCGCTCCCGGGCGGCTGCGCCGCGCGACATGCGGCCGCCGGTGCCGGTGGTCCGGAGCTCGCTGATGAGCCGGTGGGCGACCTCGGGCGAAAGGTAGGCGCCGCCGTTGGCGACGGCTTGCAGACCCGCTGACAGCTCGCGGGGGTCGCCCGTCTTGAGCACGAACCCGCTGGCGCCGCCGCTCAGTGCTTGGGCGATGTAGGCGTCCTCGGAGAAGGTGGTCAGGATGACCACTGCGGTGTCGGGGAAGCGCTCGGTGATGGCGGCGGTGGCCTCCAGGCCCGATGTGCCGGGCATCTGCACATCCAGCAGGGCGATGTCGGGGCGGTGTTCACCGACCAGCTCGACGGCCGCGGCCCCGTCGGCGGCCTCCCCGACCACATCAATGCCGGGGTCGGCCGAGAGGATCGCGCGCATGCCCGCGCGGACCATGGTCTCGTCGTCCGCCAGGACGATGCGGATCACGGGCCTCTCCTCCATCCTCCGGGGCCGGCCAACGCAGGAAGCCTATCGGGGGCGGCTCGCCGCCCCCGCCCGCTGCCGCGGTTCGGTCGGGGGCGCGGGTGGCGGCGGTGCGGCCGGCACGGTTTGGGCGGCTCATTCGCGGGCGATGCGGTCCTTGGCCGCCAGCCGGCCGCCGTCGAAGCACAGCCGGTAGACCGGCGGGACGCCGTTCTCCCATTCGACCAGGTAGAAGCGGCACGCCGCGCCGGGCGGGGCCGGTGGCGGGTCCACCAGGTCATCGGCCGGATAGTCGAAGCGGGGCAGCTCGCGTTCGGTTGCCGCCCGGTCCTGGCCGACGGCCAGCTGCGCGTAGTCGGCGGGCGCAAGGACCGAATTGCTGCCGACGTACCAGAGGACGCCGAACCCGGCGCCGACGATCACCCCGGCCAGCGCCAGCGGCACTGCCACGGCCGTCGCCAGCCACCGCCGGGCGTTCGCGCGCGCCCCGCGCAGCCGCCGCGCTGTTTCGGTACCGGCTTCCGGTCCGGGTCCCAGGCCGGTTTCGAGTCCTGTTCCGGGTCGGGTCCCGGTTGCTGTTTCGGGGCCGCCGATCTCGGAGCCGGTGCCGGGTGCGGTGTCCCGTCCGGCTGCGGCGGGCGGCTGCGGCGCTTCGGCGGTACCGGGGATGCGCGCGGTCACGGTGAATCCGCGCCCGCGCCGCCCCGCGCCGCCCGCCGCAGCGGATTCCCGGGCCGGACCTGCGCTGAATTCGCCGCCCATGCCTTCGACCAGTGCGCGCAGACCCGCCAGGCCGGAGCCGGTGCCGGGTTGGGCGGCCGGTGCGGCGCTGCCTCCGGTGTCGGCCACGTGCACGGTTGTGGCGCCGTCGCCGTCGTGGACCAGCCGCACGGTCACCAAGGCTTGCGGGGCGTAGCGGGCGGCGTTGGTCAGCGCCTCTTGGACGACGCGGTGCACCGCGCGGCCCGCCGGCGAATCGGGGCCGGGGCCGGTGCCCTCGCGGACCAGGCGCACGCCCAGCCCGGCGCGCACCGCGCGGTCGACCACGGCGGCGGCGTCCTCGCCGGGTTCGGCGTGCCGCTCGGCGGCTTGGGTGCCGGTGTCCTCGCGCAGTACCCCGATGATCTCGCGCAGCCGCAGATTGGCGCCGTGCGCGGCCGTGCGCAGTTCGCCGGCAGCCGAGCGCGTGCCATCACCGCCGGGCGCCATTTCCAGCGCGGCGGCGCGCACCGCGATCAGGGCCAGTTCGTGGCCGAGGGAGTCGTGCATCTCCGTTGCGATGCGGGCGCGCTCGCGCAGCCGCGCGCGCTCGGCGTCCAGGTCGCGGGCGCGTTCCATCCGATCGGCGATCTCCCAGCCGGCCGTACGCAGCTCGGAGTGGTGGCGCCAGTAGCGCCCCAGCAGCCACGGCGCGACCACAACACCGACGATCGCGGCGACGCCGCCCGCCCAGTCGGTGAGCCCGGTCAGGGTCTCGCGCGCGTCGCCGATGCGGACCCAGGTCACGGCATAGGCCATCAGCGTCGCCAGCACCGCGGTGGAGACCATCGCGACCATGGGCGGGGTGCGACCGGAGCGCCGTCCGGCCGAGAACGCGAGCACGGCGCAGACCACCAGATGGCCCAGCACCAGCGCGGACACCAGGGTGAGCGCGATGACGACCGCCTGGACGACGACCGCCCCCAGCACCACCCCGAGCGCGGTGAACGGGCGCCGGCGGCGCAGCGCGAACGCGCAGGCCAACAGCACCGCCATCGCGGCGGCCTCGGGAAGCGGATCGGCGCGCACGCTGTCGGTCTCCACAGCGACCAGGGCGGCGCAGCAGCCCCACAGCACGAAATCCACCGCAGCAGGCAACCACCGGGCCGGCGGCCGCAGCCGAACCTTCCACCGCTCCCACATACCGCCACCTTAGGCGGCCGGAACGCACCGCAGCGGACACCGCCGGTGCTCCGTTGGTCGGCCCGGCGGAGCGGGGCCGCCCCCGCCGAAAGTCAGTGCGGAGTACTGCCGTTCGCGCCCTGCGGCACCCGGCGGTGCGCCCCTAATGTCGTTTTTCGGCGCCGGGAGCGGCAAATCGGCGGCCCAACACACCGAAAACGAGGACGGCATTACTGTGATTAGTCTGCGGGAACTGACCAAGCGCTACGGGGACAACGTCGTCGTCGACCGGCTCTCCGTCGAGGTCGCGCCCGGTAAGGTCACCGGGTTCCTGGGACCCAACGGGGCGGGTAAATCAACCACGATGCGGATGGTGCTGGGTCTGGACCACCCCACCGCCGGCCAGGCGCTGGTCGACGGCAAGCGCTACACGGAGCTGCGCCATCCCCTGCGCCGCATCGGTGCGCTGCTCGACGCCAAGGCCGTGCACCCCGGCCGGACCGCCCGCAACCACCTCTCGGCCATGGCGCGCAGCAACGGGCTGGCACTGCGCAGGGTCGATGAGGTGCTGGAGACCGTTGGCCTGAGCGAGGTCGCCAACCGCCGGGCTGGAACGTTCTCGCTCGGTATGGGGCAGCGGCTGGGCATCGCGGGAGCGCTGCTGGGCGATCCGGAGATCCTGATGTTCGACGAGCCGGTCAACGGCCTCGACCCCGACGGTGTCCGCTGGATCCGCGGGCTGATGCGTTCGTTGGCCGCCGAGGGTCGGACGGTCTTCGTGTCCAGCCACCTGATGAGCGAGATGCAGACGACCGCCGACCGGCTCGTGGTGATCGGCAAGGGCAGGCTGATCGCTGACGCGCCCGTATCCGACGTCATCGGCGCCAGTTCGCTGACAGCGGCGCAGGTGCGCACGCCCCAACCCGCCGAACTGGAACAGCAGCTCTTGGTGGCGGGGATGCGGGTCGAGCGCGGCGGCGAAGAGTTGGTCGTGACCGGCGGGACACTGGACGGCATCGGCGGCATCGCCCACCAGGCGGGGATCCGGTTGAACGAGCTCAGCGCCCGCACGGCGTCGCTGGAAGAGGCGTACATGGAGCTGACGGCCTCCAGCGTGGAGTTCGCGGGACCTGCGGCCCCCGAAGCGGCGCTCTCGGCCCAGGAGGCCGGCAACGGCCCGAGGACGAATCACGGCGAGAAGGAGCGGGTGTGACGACCATGGCGGCGACGGCGCAACAACGGCGGGCCGAACCGGAGGAACCCCGCGGCGGCGGCCTGCCGGGCGCGGTCGCGGCGGAGTGGACGAAGCTGTGGGGGCTGCGCTCCACGTGGTTCTGCCTCGTCGGGGCGGTGGTGGCCACCGGCGGCACGGCGCTGCTGGCGGCGCTGGCGTTGCAGGCCGGCGGCAGCGCCGAAGGCATGACGGCGAACGCGCTCGCCAATATGTCCATCATGCTCTCGCAGTTCGCGGTGGTCGCCGTGGCCGCGCTCACGGTCACCGGCGAGTACGCCACCGGGGCGATGCGCACCACATTGGCGACCACGCCGCAGCGCGGCCGCATGCTGGCCGCCAAGGCGGCGGTGCTGGCCGGGGTCGCGTTTGCCGCGGGGAGCCTGGCCGGCGCCTCGGCCGCCGCTGCAGCAGCGGCGGTGTTCGGCGACACGATGGTGTGGGAGGCCTCCCACGTGCTGCACGCCGTTGCGGGCACCGCGGGCCATGTGAGCGGCGTGTCGCTGTTCACGCTGGGCTTGGGCCTGCTGACCCGCAGCACAGCGGGCGCGATCACCGCGGCGATCGGTGTGCTGGTGGCCGTCCCGATGATCAGCACGATGGTCGGCAACGAGACGGTCACCGAGATCGTCGGCTACCTGCCCGCCCATGCCGGTGTGCAACTGATGAGCGGCACCGCCGACCCCTACGGCTGGGGCACCGGCGCGCTGCTGCTGGCCGGCTGGGCGGCGCTCTCGCTGGCGGCCGGTTTCACGGTACTGAGCAGGCGCGACGCCTGAGCACCGGCATGCCGCCGCACCTGCGCAGCGCGGCGGCCCGCCGGACAGGGCGGGCCGCCGCGCACGTGCGCCCAGCGTCAGCGGCAGGACGGCAGGCGGCGAGGCGGCCGGGCGGAGGCGGGCCGCGCGCCGGTCTCCGGTGTGTTCATCCCAGCAGTTCCTCGGAACGGTCCCAGAGCCGGCGGGCCAGGTCGGCGTCGTGGACCTGCGGGTTCTCGCGCTTGGCCGGTTTGCGCTTCTCGTAGTAGGCGCCGGATGTCCAGTCGGTGCCGGGCCGGCCCTCGGCGAGCCAGACGAGCTGGTCGGCGCCCTTCTCCGGCGTGGTCAGGATGGTCGCGCGGCTGATGGGGTTGGTGGTGATGAACTTCATCAGCCGGCTCTCGGACTGCGTTCCGAAGCTCGACGCGACGTTGCCCGGGTGGAACGCTGCGGCGGAGAGCCCCTGGGAGCGGTACCGGCGGTGCAGTTCCTTGGTGAACAGGACGTTTTCGAGCTTGCCCGCGTTGTAGACCCGGACCGGGTCGAAGTTCCGGTCGTGGTCGAGGTCGTCGGTGTCGAGCGTGTCGGCCATGCGCGCGCCCACGCTGGAGGTCTGGATCACCGACGCCCCGTTGGCGGTGAGCGTGTCCATCAGCAACCGGGTGAGCAGGAACGGCGCCAGGTGGTTGATCTGGAAGGTCATCTCGAACCCGTCGGCGGTCTTGGCCGGATTGCCGAAGACGCCGCCGGCGTTGTTGGCGAGCACGTCGATCCGCGGGTACGCGGAGTTCAGTTCGGCGGCGAGCTTGCGCACCTCGTCGAGGCGGGTGAAGTCGGCGAGGTAGTGGTCCGCACCGAGCTCGCCGGCAACGGCCCGGGTCTTCTGCGGTGAGCGGCCGACGATGACGACGCGGTGGCCGTCCCGGTGGAGCCGGCGGGCCGCCGCGGCACCGATGCCGTCGCTGGCACCGGTGATGACGATGGTCTTGGTCTGGTTCATGTTCTTCCTCTGGATCCGGAGACATCCCGCTACTGGCAACAGTGTACGTCTAGCTTGTCAGCGACCGACACGTTTGGCGTCTCGTGCTAACCTTGCTGCATCATGAACGAGAAACCCCCCGGTCTCCGGGAACGCACCCGCCGGGCGGTGCAGCACGAGATCGTCGGGGCGGCGGAGGCGCTGTTCATCGAGCGCGGCTTCGAGGCCACGACCGTCAACGACATCGCGGCGGCCGTCGGCATGTCCCAGCGCAGCGTCTTCCGCTACTTCGCCACCAAAGAGGAGATCGTCCTCGCCAAGTTCGACGCCGTCGTTGACGACATGCTCACCGCCCTGCGCGCACGCCCGGCCGACGAGCCGGTCTGGACGTCGCTGCACCGCGTGCTCGGCGTGCTGGTCTCCATCGCCGAGACACCGGGCCGCGAAGAGATGGTCGAACCCATCCACCGGGTCGTCTTCGAAACCCCCGCGCTGCTCGCCGGCTACCTCCAGAAGCTGCAGCACATGCAGGACGCCGTCGTCGCCGAACTACTCGAACGCGCCGAGACGGCCGGCACCCCCTACGCCGCCGACGACCCGACTCCGCGCGCACTGACCGCAGCGGCGTTCGGCTGCCTCGTGGCCGCGCAGCACTCCTGGCTCGCCTCCGGCGCGAAAGGCTCCTTCGCCGCCGCCATCGACCGCGCCATGGCCACGGTCGGCCCCCGCGCCTGACTCGCGGAACGCGCTCGCCACAGGGCCGTGCGGGATCCGGGCCTGCCGACAACCCTGCCGGGCGCCACCGTCCAGGGGCGGCCGGCCCGCTACGACTCCGACTCCACCAGGCCCGCCTCGTAGGCGAGGATCGCGGCCTGCACCCGGTTGCGCATGCCCAGCCGGTTCAGGATGGTGCTCACGTAGCTCTTGACCGTGCCCTCGACCAGGTACAGCCGGCGGGCGATCTCCGCGTTGGACAGGCCGGCGCCCAGCAGTGCGAGCACCTCCCGCTCGCGCGCCGTCAGTTCGGCGGTGCGCGAGCGGGCCTCGGCGCCGCGGCCCATCCGGCCGCCGCCGCTGATCTGGTCGATGACGTGGCGGGCAACCCGCGGCGCCAGATAAGCCGCGCCATCGGCAACCGCATGCACACCCGCCACCAGTTCGCGCGGATCGCCCGCTTTGAGGAGGAAGCCGGCTGCGCCTTCGTTCAGCGCCCGGGCGATGTAGGCGTCCTCGTCGAACGTCGTCAGGATGACCACTGCGGTGTCGGGGACCTCGCGGCGGATCTCGGCGGCGGCGCTGAGGCCGTCGAGCCGCGGCATGCGGATGTCGACCAGGACGACATCGGGGCGGTGCGAGCGCGTCACCTCGATCGCCTCGCGGCCGTCGGCCGCCTCGGCGACCACCTCGATCCGCTCGTCGGTCTCGAGGATCGCCCGCACACCCGCGCGGATCATCGCCTCGTCGTCGGCCAGCGCCACCCGGATCATTCGGGGTCCACGTCCTCTCTCGCGCCGTACTTCCCCGCCGGGCCGCCCGCCCCCGCCACGCGGTTCGGCGTTGCTATGGTCCGGCGCCGGGATGGTGCCCAAGCTCGGGCAGGGAGTCCTTCGAGACCAGTTCGCCGCCGCCGAAGCACAGCCGGTAGACGCTGTATTCGCCGTTGGGGAAACCGTGGTGCGAACGGTAGTAGCGGCAGTCGTAGCGGGCGGCGGCTGCGCTGTCGTCCTGGTCCGCGGCAGAATCGTACTGCTGCCAGGGCAACTGCGGCTCCACGTTCCCGGCGGGCGCGCCCACCCGCAACCGCGCGTAGTCGGCGGGGTCCAGCGTGGCCGAGTCCAAGCGCAGGTAGGTGCTGCCCAGCGCAAAGGCGTTCCCGCACATCAGCAGGACCGCGGCCGCAACCACCATGCGCACCGTGCGGCGCCGCAGCCCCCGCCGGGCGGCGCGCATGTGGTCGTCGGCCGCGGAAGGCACCGGTTCCCCGGCCGGTTCGGCGGCGGCCGCGCCGGCAGGGCTCCCCCGCTCCGGGAACCGCGCGACGACCGCGAATCCCCCACCGCGCGCGCCCGCCTCCAGGGTCCCCCCGGCCAGCCTGACGCGTTCGGTAAGCCCAACGAGGCCGTGCCCCCCACCTGCGGCGTCCGGCCGCTGTGCCGGCGGCCGGGGCGGCGCGCCGTTGTACACGGTGACGGTTGTTTCCGCGGCGGAGCGCTCCAGCAGCACCCGCACCGGGGCTCCCGGCGCATGCTTGGTGGCATTGGTCAGCGCTTCCTGCACGACCCGGTGGGCGGCCCGGTCGACCATGGGCCCGATACCGTCCCAGGTGCCGCTGCGTTTCAGGACCGCGTCGACACCGGAGTGCCGCGCCCGCTCCACCACTTCGGCGATCTCCTCGCCGGCGGGGGCGGTCGGCGCGGCCTCGCCGGACTCCCGCAGCACACCGACGATCTCGCGCAGCCGCTCGGTGGCCGTGGTGGCGCTTTCGCGCAGTTCCCCGGCCGAATTGCGGTGCCGCTCGGCCATGTCGGGGGCGAGCTCCAGGGCGCCGGCGCGCAGCGCGATCAGGCTCAGTTCGTGGCCCAGCGAGTCGTGCATGTCCTGGGCGATGCGCGACCGCTCGCGCAGCCGGGCCTGTTCGGCGGCGATGCGCTGCTCGCGTTCGAGCTGCCGGGCCCGTTCCCAACCCGCCTCGTCCAGGTTCTTGCGCTGGCGCCAGTAGCTGCCGGCCATCCACGGCAGCGCGATGGTGAACACATAGGTGAGCAGCATGCCCGGCACGTCGAACAGCAGCTCCGGGGACACGACCAGCGCCACCAGCAGCGCCGCCGCGGCCGCGGCGCAGGCCGCGGCGGCCGGCCACGCGCGCGGGTCGCGCCACCCCAGCAGGAAGCACAGCACGAACAGCGCCGGCGCGAGGGGCGGCATCATGGAGTTCGACAGGATCAGGACGAGCACGGCGGCCGCGAGCGGATAGGGCCGACTCAGCAGGACCCCGACGGCCAGGACCGCGATACCGATCGCGGTCTCGGCCGGCGTGGCCAGGGTGGCGGTGACGGAATCGGCGGCGGTGTCGGCCACCCGGGCGACCAGCTCCAGCAGCAGCGGCAGGCTCAGCACGCCCACCAGCAGCAGATCCGCAAGGGCCGTGCGCAACGTGGGCGGACCGCTGAGCGGTCGAAGCAGCTCGCTGACCGCACGAACGGCGGCGGAACCCGGCTGACCCATGTCTGCCGACGCTATCGTTCACGCCACCTGTGGCGGCACTGCCGAAAGTGGTGAATAGGGCCCGGCCCCGCACCGCCGCTCACAGCAGCGGGCGCAGCGGCACCAGCACCAGCTCGCTGAACTTGGCCACCAGCGAGCGCCCGGTCCACTCCTCCAGCGTGAGCAGCCGGGTGTTGGTGGAGTCCTTGGCGAACACGTGCTCCAGGTGGGCCGCCAGGCCGTCGTCGAAGACCTCCACGTTGATCTCGTAGTTGCCGGTGAGGCTGAGCCGGTCGACGTTGGCGGTGCCCACCGTGGACCAGCGCCCGTCGATGGTGGCGGTCTTGGCGTGCACCATGGCGTCCTGGTACAGGCACAGGTGCACGCCGCCGCGCAGCAGCTCGCCGTAGAACCCGCGGGAGAGCCAGTCGGCGACGATGTGGTTGGAGCGTTCCGGTACGAGGATGCGCACGTCCACCCCGCGCCGGGCGGCGCTGATCAGGGCGCGCAGGATCTCGTTGTCGGGGATGAAGTAGGCCTGGGTGATGTAGACGTGTTCGCGCGCCCGGTCGATGGCCTCCAGGTACATCCCGCGGATGGGGTAGATGAGCTGCTCGGGGACGTTGCGGTGGGCGCGGATGTCGGACGCCCACTCCGGGGTGCCGGTATCGGGAATGAGCGGCTGGTCCTCGCCGCGCAGCATGTTCCAGAAGTCGCGGAACGCGTTCTCCAGCTCCCACACCGAGGGACCCGTTACGCGCAGGTGGGTGTCGCGCCAGTGGGTGGCATAGACCGAGCCCACGTTGTAGCCCCCGACGAAGCCGACCCGGCCGTCGACGGCGAGGATCTTGCGGTGGTCGCGGCCGCCCTTGCGCAGGTCCAGCAGCAGCACGCCGGGCCGCAGCAGCGGGTAGGCCAACACGTGCACACCCGGCGGGAAGGCGAAGAACCTGCGGGGGACGACGAGGTTGGCGAAGGAGTCGTAGATGACGTAGACGTCGACACCGCGCTCGGCGGCCTCGATCAGTGCCCGTTTGAACTGCCGGCCCGTTGCGTCGCCCTTGAGGATGTAGGACTCGAACATGATGCGGTGGCGCGCGCCGCGGATGGCCTCGAGCATGTCGCGGTAGAGGTCTTCGCCGTAGGTGTAGGTGGTCAGCTCGTTCTCGCCCACCGGTACCGCCTTGGGCGGGGTGCGCGGGAAGTCGGCCCGCAGCGGCCGGACGCGCTTGCGCCACTGGTTGATGCCGATGAGCCCGGCGACCACCGCGAGTTGGGCCGCGAAAATACCGAGCAGCGTGCGCACGACCACGGTGGTCACAGAGATGCGTTTCCGCTGCATCGTGCTGTCTCCAGTCCCGGGTCTTGCGGTCCGGTGCCGATCGGGCTCTTGCCGACTCTCCACGGTACCGTGCCGCCCTGGTCACGCCCGGCAGGCGCGGCGGCGCCTGTGCACGCTCGTGCCCTTACGCGCCCTGGACGGTGCCCCGCGCCCCGCGGCGACGGTTCCCCGAACAACGCCCTGACCTGCACCGGCGTTGCTGCGTGCTCCGCAGATGGCGGGATCCGATGATGGTCGGGCGCGGCCCTCTGCTGCGCCGCCGGGTGCGCCTGCCCGGCGGACCCGACGAAGGGAGGCACCGTGCGCGCGGTGCAGTACGTCAATGTGGGTGAGAAGCCCCGACTGGTCGACGTCGGCGTGCCCGAGCCCGGTCCGGGCCAGCTGCTGCTGAAGGTCACCGCCGCAGGTGTGTGCCACTCCGACCTGGAGGTGATGAGCTGGCCGGCCGATGCGCTGACCTTCGAGTTGCCGATGACGCTGGGCCACGAGGGCGCCGGGCTGGTGGAGGCCGTGGGTGCCGGTGTCTCGCGGGTCGCGGTCGGCGACTCGGTCGCGGTCTACGGCCCGTGGGGCTGCGGAGTCTGCCGCGTGTGCGCCGAAGGCCGCGAGAACTACTGCCCCTACACCGGTGCGCTCGACATCTTCCCGCCGGGGCTGGGCCGCGACGGCGCCCTGGCCGAATACCTGCTCGTCGGCTCCGAGCGGCACGTCGTGCCCATCGGCTCCCTCGACCCGGTGCAGACCGTGTCGCTGACCGACGCCGGACTCACGCCCTACCACGTGATCAAGCGGTCGCTGGGCAAGCTCACAGCGGGCAGCACCGCCGTGGTGATCGGTGTCGGCGGGCTGGGGCACATCGCCATCCAGCTGCTGCGCCAGCTCACCGCCACCCGGGTGGTTGCGCTGGACGTGCGCGCCGAAAGCCTGGAACTCGCCCGCAGCAGCGGCGCGCAGCACGCGCTGCCCTCCGAGGAATCGGCGGTCGAGGCCGTGTGGGAGCTGTCCGGCGGGCAGGGCGCCGCCGCCGTGTTCGACTTCGTCGGCGCGGGCGCGACCACCGCGCTGGCGCAACGCATGGTCGCGATGGACGGCGACCTCAACCTGGTCGGGATCGGCGGCGGCTCCGTGCAGGTCGCCTTCGGCACGGTCCCTTACGGCGCGCGGGCCGGCATCACCTACTGGGGCACCCGTTCGGAGCTGATCGAGCTGATCGACCTGGCCGGGCAGGGAGTGGTGGACGTGCACGTGGAGCGCTACGAACTCGAAAGCGGACCCGACGTCTACGAGCGGATGAAGGCCGGCCTCATCAAGGGGCGGGCGGTCGTCGTGCCGTGAGGCGGCGCGGGC
Organism: Streptomonospora sediminis; assembly: GCF_054778995.1. Classification (NCBI taxonomy): domain Bacteria; kingdom Bacillati; phylum Actinomycetota; class Actinomycetes; order Streptosporangiales; family Nocardiopsidaceae; genus Streptomonospora; species Streptomonospora sediminis. The sequence continues at coordinate 24,229 of NZ_BAAGYZ010000044.1, forward strand.
CGTAGGCGCATCGGGCGGCAACCAGGCGGGTACCCGGCGGAGCCAAAACGGGCGCAAACCAGCAACACATGCGGAACAACCGCAAAAGGGCGGTGCACCGCAACACGTCCCCGGCTAAACTGGGGCACATGGCACGACGACATTGACCCGCACCTGAGACCCGGCTCGCGCGCAGGCTCTACGCCTACACGTTCCTTGAGGACCTCGTCCTCCTGTACCCGGTCTATGCGCTGCTGTTCGCCGATTCCGGGCTCAGCCCCGCGCAGATCTCGTCGCTGTTCGTGCTGTGGTCGCTCACCGGGATCCTGCTGGAGCTCCCTTCCGGTGTGCTGGCCGATCTCTGCTCCCGCCGCGCTCTGGTCGCCGCCGCGCCGCTGCTGAACGGCACCGGTTTCGCGCTGTGGACCCTCGCGCCCGGCTATCCCGCCTTTGCGGCGGGTTTTGTGCTGTGGGGAGTCGGCTCGGCCATGCGCTCCGGCGCGCTTGAGGCGCTGGTATACGCCGAACTGGTGCACATCGCCAACCAACCGCGCGGCGCACCGGACGGCGCCGCGCCCGCCCCAGCACCGGCCGGGCCGCTCAGTGGCCGCTCGGCCGGTGCGGAGCCCGCTGCCGCCTGGGTCACCCGCACCTACACCCGCCTCATCGGGCGGTCGCGCACCGCAGGCATCGTCGCGGTAATGGCCGCGACGGCGCTGTCAGGCCCGGTCCTGGCCGCCGGCGGCTACGCGGCGGCCGGTGCCGCGAGCGTACTGGCGACCCTGGCGGGCGCTCTGGTGGGCCGGGCGCTGCCCGCCGGGGCCGAACGGGAGCGGGCGGCTCAGCGCGGGTGCGGCCGCGGGCGCTCAAGGCGCCCGGGACGTGCGCGGCGCACCGGGCGGGTGCGCGAAGCCGGGCTTTCGCTGCGCTCTGCGGCGGCCGAGGCGGTCGGCGTGCTCCGCGGCGGTCTGGGCGAGGTCCGCGCCTCCCGGCCCGCCCGGGGAGCGCTGCTGCTGCTCACGGTACTGATGGGCACCGCCGATTCGATGGACGAGTACCTGCCGCTGCTGGCGCGGTCGACCGGGCTGAGCACGCCGGCCGTCCCGCCGGCCCTGCTGGCCGTCTCGGCCGGCGCCGCCGCGGGCGGCTGGTTCGCCGGCCGGTACACCCACCGCACCGGGGCCGCGCTGGTGGCCGCCGCCTGCTGCATGGCCGCGGGCGCGGCCATGGGCCATCCGGCCGGGCTGGCGCTGCTGGCGGTCACCTTCGGCGTCACCGAGTGGGCCAAGGCGGCGGCCGAAGCGCGGCTGCAGGACGGCGTCGGCGAGGACGCGCGGGCGACCGTCTCCTCCTTCGCCGGGTTCGGCGCCGAGACCGCGGCCGTGCTCACGTTCGCCGCCTACGGCCTGGGGTCGCAGTGGCTGGGTCCCGGCATGCTGTTCGTGCTGGCCGCGCTGCCCTATACGGCCGCGGCCCGGGCGGTGCGGCGGGGGTGACCGCAAAGGCGGCTTGTAGGCGGCTGCAGGCGGTTATGGACAGCTATGGGTTGGGCCGTTTCCGTGGGGCGCGGTGCGGAATCAGCCGGGCTCCGCCGATGCTGATGCAATCGCGGGAGTGCCGCGGCAACCGGCCGCGGCACACATGAGCAGAAGGAGGCGCCCATGCCGGGTGACAGCGAAGCGGCCGGCACGACCGGGCTGAGCGGGATCGAACGCGCGCTCGTCGTCATGGCCCACCCCGACGACGTCGACTTCGGCTGCGCAGGGACCATCGCGTTGTGGACCGACGCCGGAGTCGAGGTCACCTACCTGATGGTGACCGACGGCGAGGCGGGCGGCGACGAACGGACCCTCGACGGCGACGGGATGGCCGAACTGCGCCGCAGCGAGCAGCGCAAGGCCGCCGCGGCGGTGGGCGTGCACGACGTCCGGTTTCTGGGCTACGCCGACGGCCGGGTGCTGCCGAGTCTGGAGCTGCGCCGCGACATCGCCCGGGTCATCCGCCGGGTCCGCCCCCAGCGCGTGGTCATCCCCAGCCCCGAACGCGACTGGTCGCGCATCGCGGCCAGCCACCCCGACCACCTGGCCACCGGCGAGGCCGGGATCAACGCGGTCTACCCCGATGCCCGCAACCCCCACGCCCACTCCGAACTGCTCACCGCCGAAGGGCTGGAGCCCTGGAAGGTGCCCGAGGTGTGGCTGGTCCACGGGCCCTCTCCCGACCGGTTCAGCGACATCACCGACGTCTTCGACCGCAAGCTGGCCGCGCTGTCCTGCCACGCGAGCCAGATCAGCGATGTCAATGAGCTGGCCGGGATGCTGCGCCAGTGGCTGGCGGGCAACGCCGCCGCTGGAGGGCTCGCCGAGGGCAGGCTGGCGGAGTCGTTCCAACACGTCGACACCCGTTAGCGGACACGCCGTTCAGGCGGTATTCGTTGGGGGTAGCAGGCGCGGGGCCGCGCCCCCGCCAACCGACCACTCCAGGAGGACCGACGTGGCACAGCCGCCATCTCCCTACGAATTCCTGCCCGCCGTTCCGTCGTTCAGCGTCGCCAGCAACGACGTCGCCGACGCGCGGACCCTGCCCATGGCCCAGGTCAGCGGCATCATGGGCGCGGGCGGCGAGGACGTTTCGCCGCACCTGTCCTGGAGCGGCTTTCCCGAGGGCACCCGCAGCTTCGCGGTCACCTGCTTCGACCCCGACGCGCCCACGGCCAGCGGGTTCTGGCACTGGGTGGTTTGCGGCATCCCGGCGACCGTGACCGAGCTGCCCAGCGGCGCCGGCGACGAGTCCGGTTCGGGCCTGCCCGCGGGCGCGCTCACCCTGCGCAACGATGCCGGTGCCCGCCGCTACATCGGCGCGGCCCCGCCCGGGGGCCACGGCCCGCACCGCTACATGTTCGCGGTGCACGCGGTCGACGTGGAGTCGCTGGGGATCGACGAGAGCGCCTCGCCGGCGTACCTCGGCTTCAACCTGTTCTTCCACGCGATCGGGCGGGCCGTGATCGCGCCGGTCTACGAGCAGAAGTAGCGGCAGCGGGCCAACCGCGGCGGGGGTGTCCCGGCAGGGGCGCCCCCGCCGGGTGTTCGGCCGGCATTCACCTTTCGCGGATACCGTATTTCCCACGCGCGCTCTTCGTTGCCTGTCGCAACCTGAAATCTGCGCGGCAACGGGATCTTCCACCACGGACAGGGGTTCACACCAACATGGGTCCGGACAACTCAGCCATCGATGTGGTCGTCTTCGACTTCGGCGACGTCATCTCCCAAACGCCCCCGCCCGAGGACAAGGCCGCGATGGAACGGGTGGCCGGTGTGCCTGCCGACGACCTGTGGTCGGCCTACTGGCAGGAGCGCCGCGCCTACGACGGCGGTATCGGCGCCGCTGAGTACTGGGGGCGGATCGCCCGGCGCGTGGGCGCCGACTGGGACGCAGCCGCGGTGCACGAGCTGTGGGCGCTGGACGTCGGCTCCTGGATCCATGTCCGCGTGGACTCCGTCCGCATCCTCCACCGGTTGGCCGGAAACGGCGTGCGGCTGGCGCTGCTGTCCAACGCACCGTTGGACATCGCCGCCGCGCTGCGCCATTCGCCGGTGCTGCTGGGCTTCGAAGCGCTGTTCTTCAGCGCGGAACTCGGCATCTGCAAACCCGACTCCGGGATCTACGAACAGGTGCTCCGCGAGCTCGGCAGCGCTGCCGAACGCACCGCCTTCGTCGACGACCGCGAAGAGAACGTGCTGGCCGCCAAGCGTCTGGGCATGGTCGCCCACCACTACGCGGGCACCGGCGACCTGGAATCGTTCCTGGCCGAGCACGGGCTCCTCGGCACCTCCTGACCGGTTCCGGCGCCCGCGCCCGGTACCTCGGCCTGCGCGCCAACGGAACGACCGCCCGCGACACGCCGATCCGGAGCCCCCGGCCACCAGGTCGCACCGGCCGTGACACGCCGACCACCGGAGGCGCAGACCGGGACACTACGCCACAGACCCGGTTCCGGTTGTCCTGGAAACCGGAACCGGCCACCTGCCGATACCGGCCGCCCCGGCGGTCTAGGCTCGATACGACGGATCACCCAGCCCGGGGGCGCGCCGCCCCGCCGGGGGGCGCTTGCGCGCACTGCGCCGCGGAAGGCGTCCCAGCAGCCCCGAGCCGATCGCGCCGCCAGCCGACCGCAACGGAAAGGTCAATCGGTGTCCGCTGCAGAGCACTCCCGTCAGCCCACCGTCGTCGTCACCACCGCAGGCGCCCCCCAAACCCCCGGAACCATCCAGCACCTCCAACGGCGGGGCTACCGCGTGGTGGCCACCGATATCGACCCCACCGCGCCAGGCCTCTACCTGGCCGACCGCTGCTACCTCGTCCCGCCGGGCAGCTGCGAGTCCTACTTGGCCGAGATCCGCGGCATCTGCCTCAAGGAAGGCGCCCGCGCCGTCGTCCCCCTGGTCGACGAGGAGCTGATGACCGTATCCCGGCTCGCCGACGACGACATCGCGGTGCTGCTGCCGCGCCCCGGGTTCGTCGCCACCTGCCTGGACAAATACGCGCTGATGCGCCGCCTGGCCGCCGCAGGGCTGCCCGTGCCACGCACCGGCCTGGCAACCGAGTGGACCGATCCGCCGGGGCCGCCGTTGATCGTCAAGCCGCGCTCGGGGCGGGGCAGCCGCGGCGTCGTACGCCTGGGCTCGGGCCGGGAACTGGACGAGGTGCTGGCCCGGGCCGACCGCCCCGCCGACGAACTCATCGTGCAGGAACAGGCCGCCGGCACCGAGTACACGGTCTCGGTCGTGGCCTGGCGCGACGGCACCGTACAGGCGGTCGTGCCCAAGGAGATCGTGCTCAAGCGCGGTGTCACCCAGTACGCGGTCACCCGCCGCAACGAGCGCGTCATCGAGGTGTGCCGCGCCGTACAGCGCGAACTGCGCGCCGACGGCCCCTTCAACGTGCAGCTCGCGCTCGACTCCGACGGCGAGCCGCGCATCTTCGAGATCAACCCGCGCTTCTCGTCCACGGCGCCGCTGACCCTGGCCGCGGGAGTCGACGAGGTCGGCGGCCTGCTCTGCCAGACCCTCGGCGGCGGGCCGCACCTGGCCGACGACTGGCGGGAAGGCGTGGTCATGGTGCGCCGGTGGGCCGACGAGTTCATCGACGAGCAGCGCTTCACCGCCACCGGCATCAGCCCGGCCGCCCCCGCGGCGGCCGAACCGGCCGTGGGCGTGAGCCCGTGACCGGCGCACCGCGTGCAGCCGCCGACCCCGGCACCGGCGCACTGCTGGCCCCGGCCCGGCGTGCGGTGCGCGAGGTCGGCGCGCTGCTGCGCGGCTGGCGGGCCGACTCCGCGGCGACATCGGGCACCTGGGAGGGCGACCAGTTCAAGGCGCGTGCCGACACCATGGCCCACGAGGAACTGAGCGCGCGGCTGCACCGCATCGAGCCGGGCGTGCCCGTCCTCAGCGAGGAGGACCCCGCGGGGCGCGGCGGCCCCCGCCCGGATGTGTACTGGCTGATCGATCCCATCGACGGCACCGCCAGCTACGTGCACGGTTTCGCCGGCTACGTCACCCAGGCGGCGCTGATCGCCGGGTCCCGGCCGGTCGTGGCCGCTATCTGCGTCCCCGAGGCCGACCGGTGCTACACCGCCGTACGCGGCGGCGGCGCGACCGCCGGGGGCGCGCGCCTGGCCGCCTCGGCGCCGGCCGCGGGCGCGGGCGTGCTCACCGACAACACCCCCGAGCCCCGCGGGATCGCCCGCGCCGTCCACGGCGCCTTCGGGTGCAGCGGGTACCTGGAGTCCGGCAGCATCGCGCTGAAGCTGTGCCGGATCGCCGACGGCGGCGCCCACCTGTTCGTCAAGGACGTCCCGGTGCGCGACTGGGACGTGGCCGCGCCGGCACTCGTGCTGGAGGAGGCGGGGGGTGCGTTGGCGCGGTTGGACGGCAGCCCCTTCGACTACACCGGGTCATTCGAGGGCACCGGTGTCATCGCCGCGGCCGAGGAGGCCACGTGCGCCGCCGTCGCCGCCTGGCACCGCGGCGGGGGCCGCCGGGGCGCGTAGGCGGGGCCGGCAGGCACGCGGCGGGCCGGCGGCCGGATTGCTACTTAAGTTCTAGCCGCCGGCCCGGAAATCCACCCGGCAGGGGGATCCCCGGCACGGCCGGGTACGTCTAAGCTCAAAACCGAGCAGGAAGGAGGCGCGACCATGAGCACCGGCTCCACACCCCATGCGGAACTCCGCGCCGCAGATGCCGATCGCGATGCCACCGCACGCCGACTCGCCACCGCTCTGTCCGAGGGCAGACTCGACCTGCCCGAGTACCAGAGCCGCCTCGACTCCGCGATGGCCGCGGTCACCGTAGGCGAACTCGCGCCGCTGACCACCGACCTGCCCGCCGACCCCTCCGGCCCGTCCGTTGCCACCGCTCCCGCCGCCAACGAGCCCGTCGACCTCGGCCAGACCGCCAAGGAGAACGCGCCGACCCGGCCGAAGCAATCCGGCAAGTGGAGCACCTGGACCGGCGCCGCGGTCATCATGATCGGTATCTGGCTGGTCACCAGCGTCGTTTCCGGCGAGTTCGACGGCTTCTGGCCGATGCTGCCGCTGGGTATCTGGGCAGCCGTGCTGCTGTCGTCGGGCGGCTGCCGCCGCTGACCGCGCCGGTGGAGTGCCGTACCGCCTCCCGCGCACACCGCCGCCGGCCGCCGCGGCCCCGCGCAACCGGGCCGCGGATCACCGTCCGTGCCCGCCGCTTCCACACCGCGCAACGCCGGGCCCACCGCACAGCCCTGCCGTGCCAACCGGCGTCCGCGCCGCTTTTCTCTGACGCGCGGGCGGCGTATTGTGAAAAACCCATCATCGTGCGGCAGGGGGTGGGCGTTGGACGACGAACGCGTCCCGGAAAACCGGATGCGCGCTTCGGATGCCGACCGGGATGCCTGCGCCGAACGACTCGCGACCGCGCTCTCGGAAGGCCGGCTCGACCTGGCCGAATACGAACGCCGGTTGGACGAGGCGATGAGCGCCGTCCTGCTGGGTCAGCTGCAGGCACTCACCGCGGATCTCCCGGAGCCTCCCGCACCGGTCGAGCGCGACGACTCCGAAACCGAGCCCGCCGGGGCCAACCGCGCTGCGCTGGCATCGCCGTGGAAGGACTGGGTAGACGAATGGCGATGGTGGCTTGGCGGCGCCGTCATCATGAGCGGAATCTGGGGCGTCACCAGCATCATGGGCGGTGACCTGCTGCCGTACTGGCCGCTGGTGCCGCTGGGGATCTGGGCCGCAATCCTGGTCGCTGCCGCCATCTGGCCCGATGAAAGCTCCGGGTCCCGCAGTTGAGCGTCACCGCTCCGGGTGGAGGGATCGACGAGCATGGATGAACAGCAGTTGCCCCCCGAACAGATGCGGGCGGCCGATTCAGACCGCGATGCCTGCGCCGAACGCCTCGGGATCGCCCTGCGCGAAGGGCGTCTGGACCTCACCGAATACCAGGACCGGCTGCACACGGCGATGCACGCCAAAACCATGGGCGAGCTATGGCCGCTGACCCGCGACCTCCCCGAGCCACCGCCGGTGCCCGCCGAAAAGCCCGCCGAACAGCCCGCGCACCGCGGAAAACGGATGAGCCCCGAGTGGCGCGACCGGCTGGAGCCGTGGCGGGGCCTGGCCGCCGTCTCGGTGATACTGGTGGGCATCTGGGGGGTCACCAGCATCCTCGCCACCGAGCCGCTGCTGTTCTGGCCGATGATCCCCATCGGGTTCATGTTCCTGTTCACCCTGGCCGGAGCGATCGCCGGCACCCCCGGCGAACGGCACCACCACGACGGCCGGTAGCCGTCCGGCCGCAGGTGGCCGCCCACGGCCGCGGGGCGCGGGCGCACCGGCGAGGGTCGGCGGCCGGC
>NZ_BAAGYZ010000045.1:0-28695 GCF_054778995.1 Streptomonospora sediminis
CCCCGGACGGCGGCGGCGCGGCCACCGCCGCGGCGCCGCAGGCCGCCGAGGACGGCCGCGATCGCCCGCAGCCGACCGGCGGCAGCGGCGGCGGCACTTCCGGCGACTCGCAGCAGGACACCCGGCAGAGCCCTAAGCCGCAGCGGTCCGCGCCGCCCGGGTCGCCGGGCGGCGGGGCGGGGAGCCTGCCCGCGATCATGCGTTCGGTCGAGGACGAGGTGAAACAGGCCGGCGGCGAACTGGAGGTCGTCCCCGGCGAAAGCGCCGCCGCCGGCGACGGCGCGTTGCGGCGCTACCTCGTCGAGGTCGAGCAGGATCTGCCCGGCAAGGCCGCCGACTTTGCCGACGCCGTCGAGCAGATCCTCGGCGACCGGCGGAGCTGGCGCGGTGCGCAGGGCCTGTCGATGCAGCGCGTGGACGAGGAACCCGTGGACTTCCGGGTCGCCCTGGCCGCACCCGAAACCGTCGACCGGCTGTGCGCGCCGTTGAAGACCATGGGCCGGGTCTCCTGCACCACCGGCGGCCGGGCGGTCATCAACCAGAACCGGTGGGTCTCGGGCGTGCCGCACTTCGGCGGCGACCTGCGCACCTACCGGATCTATGTCGTCAACCACGAGGTCGGCCACGCGCTGGGCCGCGGCCACGTCTCCTGCCCCGGCAAGGGAGAACCGGCACCGGTCATGCAGCAGCAGACCTTCGGCCTGCAGGGCTGCGAGCCCAACGGGTGGGTGCAGAACTGATCGGCCGCTCCCCCGGCGCGCGGGTGCGGGCACCGGGCGGCGCGTTCAGTTCTGCGGGTAGCCCTGGCGCAGCAGGCCGTAGGCCATCGCGTCCTTCAGGGCGATCCAGGAGGCGTCGATGACGTTCTCGCCGACCCCCACCGTGGTCCACTCGCCGCGGCCGTCGCTGAAGGTGACCAGGATGCGGGTGACGGCGCCGGTGCCCGAGTTCCCCTCAAGGATGCGGACCTTGTAGTCGGTCAGCTCCAGCCCGGCCAGCGCGGTGTAGACACCCTCCATGGCGCTGCGCAGCGCCCGGTCGAGCGCGTTGACCGGGCCGTTGCCCTCGGCCGTGGCGATCACCCGCTCGCCTTTGACCTGCAGTTTGACGGTGGCCTCGCTGACCGCGTCAACGGCGCCGTCCGCGGCACCGCCGCCGGGGGTGCGCCGCTCGGAGATCACCCGCCAGGACTCGGTCTCGAAGTAGCTCACCGGGCGGTCCAGCTCTTCGCGCAGCAGCAGGTCCAGTGAGGCGTCGGCCGCCTCGAAGCTGTAGCCGCTCAGCTCCAGGCTCTTGACCCGGTCGACGACGCGGCCCACCAGCTCGCGGTCGTTGGACAGGTCGAAGCCCAGTTCCTTGGCCTTCAGCTCGATGGAGGCGCGGCCGGCCATGTCCGACACCAGCATCCGCATGCCGCCGCCGACCAGTGCCGGATCGATGTGCTGGTACAGGTCGGGGTCGACCTTGATCGCCGAGGCGTGCAGCCCGGCCTTGTGCGCAAAGGCCGACACGCCGACGTAGGGCTGGTGGGTGGCGGGCGCGATGTTCACGATCTCGGCGATGGCCTGGGAGACACGGGTCATCCGGGCCAGGCAGTTCTCCGGGAGCACGTCGCGGCCCTGTTTGAGGACCAGGGCACCGACCACCGAGAACAGGTTGGCGTTGCCGACCCGTTCGCCGTAGCCGTTGGCGGTGCACTGGACGTGGGTGGCTCCGGCGCCGACGGCCGCGAGCGTGTTGGCGACGGCGCATTCGCCGTCGTCCTGGGCGTGGATGCCCAGCCGCGCGCCGGTGGCCGCGGCGACCTCGGTGACGATGCGGGTGATGTCGGCCGGCAGCATCCCGCCGTTGGTGTCGCAGAGCACGACGACGTCGGCTCCGGCTTCGGCCGCGGTGCGCACGACACTGGTGGCGTAGTCGGGGTCGTGGCCGTAGCCGTCGAAGAAGTGCTCGCAGTCGAGGAACACGCGCTGCCCGTTTTCGCGCAGGTGGGCGACCGTGTCGGCGATCATCGCCAGGTTCTCCGCGCCGGTGGTGCGCAGGGCCCGTTCGACGTGCCGGCCGTCACTCTTGGCCACCAGAGTGACGACCGGCGCCCCCGATTCGCGCAACGCGGCGACCTGGGGATCGTCGGCCGCCCGCACTCCCGCCCGGCGGGTCGCGCCGAACGCGGAAAGTTGCGCATGCTCCAGCGCGAGCTCTTGTGAAGCGCGCTGGAAGAACTCGGTGTCCTTGGGGTTCGCCCCGGGCCAGCCGCCTTCGATGAAACGCACGCCGAACTCGTCGAGCAGCTTGGCGATGGCGAGCTTGTCGGCAACGGTCAGGTTGATGCCCTCACGCTGGGCGCCGTCGCGCAGCGTGGTGTCGAAGACGTGGAAACTGTCGTCAGGCATGGGCGGACTCCCCGGTGTGGATGCGGTCTTGGTGGCGGCCCTCGCCGGCAAATAAAAAAGACCCCTCGTGGACACGAGAGGTCAGCGCGCTGGCGAGGTCCGGTTCAGCCAGCGCGCCTCGCGATAATGATCACCTGAGACGGCACGTTTTCAGTGTGCCATAAGATCGCAGCGAAGTTCAGCCATCTGACACAGCCATCTCGTTTAATGAGACGGTGTGCGTGCTGGCATGCCGCTGCCCTGGGAAAACGCGAAATCGGCCGAGTAGGGCAAACCATCCCTCAGCCGGGCGGCGGCCCAACCGGGCCGGTTGCCCGATGCGCCTGCCACCTGGCGGCCAGGCGGCGGGCCTGGTGGCCTGCCCGCCTTGCCCGGCGCCGCGCAGGGCAAGGCGAGCAGGCGGGCAGGCGGGCAGGCCGGCGCCGCAGCGCCGGGAACCCGAAGAGCCGGCCGGATCAGCCGAACGTGTGCACCCAGCCGTGGGTGTCGGGGCGGGTGCCGTACTGCAGGGCGACCAGTTCCTCGCGCAGCCCCATCGTGACCGGGCCGGCGTCGCCGTCGCCGATGGTGAACTCGCCGGTGCTGCCCTTGACGTGCCCGACCGGGGTGATCACCGCGGCGGTGCCGCACGCGAAAACCTCGGTGAGTTCGCCGGATTGGGCCGCGCGGCGCCATTCGTCGGTTGAGACGGCGCCTTCCTCAGTGGCAAATCCGAGTTCGGGGCCCAGGGTCAGCAGGGAGTCGCGCGTGATGCCGGGCAGGAGCGTGCCGGTGAGCGCCGGGGTGAGCAATCTCGCCTCGTCGCCCGAGCCGAAGACGAAGAACAGGTTCATCCCGCCCATCTCCTCGACCCAGCGGTGCTCCTTGGCATCGAGCCAGACCACCTGGTCGCACCCCTGCTCGACCGCCTGGGTCTGGGCGACGAAGCTGGATGCGTAGTTGCCGGCGAACTTGGCCTCGCCGGTGCCGCCGGGCGCCGCGCGCGTGTAGTCCTCGCTCAGCCACACCGTCACCGGCTTGATGCCGCCGGAGAAGTAGGGCCCCGATGGCGAGGCGATGACCACGAACCGGTAGCTGCGCGAGGGGTGGTTGACCCCGAGTCCGACGTCGGTCGCGAACATGAACGGCCGCAGGTACAGGCTGCTGTTGGGCTGGGTGGGGATCCACTCGGAGTCGTGCTGGAGCAGGGTCTCGATGGCGCCGAGGAACAGTTCCTCGGGCAGTTCGGGCATTGCCATGCGGCGGGCGCTGCGGTTGAGCCGCGCTGCGTTGGCACCGGGCCGGAAACACGCAACCTCGCCGGCCGGGTGCCGGTAGGCCTTCAGGCCCTCGAATATCTCCTGGGCATAGTGCAGGGCCGCCGTGGCCGGATCCAGCGTAAGCGGCCCGTAAGGCTCCAGCCGGGCGTCGTGCCAGCCTTTGCCCTCGGTGTAGTCGATGCTGACCATGTGGTCGGTGAACACGGTGCCGAACCCGGGATTGTCCAGCAGTTGCGCACGCTCCTGCGGGGTCTTCCGCTGAGCCGAGAGCTGGACGTCGAACGTCAACCCGCTTGTGGTGGTGCTGCTGTTCATAGGTGGTCAGGTCCTCTCCGTACAGCGGGGCGGCAGCAATGCCGCCCCGGATTCCAGTGTGACGGAAACGACGCGCCCGCGGCCATACCGCGCCATAGGCCGCGCACCGGCCGCGTTCACCGCGAAACAGTGCGGCGTGAGCGGTGGTAGGGGTGGTGGCGGTGGTGGTGGCGGTGCCGGCGGGCGGTAGAACGCACAGCGGGCGCGCCGTGAACCGGCGCGCCCGCTGCAACGTGGACGAGCGCATGTCCGTCCGCCTCAGCCGCGCCGATCCGCAATCAGCAGGGCCGAGGCGCCGCGCGCTCAGCCCTGCACGGCTACTCGCTCGGCGATGTCGTCGCCGATGGCGGATGTGGAGCGGTCGTCGCCCCCGTTCTTGGCCCGGGCCTGGAGGTCTTCGGCCACGGCCTGCTCGACCTTGCGCGCCGCGGTGCCCAGACCGAGGTGGTCGAGCATGATAGCCGCCGACAGCACGGTGGCGGTGGGGTCGGACTTGCCCTGCCCGGCGATGTCGGGCGCCGAACCGTGCACGGGCTCGAACATGCTCGGGAAGTCGTTCTCGGGGTTGATGTTGCCGCTGGCGGCCAGCCCGATGCCGCCGGCCACCGCTGCGCCGAGGTCGGTGATGATGTCACCGAAGAGGTTGTCGGTGACCACGACGTCGAAGCGCTGGGGCTGGGTCACAAAGAACATGGTGGCCGCGTCGACGTGGGAGTAGTCGACGGCGACCTCGGGGTATTCGGCGCCGACCTCGCGCACCACGCGCTGCCACAGCTCGCCGGCGAAGGTCAACACGTTGTCCTTGTGCACCAGGGTGAGCTTCTTGCGCGGCCGCTCGGCGGCCTTGGCGAACGCGAACCGCACCACGCGCTCCACGCCGAAGCGGGTGTTGACGCTGTCCTGCGTGGCGATCTCGCCGGGCGTGCCCTTGCGCAGCACCCCGCCCATTCCGGCGTAGGGGCCTTCGGTCCCCTCGCGGACGACGAGCATGTCCATGTCCTCGGGCTGCACCCCGGCCAGCGGCGTGGTCACGCCCGGGTACAGGCGCACCGGGCGCAGGTTGACGTAGTGCGAGAAGGCGAAGCGCAGCCGCAGCAGCAGGCCGCGCTCAAGCACGCCGCTGGGCACGCTGGGGTCGCCCACCGCGCCGAGCAGGATGGCCTCGTGGCCGCGCAGCTCCGCCTCGACCGAGTCGGGCAGCGTCTCGCCGGTGGCGTGCCACCGGCGGGCGCCGAGTTCGTACTCGGTGGTGTCGAAGGCGATCCCGGGCTCCGCCGCAGCGGAGAGGACCTTGAGTCCTTCGGCGACCACCTCGGGGCCGATCCCGTCGCCGGGGATGACGGCCAACTTCACGGTGCGCGCAGCCATTAGCAGCCCAGCCTCTACTCTGCTCTAGGTCGTGGACCGGTCTCAACCGAGGGCGGTACCGGAAATGTCCGCGCGCGGACCCGGCATCTCTCACATGGTGAGACCAGAAAAACGGTCAGTGAGACAAGACTAGCGCCCCGCCGGGCCCCCGTTGTCGCGGCGGTCCAGTGCGACCTGGACCGCTTGGACGGCCTCGGCCGTTTCGGCGGCCTCGGCGCCGGCGGGTGCGGGCGTGGTGTCGTACATGTCGTACATGGCGGTCCTCCAATGGCGGTGGCCGGCGCTGCGGCGGAACCGCCGGGAGCGCTCGGATCCTCGGATGCCGGGGTACCTGCTTGCTGCCGGGTACCGGGTACTGCGGTATTGGCGTACTAGGGCGCTGCGGCGCCGGCGGGGTGCGGCGATCGTGCCGCTGGTGCCGCAAGGCGGCGAGCCGCGCAGCTGCCGCGCCACGCGGGCAGCGCAGGCCGTGCGGCTAATGCGGTACCGGCCCGGATCGGGCGGGTGCGCGGCGGTGTGCACGCCGGGCGAGCAAAGGCGGGCAGGCGTGCGCGGAGTTCCCGGGCGGAGGTGGTGCCAAGGGCCGCGGCCCCCGGTGTGCCGGGCGGGCCGCAGGAAGGAGTCGGCAGCGGCAAATGCTGCACTGCGGTCAACTCTTAGGACGACAGACTATCGGACGTCCGACTATCCCGCCAGCCGCCCGCAGCCTCCACCCGGCACACCGACCGCAACCCCGAAAAGCCGCTGAGGGCCGTCCGCACGGATGCGGACGGCCCTCAGCGCGGTATCGCGGCAGTGCGGCACCCCTCTATTCGGGCAGGGGCGGCCGCCGCCGCTGGGAAAGGTGTCAGTCCTCCAGGTCGACCTGGCGGGACTGCGACGCGTTGATCTCGGCGGAGATCGACTCCAGGGTGGCGTCGGGAATCGCGGAGTCGACGGTCAGCGTGATCAGCGCCGTGCCGCCCTCGGTGTCCCGGCTGACCTGCATGCCGGCGATATTGATCTGCGCCTCGCCGAGCAGGGCGCCGACCTTGCCCACGATGCCGGGGCGGTCGTTGTAGGACAGGAACGCCATGTGCGCGCTGACCGGGATCTCCATGGTGTAGCGGTTGATCTCGACCAGCTTCTCGTGGTGGCGCGGGCCCGACAGCGTGCCCGATACCGACACCCGCTGGCCGTCGGGCATCAGCCCGCGCACGGTGATCAGGTTGCGCCAGTCGGAGTGGTCCTCGCTGGTGACCAGGTTCACCTCGACGCCGCGCTCCTTGGCCAGCAGCGGCGCGTTGACGAAGGTCACGGCTTCTTCGACCACGTCGCCGAAGACACCCTTGAGCGCGGCCAGTTCCAGCACCTTGACGTCGTGGGCGGCGATCTCGCCGCGGACCTCGATGTCGATGCGGTCGGCGACGCCTTGGGCCAGCGACGTGAAGATGCGGCCCAGCTTCTCGGTCAGCGGCAGGCCCGGCTTGAGCTCCTCGGCCACCGCGCCGCCCTGCACGTTGACGGCGTCGGGAACGAACTCGCCCGACAGCGCCAGTTTCACCGACCGCGCGACCTGGGTGCCGGCCTTCTCCTGGGCCTCCTCGGTGCTGGCGCCCAGGTGGGGAGCCACGACCACGCTCTCGAACTCGAACAGCGGGCTGTCGGTGCAGGGCTCGGAGGCCCACACGTCGATGCCCGCCCCGGCCACGCGCCCGTCCTTGACGGCCCGGTAGAGCGCGTCCTCGTTCAGGATGCCGCCGCGCGCGGCGTTGATGACGCGCACGCTCGGCTTGACCTTGGACAGCGCCTCGTCGCCGATGAGGCCGATGGTGTCCTTGTTCTTGGGCAGGTGGATGGTGATGTAGTCGCTGCGCTCCAGCAGTTCGTCGAGGGTGACCATCTCGACGCCGATCTGGGCGGCGCGCGTGGGCTGCACGAACGGGTCGTAGGCGATGATGTGCGTGCCGAACGCCGCGAGCCGCTGTGCGACCAGCGCGCCGATCCGGCCGAGCCCCACAATGCCCACCGTCTTGTCGTAGACCTCCACGCCCGTGTACTTGGAGCGCTTCCACTCGCCGTTGATCAGGGCGTTGTGGGCGGGTGCGGTGTTGCGGGAGGTCGCCAGGAGCAGGTTGATGGCCTGCTCGGCGGCGCTGATGATGTTGGAGGTGGGAGCGTTGACGACGAGGACGCCGGCCTTCGTCGACGCGTCGACGTCGACGTTGTCCAGCCCCACCCCGGCACGTGCCACGACCTTGAGCCGCGGGGCGGCGGCCAGTGCTTCGGCGTCGACCTTGGTCGCGCTGCGGACGATCAGGGCGTCGACGTCGGCGAGCGCCGGCAGCAGCTCGGAACGGTCGGCGCCGTTGGCGTGGCGGACATCGAAGTCGCCTTCCAGCAGCGCAAGACCGGCTGGGGAGAGTTCTTCCGCGACGAGAACGGAGGGCTTAGGCACAGCTTGCTTCCTTATTCGGGTTGCGGCGTGGCCGCGCGATCGCGGCTGGTCCTTTCCCACATCGGTGGGGCTCGTTCGGATGTGACGGCCTCGAAAAGTCTAGTGCGCGAGTGGGATTCGAAGTCGGAAAGGGTCCCGTAACGCGGAATCCAAGCGCTCTGACCAGGAACGATACAAAGGCGAGGGCGGCCGCGGGGCCATCCGGGGCGGTCACGGCCCCGGATGGCCCGGACCCGGCTGGACGGCCGGCCGCTCAGCCCGGTCGGCCCGGCCGGTTCGCCCGGTGCGCCGCAAACGGATGCGCGCACCCGCCCGCCGGCCCGGCGGGTGGGTGCGCGCTCATGGTTCACGCTCGGGTTCAGCCCTGCAGCCAGCTCATCAGCGGGCGGAGTTCGGCGCCCACCTTCTCGATGGGCTCGCCCTGCTCGGCCTCGCGGCGCTTGAGGAAGTTGGGCCGGCCGGCGTCGAACTCGGCCACCATCTCGCGGGCGTAGGTGCCGTCCTGGATCTCGGCGAGCACGCGGCGCATCTCCTCGCGGGTCTGCTCGGTGACGATGCGCGGGCCGCGGGTGTAGCCGCCGTACTCGGCGTTGTCGGAGACCGACCAGTTCATCTTGGAGATGCCGCCCTCGTACATGAGGTCGACGATGAGCTTGACCTCGTGCAGGCACTCGAAGTAGGCGACCTCGGGCTGGTAACCGGCCTCGGTGAGCGTGGTGAACCCGGCCTTGATCAGCTCGGACAGGCCGCCGCAGAGAACGGTCTGCTCGCCGAAGAGGTCGGTCTCGGTCTCTTCGGTGAAGGTGGTCTTGAGCGCGCCGGCGCGGGTGCCGCCGATGCCCTTGGCGTAGGAGAGCGCGAGGTCCCAGGCCGAACCCGAGGCGTCCTGCTCGACGGCGACCAGCACCGGCACTCCGCGGCCCTCTTCGAACTGGCGGCGCACCAGGTGGCCGGGGCCCTTGGGCGCGATCATCGCGACGTCGACGTTGGCCGGCGGCTGGATGAGGCCGTAGCGGATGCTGAAGCCGTGGCCGAAGACCAGCGTGTCGCCGTCGTCGAGGTTGGGGGCGATCTCGTCGTTGTAGAGGTCGCGGTGGATGTGGTCGGGGACCAGGATGACGATGAGGTCGGCTTCGCGGGCGGCCTCGGCGGGGGTGACCACGCGCAGCCCGGCCTCTTCGGCCTTCTGGCGGCTCTTGGAGCCCTCGGCGAGGCCGATGCGCACGTCCACGCCGGAGTCGCGCAGCGACAGCGCGTGCGCGTGCCCCTGGCTGCCGTAACCGATCACGGCTACCGTGCGCCCCTGGATGATGTTGAGGTCCGCGGCGTCGTCGTAGTACATCTCTGCTGCCACTTCGGCCTACTCCTTGCGTGTGTGGGTGTCTGTGTCACTGCACGTGTCGTTGCGTGCGGGGCAGGCGCCGCTGCGGGAGCCGCGCGGCGCCTGCGGAACCTCTCTCCGGCGCACGGCGCCTTGTGGGCGCCGACCGTGCCGGAGGCTCACGCGCTGCGCTCTACCGCGCGCAGTGAGCGGTCGGTGATGGACCGGGGGCCGCGGCCCAGTGCGACCAGGCCCGATTTCACCAGTTCCTTGATGCCGAACGGTTCAAGGTTGCGCACCAGCGCATCCAGTTTCTCGGGTTTGCCGGTGGCCTCGATCACCACGACGTCGGGCCCGACGTCGACGATGTTGGCGCGGAACAGCTCCGCCGTCTGGATGACGGCGGCGCGGCTCGCGGCGTCGGCTTTGACCTTGGCCAGCAGGAGCTCCCTGCGGACCGAGGCGTCGTTGTCCATTTCGACGATCTTGATGACGTTCACGAGCTTGTTGAGCTGCTTGGTCACCTGCTCCAAGGGGTGGCGGTCGCAGTTGACCACGATCGTCATGCGGGACAGGCCCTCGTACTCGGTGGTGCTGACGCTGAGCGAGTTGATGTTGAACCCGCGCCGCGAGAACAGCGCCGATGTCCGGGCGAGGATGCCGGGGGTGTCTTCCACGAGGACGGAAAGGGTGTGCTGGGTCATTGTGACGTCTTCGCCTTCCTGCGCCTGGCCGCTGGTCCTCTAGTCCTCGTTGTCCCAGTCCGGCGCCATGTCGCGCGCGTACTGGATGTGGTCGTTGCTGATACCGGGGCCGACCATGGGCCAGACCATCGCGTCGGGGTTGACGGAGAAGTCCACGACCACCGGGGCGTCATCGATGGCCATCGCCTTTTCGATGGTGGCGTCGATGTCCTCGGCTCGTTCGCAGCGCAGCCCAACACAACCGTACGCCTCCGCCAGGCGCACGAAGTCGGGAACGCGGACCTTCTCGTCGCGCGGCGCCGTTTGCAGGTCGGTGTTGGAGTAGCGGCCGTCGTAGTAGAGGGTCTGCCACTGGCGGACCATGCCGAGGTTGCCGTTGTTGATGACGGCCACCTTGATCGGGATGCCCTCGATGGCGGCGGTGGCCAGCTCCTGGTTGGTCATCTGGAAGCAGCCGTCGCCGTCGATGGCCCACACGGTGCGGTCGGGGTCGCCCATCTTGGCGCCCACGGCGGCCGGCACGGAGAATCCCATGGTGCCCAGGCCGCCGGAGTTGATGAAGGATCCGGGCTTCTCGTAGCCGATGAACTGAGCGGCCCACATCTGGTGCTGGCCGACACCGGCGACGTAGGCGGCGTCGGGGCCGACGAGCTCGCCCAGGCGCTGGATGACCTTCTGCGGCGACAGGGAGCCGTCGTCGGCGTCGTCGTAGCCCAGCGGGTAGACCTCGCGCAGCCGGTCGAGCTGGGCCCACCAGGAGGTGTAGTCGCCCTGGCGGCCGGCCGCCTGGTCGTTGCGCACCGCCACGACCAGGTCGGCGAGGACCTCGCGGCAGTCGCCGACGATCGGGACGTCGGCGTGGCGGTTCTTGGAGATCTCGGCGGGGTCGATGTCGGCGTGCACGATTTTGGCGTCCGGGGCAAAGGAGTCGAGCTTGCCGGTGACCCGGTCGTCGAAGCGGGCGCCCAGGGCCACGATCAGGTCGGCCTGCTGCAGCGAGCCCACGGCCGCGACGGTCCCGTGCATGCCGGGCATGCCGAGGTTCTGCGGGTGGCTGTCGGGGAAGATGCCGCGCGCCATGAGCGTGGTGGTCACCGGCACGCCGGTCAGCTCGGCCAGCACGCGCAGCTCCTGGGCGGCGCCGGAGCGCAGCACGCCGCCGCCCGCGTAGAGGACGGGGCGCCGGGCCTCGGCGATCATCCGCGCGGCCTCGCGCACCTGTTTGCCGTGCGGTTTGGTGACGGGGCGGTAGCCGGGCATGTCGAGCCGCTGCGGCCAGGAGAAGGCGGTGGATGTCTGCAGCGCGTCCTTGGCGATGTCGACGAGCACCGGGCCGGGGCGCCCCGTCGAGGCGATGTGGAAGGCCTCGGCGATGGTGCGGGGGATGTCCTCGGCGCGTTTGACCAGGTAGTTGTGTTTGGTGATGGGCATCGTGATGCCGCAGATGTCGGCTTCTTGGAATCCGTCGGTGCCGATGAGGGGGGTCGCGACCTGGCCGGTGATGGCGACGAGCGGCACCGAGTCCATGTGTGCGTCGGCAAGCGGCGTTACGAGGTTGGTGGCACCGGGCCCGCTGGTGACGATGCACACGCCCGGGCGCCCGGTGGCGTAGGCGTAACCCTCGGCCGCATGGCCGGCGCCCTGCTCGTGGCGCATCAGGATGTGCCGCACGTTGGCCGAGTCGTAGAGGGGATCGTAGGCGGGAAGGATCGCCCCGCCGGGGAGCCCGAAAACCACGTCGACACCGGCATGCTCCAGTGACCTGATGAGCGCTTGGGCTCCGGTCATGTGCTCGGTCATCACAAAGTTCCTTCGGAGAGGGCTCGTCATCGGATGTGCTTGAGCAACAAAAAACCCCCCACCGCGAAGCGGTTGGAGGGAGCGCGCAGCGAGTGGCCTGGTCAGCTGGCTGCGCGCCGACCAAGTACGAGGATCAGGAAGTTGCTCTGCACATCCATAACGATGGACGAGCGGGTGTCCGCCCGTCAACTGAAACGCAATTCTGTCTCACCATTTGAGAAAAAAAGTTCAGCATGCGACTGCCGCGTGGACCGCCGCGGCGGCCGCAAGGTGCGGTGGCCACCCCGGCCGGGCCGGCGCGGGGCCGGCCGCGCAAGCCGTTACAGCGGGATGCCGGCCTCGCCGCCGACAAGGGCCTCGACCCCTTCGGCGGCCATGGGCCGGGCCACCAGGAACCCCTGGCCGTGGCCGCAGCCCATCGAGCGCAGCTGTTCGAGCTGCTCGCCGCGCTCGATGCCTTCGGCCACCACTTGGACGCCCAGATCCTGGCCGAGCCGGATGATGGTGTGGGTCAGCAGCGTGACGGTGCCGTCGGTCCCCAGATCGCGGATGAACGACGGGTCGATCTTGATGGTGTCGACCCGGAGTTCGCGCAGGTGCGCCAGCGACGCATAGCCCATACCGAAGTCGTCGATGGCCAGGCGCACGCCCAGCCGCCGGAGTTGGGCCAGGCGTTCCACGGCCTCGCCCTGGTCCTCCAGCAGGACCTCCTCGTCGACCTCCATGGTCAGCACTTCGGCCGAAAGGCCGCTATCGGCCAGGGCCCCGGCAACGGACTCGACAAAGCGCGGCGCAAGGATCTGCTTTACGGACAGGTTCACCGAAAGCGCGATGTCCCAATCCGAGGCCCGCCAGATCGCGACCTTCTCGCAGGCTTCGCGCAGGATCCACTCCCCCAGCGGCACGATCAGGCCCGACTCCTCGGCAGGGCCGATGAAGCCCTCGGGCAGCACCCGGTCGTCGCCGTGCTGCCAGCGCACCAGCGCCTCGACCGCGGTGACCTGGGAGCTTTCCAAGTCGACCACCGGCTGGTACTCCAGCACGAACTCGCCGTTGGCCAGCGCCTGGCGCAGCTCGGTCTGCAGCTCCAGGCGTCCCACCACCTGGGCGTGCATGTGCGCGGCGTAGATCTCCAGCCTGCCGCCGCCGGCGGCCTCCTTGGCCCGGGCCATCGCCATGTCGGCGTTGCGCAGCAGCTCGCCGCTCTCCATACCGGACTCGGCAAAGGCCAACCCGGCGCTGGCCGAAAGCACGACCTCGCGGTCGGCCACCTGGAAGGGTTCGGCGCTGATCACCCGCACCAGCCGTTCGGCCAGGTCGACCACCTGCTGGGCGTGGGCGCTGTACTCGATCAGCACGGCGAACTCGTCGCCGCCCCAGCGAGCCAGGGTGATGCCGGAGTCGGTGGTGCCGCGCAGCCGCCGGCCCGCCTGCGCCAGCAGGTAGTCGCCGAAGGTGTGCCCGGCGGAGTCGTTGACCGCGGTGAACCCGTCGAGGTCCAGGAAGATCGCGGCGACCTCGCCCTGCGCACCGGCACGTTCGCGCCGCACCAGTACCTCGCGCGCCCGTTCCTCCAGGTAGGCCCGGTTGGGCAGACCGGTGATGCCGTCGTGGAAGGTCAGGTGGTTGACCTGGTCCTCCAGCGCCACCTGGGCGCTGATGTCGCGGGTGGTGACCAGCAGCCGGTCGGGTTCGGAGGGCTGCTCGTACAGCGAAGCGGTGGACTCGGTGTGGCGCCAGGTGCCGTCGCCGGCACGTACCCGCAGCCGCAGGTGGATGCCTTCGCCGCCCTCGCGGGTGAACGACTCCATGGCGGCGGGCACCCGCGGCAGGTCCTCGGGGTGCACGATCGCGGTGATCGGCTCGCTCAGCAGGTCGTCGAGGCGGTACCCGAACGCCTCGGCCGCGCCCGGGCTGACGTAGAAGATCCGGCCGTCGAAGTCCAGGATGAGGATGACGTCGCCGCTGTTTTTGGCGAGCTCGTGGAAGTGCTGTTCGCGGGTGTGCACCATCCGCGACAGGGTGGCGTTCTCCTCCAGCAGCCCGCTCATCCGCACCAGCAGTACGAGCACCGCCGAGCCCGCCGCCAGCGGCAGCACCGGCGCCAGGCCGTCGACCTGCAGCGCGCCGATGGTCAGCACGATCGCGGCGACGAACAGCGCGCCGAAGGCCGCGATCTCGGGAGCGAACCGGTAGAGCCCCCGCCCGGTGATCCTGCGCGGCCGGGTGGCCGCCCGGTCGCGGATCAGCCACGGCAGGCTGCCCAGCAGGGCGAAACCGAGGAACCGCACCGGGTACTCGATGCCGCCCGCGGGCAGCACCCCGGTCAACCGCGTGACCGCGCCGATGAGATCGGCACCGCAGATGATGACGAAGGCCCCGACGGCCAGCAGCACACCGCGGCGCGTGCTGTGCGGCGAGGTGAACACCAGCGGCGCCAGCAGGCACAGCACCACGATGTCGGCCACCGGGTAGACAAGGGCAAAGGCGAGGAACTCCCCACCGTCGCCGAGTTCGCTGTAGAGCGGCGCGAACAGCAGCAGCCACACGACCGCGAACAGCGCGGCGGCGCACACGTAACTGTCGGTCATATGCCGGATCACCGGCCGGAACCCGCGCGGAAGCGGAGCGAACCGGGTGAATCCAAGTACGAACAGCGGCAGGGCCACCAGCGAGAACAGGTCGCCGAAACTCAAGCTAACCGCTGCGTTGGTGCTGAGCAGCCCGGTGACGGCATAGACCAGCGCCCCGCTGCTCCAGGCCAGCGCTGCGAATCCGAGCAGGCGCAGCGCGTCGGCGCCATCGGCGCCGTCGGCGTTGGCGTCGCTGTCGGCGGCGGAGGCGGCCCTGCGGCGCGCGGCGTAGAGCAGCGACCCGGCCGCGGCGGCCGCGGCCACGGCGGGCGGCCAGGAGCCCAGCCAGGCGGTCAGCGAGACTTCGCCGACACCGACGAGCGAGCCCAGCGCGTAGATGAGCGCGAAGGCGACGATGGCTCCCAGCCAGATACGTGAATCGGCCTTCATCGCCGCGCTCCCAGGCGTGCGCTGAAGGCCGCGAGGGCGGCGGATCCCACCGCTGCGACCGTGGTCATCACTGGTTGGGCGCTTCGGCTGCGGCGCAGCGGCCGCGGCGAAGGCACCCGCCTCCTTCCGGAATGCGTGCCCCGTGCGATTCGTGCGGGCCGGTGCGGCCCATCGGGGCGGAGCTGGGGGATGGTCGGGGGATGTGTGCGGCGCGCCCCCACCGCGCCACCCCCGCCGGGCGGTCGTATGCCCGCTGCCGAGGATCGGCGCCGCGGCCGCGGGCGGCCTGTGCTGCGGCGCCGTCGGCACCGTTGGCGCGGATGGCCCGGCGGGCGGGGTATCCGGTCGTCGGCGCGTCTGGCGGAGCGGTCAACGAAGGGGTCCTCCTCCCGCACGGCCGACGCGACGGCCGCATCCGCCCCGTAAGGCGCGGCCTCGGCGCCGATACCGGCACCTGCGGACGCTTCCCGGGGCCTCGGCGATGGGTAGGCCCGCCGGCAGGGTCCTGGGTCCCGCGGCACCCGCCGGCCGATCCGGAGAGCGAATGGGGTACGCCGCCGGAGGACCGAGCCGCGCGGGTGCATGTCTGTCGGTTTCCCGCCCGATCAGGCTAGTCACCCAAGGTCACGCTGAGATAGAGATGCAGCAGAGAGACGGCGACGACATGGTCACCGTATGTGATTACGCCTACTCATGCCCGCTGTTCGAGCGCACACCCACCGGACCGTGCGTGTGCAACGCCTCCCCCGCTGCGGGCGCGCCGCAGCGTTGCCGGTCCGCGGGCAACCGCTGCCGACCGCCGGTACACAGGGTAGCGGGCGCGTGGCGGACCAGCCCCGCCCGGCCGTGCGGGACGGGCGCCGCCCGCGCACCCGCCCCGCACGGCCGACGGGGCGGGTGTGCCGGCCGCGCCGCTCGGTGCGCGGCGGCGAGCGGCAGGCGGCCGGTGACCGGCGGCGGGTACTACTGGGCGCCCAGGCGCTGCAGGATCAGTTCGCGTGCGCGGCCGGCGTCGGCCTGGCCGCGGGTGGCCTTCATCACCGCGCCGACGAGTGCGCCCGCTGCGGCCACCTTGCCGCCCCGGACCTTCTCGGCGGCGTCGGGGTTGTCGGCGATGGCCTGGTCCACGGCCCCGCCCAGCGCCGAGTCGTCGCTGACGACCTTCAGGCCGCGCGCCTCGACAACTTCGTCGGGTCCGCCCTCGCCGGCCAGCACGCCCTCGACGACCTGGCGGGCGAGCTTGTTGGTGAGCGTGCCTTCGGCCACCAGCGCCGCCACCCGGGCGACCTGCTCGGGCGTGATGGCCAGCGCGGCCAACTCAACGTCGGATTCGGTCGCCCGGCGCGAAAGCTCGTTGAGCCACCACTTGCGGGCATCGGCGGCCGAGGCCCCGGCTTCGACCGTGGCGGCGACGAGTTCGATCGCCTCGGCGTTGACCAGGTCGCGCAGCTCTTCGTCGGACAGGTCCCATTCGGCCTTGACGCGCGCGCGCTTGGCCGCGGGCAGTTCGGGCAGCCCCCCGCGCAGCTCCTCGATCCACTCCGCGCCGGGCGCCACCGGCACGAGGTCGGGGTCGGGGAAGTAGCGGTAGTCCTGGGCCTCTTCCTTGCTGCGGCCCGGAACGGAGGATCCGGTGTTCTCCTGGAAGTGGCGGGTCTCCTGGACCACGCGCAGCCCGGCGTTGAGCACGCCGGCCTGGCGCTCGATCTCCGAGCGCACGGCGCGCTCGACCGAGCGCAGCGAGTTCACGTTCTTGGTCTCACTGCGGTTGCCCCACTCCTGGGCGCCGTGCGGCATCAGGGAGACGTTGACGTCGCAGCGCAGCGACCCCTCTTCCATCCGCACGTCGGAGATTCCCAGCGAGCGGACCAGGTCGCGCAGCTCGGTGGCATAGGCGCGGGCCACCTGCGGCGCCAGTTCGCCGGTGTGCTCGACCGGCCGGGTGACGATCTCCAGCAGCGGGATGCCGGCGCGGTTGTAGTCGACGATGGAGTACTCGGCGCCGTGGATGCGTCCGGTGGTGCCGCCCATGTGGGCGGTCTTGCCGGTGTCCTCCTCCATGTGCACGCGCTCGATCCCGACGCGGAACTCGCGCGGGCCGTCGGGCGTGTCGACGGTGACGTCGAGGTAGCCGTCGGAGCACAGCGGCTCGTCGTACTGGGAGATCTGGTAGTTCTTCGGCATGTCGGGGTAGTAGTAGTTCTTGCGCGCGAAGCGCGACCACGGGGCCACCGAGCAGTTCAGCGCGAGCCCGAGCCGGATCGCGCTCTCGACCGCCGTGCCGTTGACCACCGGCAGCGAACCCGGCAGCGCCAGGCACACCGGGCACACCTGGGTGTTGGGTTCGGCGCCGAATGCCGTGGCGCAGGAGCAGAACATCTTCGAGGCCGTGCCGAGCTCGACATGGGTCTCAAGCCCGAGCACCGGCTCGTAGGAGCGCATGGCGTCGTCGAAGGCCACGGGGGCCGGACTGTCACCGCTCGTGGCAGAGGTACTCGTTACCGCGCCAACCATCGCCGCACAACCTGTTTCCGTATCCGAAGGGGCCCCGCACCGGGCGGGATGGCCCCGAACTCGTCCAGCATCACCGAGGTTCCGCAGTGCGGAACCGACAGGGTGCGCCGCTTCCCGCGGTCAGCAGGTCGCGGGCCACTTCCGCCAGCCTACCGATGAGCGCGGAGCAGCCGGGACACCCGCCACCGCCGGGCAGGTGCCGGCGAACGGGCGATACCGGCGGCCGGCGGGCGCAAGCGCAGCACGTGCGGGCGCTGCGGGCACTGCCGGGCCGCCGACGGACGGACGCTGCCGCGCGGGCCGCGAGCGGGCCGCCGCAACCGGCCGCCGGGGCGTGCCCGCGGCCCCGGCACCACCGCCTTGGGCGGGGGCCGTTACGCGGCAGACCCGGTATGTCACAGCATGCACACGATTCGACGTCGGGTCGTGGCACACCCCAGGCTGCAGCGGCACTCCAGCGTTAATCTGTGGCTTGATTCGAGCAGGTCGACCGGCAGGCGCGTCCTTGTCCTTTTCGGCCCGTGCCCGCCCCGGTTCCGCACCGGCCCGCACTTCGGGGAGGGAGCGTCCGCATGTCCGGATTCCTGCGCCGGTTCATCGCCGCTGCCGGTGCCGCGATCGCGCTGGCGGCCGGTGCATCCGCGCCTGCCGCGGCCGCCGACCTGTCGCGGATCGCACCCGAACCCGAACGCGGGGCCACCATCCACCTGGCGGGCGGCGGCGCCGCCGAGACCTCCCTGTACCGGCTCACGGTCTCGCAGGGCGCTGCGGTGCACGCCTACTGCGCCGACATCAGCGCCGATGTCAACCGCGAGGCCGCCTACACCGAGACCTCGTGGGCGACCGGCGCGGCGCCGCAGGCACACGCCGGGGCCCCGGCCGCGCTGAACTGGATCACCGCCCACTCCTTCCCGCAGGTCGACCTGGAACGGTTGCGCCGGGTCAGCGGGGCCGGCGGGCTGACCCGGGCGCAGGCGATCGCCGCCACCCAGGCCGCGGTCTGGCACCACACCAACGGCGTGGAACTGGACCGGACCGCGCGCCGCGGCGGCGGCAACGCTCCGGCGACCCGCAAGCTCTACACCTACCTGCTGGCCGGCGCCCGGCAGGGAACGGGCGCCGAACCCGGGGCCGCGCTGGCGCTGGATCCGCGGCGCATCGAGGGCGCCGACCCCGCTGCGCCCATCGGACCGCTGACCGTGCGCACCACCTCGGCCGAGCCGGTGGGGGTGTGGGTGCGCGGCGCCGCGCAAGGGCGGCTCACCGACGCGGACGGCACCGAGGTCGAGCGGGTCGGCGACGGTGAGGAGTTCTTCCTGCGGCTGCCGCCCGAAACCCCGGCGGGCGTTGCCACGGTCCACGCCCGGGCCGCCTCCGCCCCGGTGCGGCCGGGCCGGCTGTTCGCGGGCAAGAACGGGGTGCAGACCCAGCCGCTGGTGGTGGCCGATGGCACGCTTGCCGCGGCCACCGCCGAGGTCAAGGTCGACTGGGTGCGCGAGGAAGCGCCGGAGCCTTCGGCGGCGGCCGAGCAGCGTCCCGCCCCGTCCGAACCGGGATCCAACGGCGGCGGGTCCGGCGGTGCCCCAACGCAGACTCCCGCGCCGCCGGCCGGCGCCGGCACTGCGGCCGGGGGCTCGCCGAGCGCCTCTGCCGAAGGGGTCGTCGTCGCCGACGACCGCCGCCCTGAGGACCACCTGGCGCAGACCGGAACCTGGTTGGGGACCATCCTTATTGCGGGAGTTGTGTTGCTCACGGTCGGCGCCGTACTGCTGTACCTGGCCAGGCGCCGCGGCTCTCCGTGACGGCACGGCGTCGCTTCGGAACCCCGCCCGGATGACACCGTGACCGGTTTCGGCCACTTCTATGCGTTTCTTTCCCTGGTCAGCGGCGCGCAGCTATTTTTCGCCGTGGGATGGCCGGAAGGTCCGGTCGACCGGCCGGACTGCAGTTACGCGGATGCCGCCACCCCCGCAACCGCAGGCGTCCCAGAGGTTGCGAATAATGGACAGTACAGAACAGATTTCTACTAATTTGGCGAACCAGGTTGGAAGCCCGGAAATGGGTCGCTAGTATCTGGCGGTGCGGTAGTCGAGAAATCGCCGTCGCGGCCCCCCGCTACCGTCCTCGGCGATCGATGTACACGCCCCCAGGGCGGCTGATCGACCATCGGCCGAGCACCGCATCACCCGACGGCGTCCGTGGGCGCCCTGCCCCTCGGCCGATCGCTGTTCTGCTGTTCGCATCCCCAGCTGGGAAAACAGCACTGTCCGGTTTCCCCTAATCTCACCGGGACACGATTTGAGCATAACGAGTCACCCCCTGTCAGCTGCGCGCCGCACCAGTGCGGCCACCAAGTTCGCGGCCACCGCCGCGGCCGCCACCCTCGCCTTCGGCCTCACGGCCGCGCCCGCCGCCGCTGAAGGCATCGGCGGCAAGTACGTCGGCAACGCCGAGGGCGGCCACAACGTCAACATCGGTGGCGAAAAGGTCGGCACGAACCTCTTCAAGCTCAAGCTCGACGACGGCACGGTCCTCAAGACCTACTGCATCGACTTCGAGACCGACATCCGCAGCGGTGCCGCGTACGAAGAGGACGCCTGGGAGAACTACCCCGGCAAGGGCGACTTCGCCGAGCCGGCCAAGGTCCACTGGGTGCTGCAGAACAGCTTCCCGACCGTGGATGTCGCCGCGCTCGCCGAACAGAGCGGCGCCGCAGGGCTGGACCAGCGCGACGCCGTTGCCGGCACCCAGGCCGCCATCTGGCACTTCAGCAACGACGTCGACCTGGGCGGGCAGAACGACGCCGAGGTCAAGAAGCTCTACGACTACCTCGTCGCAAACGCCGAAGAGGAGCCGCAGACCACCGAGCCCGACATCTCGCTGAGCATCAGCCCGGCCTCCGCCGAGGGCAAGGCGGGCGAGACCGTCGGCAAGTTCACCCTTGAGACCAGCGCCCAGAGCGTGCCGGTGAAGCTGTCCGGCCCCGAGGGCGTCAAGCTCGTGAACCCCGAAAACGGCGAAGAGATCACCGGCGAGCTCGCCAACGGCGCCAAGTTCGGCGTGGCGGTCCCCGAGGACGCCGCCGCCGGCCGGGCCGGCGTCTCCGCATCGATCTCCACCGAGCTGCACATGGGCCGCCTGTTCAAGGGCCTCGACGGCAAGAAGGCCACCCAGACCCTCATCACCGCCGAGTCCGGCAAGGTCTCCGCCGACGCCGGTGTGCAGGTCAGCTGGTCCGAGGGCAGCAAGCCCAGCCCGTCGCCCTCGCCGAGCGAGACCCCGGAAGAGACCCCCGAGGAAAGCCCGTCCCCGTCTCCCAGCGAGACCCCGGACACCAAGCCCACCCCGAGCGAGAGCCCCTCGGCTCCCCCCGCCGCCTCCGATGAGGACGACGAGGGCCTGCCGGTCACCGGTGCCGCCCTGGGCG
Organism: Streptomonospora sediminis; assembly: GCF_054778995.1. Lineage (NCBI taxonomy): Bacteria > Bacillati > Actinomycetota > Actinomycetes > Streptosporangiales > Nocardiopsidaceae > Streptomonospora > Streptomonospora sediminis. Next base: position 20,562 of record NZ_BAAGYZ010000045.1, read on the forward strand.
GCCTGGTCGCCGCAGCGGTCGCCGCACTGGCCGCCGGCGGAGCGGTGATGTACCTCAGCCGCAAGCGCCGCAGCTCCTCCTCGGTGAGCTAGTCCGCCGAGGACCCGCCCCGGGCAACGGGGCCGGATAGCGCACTGCGCCCGTCGCCGCGAACCAGCGGCGGCGGGCGCTGTGCATGCAGGGGCGCCTGCACCGGGCCCGGTGCGCCGCAACGGCCCGCAGTCCAACAGCAGGGGGCGCCCGGTTCCCATCGGGATCCGGACGCCCCCTTGCCGTGCAGGCGGTGCTGCCCGCCGCCGATACGCCGCGCTACACGGCGAAGGCGCTGCCTGCCAGCAGCGGGCCGCCGTCGCGCTCGCTGACCGCGGCCTCGACCGCGGCACCGACCCGGTAGGTGCGGTCGTCGGCCAGCGCCGGAGCCATGATCTGCAGACCCACCGGCAGGCCGTCCTCGGGCGAGAGGCCGCACGGCACCGACAGGGCCGCGTTGCCGGCCATGTTGGACGGGATCGTGCACAGGTCGGCCAGGTACATCGCCATCGGGTCGCCGGTGCGCTCGCCGATGGAGAAGGCCGTCGTGGGGGTCGTGGGCGACACCAGTACGTCGACGTTCTCGAACGCGGCGTCGAAGTCGCGCTTGATCAGCGTGCGCACCTGCTGGGCCGACCCGTAGTAGGCGTCGTAGTAGCCGCTGGACAGCGCGTAGGTGCCCAGGATGATGCGCCGCTTGACCTCGGGGCCGAACCCTTCGGCGCGGGTCAGCGACATGACCTCCTCGGCGCCGCGGGTACCGTCGTCGCCCACCCGCAGCCCGTAGCGCATCGCGTCGAAGCGGGCCAGGTTGGACGAGCACTCGCTGGGCGCGATCAGGTAGTAGGCGGCCAGCGCCGCGTCGAAGCTGGGGCAGGAGACCTCGACCACCTTGGCGCCCAGCGACTCCAGCAGCTCCACCGACTCCTGGAAGCGCTGCCGGACACCGGGCTGGTAGCCCTCGCCGCCGAGCTCCTTGACCACGCCGATGCGCATCCCGGCGACATCGCCGCGGCGGGCGGCCTCGACCACCGGCGGCACCGGGGCGTCGACCGACGTGGAGTCGCGCGGGTCGTGTCCGGAAAAGGACTCGTGCAGCAGCGCGGCATCCAGCACGTTGCGCGCGATGGGCCCCGGAGTGTCCAGCGACGAAGCGAAGGCGATCAGCCCGTAGCGCGAGGAGCCGCCGTAGGTGGGCTTGGCGCCGACCAGGCCGCACACCGCCGCCGGCTGGCGGATGGAGCCGCCGGTGTCGGTGCCGGTGGCAAAGGGCGCCTCGAACGCCGCCACCGCCGCCGAGGACCCGCCGGAGGACCCGCCGGGGATCCGGGCGAGGTCCCACGGGTTGCGGGTTGGGCCGAAGGCGGAGTTCTCCGTGGAGGACCCCATGGCGAACTCGTCCATGTTGGTCTTGCCCAGGATCACCATGCCGGCGCTGCGCAGCCGCTCGGTGACCGTGGCGTCGTAGGGCGGCCGCCAGTCGGCGAGCATCTTGGACGCCGCTGTGGTGGGCATGTCGACCGTGCTGAAGACGTCCTTGTGCGCCACCGGGACACCGGCCAGCGGACCGGCGGCGTCGCCCGAGGCGATGCGCTCGTCAACGGCGCGGGCCTGCTCCAGGGCGGTCTCGCGGTCGACGTGCAGGTAGGCGTGCACCTCGCCGTCGACTTCGGCGCTGCGGTCGAGGTAGGCGCCGGTGGCCTCGACCGAGGTGGTCTCCTGGGCGCGGATGGCGGCGCCGAGCTCGGCGGCGCTCATCCGCAGCAGGTCGGTGGCGCTCACTGCTCCTCCCCCAGGATCTGCGGGACGCGGAAGCGCTGGTCCTCGACCGCGGGCGCGCCCGCCAGCGCCTGGTCGGGGGACAGGCCGGGCTGCGCCTCGTCGGGGCGGTAAACGTTGGTCAGCGGCAGGGCGTGCGAGGTCGGCGGGATGTCTCCCTGGGCGACCTCCTGCACTTTGGCCACAGCCGAGATGATTTCGTCGAGCTGGGCGGCGAGCTGGTCCAGCTCGTCATCGTGCAGCGCCAGCCGCGACAACCGGGCGAGGTGCGCGACCTCATCGCGGGTGATGGCGGACATGTAGGCAAACCGTTTCTTCGGCGGAATCGGACGTGCCCGCTCCGCTGGGCCGCCCCGGGCGCGCAGGCCGCGTGGCGCGGCCCGCCTGCGCGGACGGCCCGGTGGATCCGGACGGCTCAATCCTATTGCCGCGGCGGCGGCGCCGGGTGCCGCCGGAGGCCGCGGAGCGGCTGCGGTTCAGGCGGAGCGGCTGTGCTCGCCGCTGGGCAGCTGCCCGCTGTAGCCGGCCGGCGGGAGCTGGCCGCCGTGCTCGACGAGCCAGGGGACCACGTCGTCGGCCTGCAGCGGCGCGGCGAAGTGGCGGCCCTGGGCGGCGTAGCAGCCCATCGCACGCATGTCGGTGGCCACGCCCTCGGTCTCGACGCCTTCGGCAACGGCGCGCATGCCCAGCGTGCCCACCAGGTCGACGGCCGACTGCACGATCAGGTGGCCGTCGGGGTCGGCGAGGCTGCGCCGGACGAATGATTCGTCCAGTTTGATCTCGGCCACGGGCAGTCCGTTGAGCCGCGCCAGCGTGAAGTAGCCGGTGCCGAAGTCGTCCAAGGCGAGGGAGACGCCGAGGTCGGCCAGCGCGAGCATGGTGGGGGTGATCGCGTCGGCCTCGGCCACCATCACGCGTTCGCTGATCTCCAGCCGCAGCGCCTGCGGAGCGACGCCGTGGCGGCGCAGCGCCGCGGCGACGATATCGGGCAGGGTGGGGTCGAGGAGTTCGCGCGCGGAGAGGTTCACCGCCACCGGGATCCGCACGCCCTGTTCCCACCAGCGGGCGATCTGGGGCAGGGTGCGTTCCAGGACCTCGTGGGTGAAGCTGCGCATCAGGTAGGACTGTTCGACCAGCGGGACGAAGTCCTCGGGCGGAAGCACGCCGCGCTGCGGGTGGCGCCAGCGAACCAGTGCCTCAAGCCCCACGGCCTTGTGGTCGGCCAGGCCGATCTTGGGCTGGTAGTACATCATCAGCTCGTCGTCGACCAGTGCGCGGCGCAGCTCGCCGAAGAGGCTGAGCCGGGCCGTTGAGTTGCGGTCCTTGTCGGCCTCGTAAAGCTCGACACCGGTGCGGCGCTCCTTGGCGACGTACATGGCGACGTCGGCCCGCTGCATGATCAGCTCGAAGTCGGGCGCGTGGTTGGGGTACAGCGCGATGCCCACGCTGGCCTCAAGGTCGAAGTCCATGCCGTCCAGCCGCATCGGCTCGCCGAGGGAGACCCGCAGCCGGGCGGCGACCTCGCGGGCAGAGGCGGGGTCGCGCACCTGCGGCAGCAGCACGGCGAACTCGTCGCCGCCGAGCCGGGCCACCAGGTCGCCGGGGCGGACGCTGTGGGTGAGCCGCCGCGCCACGGTCTGCAGCAGGCGGTCGCCGGTGGGGTGGCCCAGGGTGTCGTTGACCTCCTTGAAACGGTCGAGGTCGAGCAGCAGCAGGCCGACCCGGTGCTTGCGCTGCTGGGCCTCTGCCAGCGCCTCCTGGGTGCGCAGGATGAGCAGTTTGCGGTTGGCGAGGCCGGTCAGTTCGTCGTGGTTGGCCTGGTGTTCGCGCTTGATTGACAGCGTGGCGCTGCTGTACAGGGCGGCCAGCGGGAAGACGAACAGCGGGACCAGCCAGATCTCCTCGGTCATGGCCACCGACACCAGCGGCGCGAGGCTGAGCAGGACGCCGTGCACGAACAGCCGCTGCCCGATGTCCTTGCGCAGCATCGCCACCAGCGGGGCGCGTTCGTGGACGGCCACGGCCATCTCGACCAGCACCACGTTGCAGACGAAGTAGGCGGCGCCGGCCAGGGCCACCGCGCCGAGGTCGGTGCCGGTGACCGCGCGGGGCGGGTCGGCCGCGCTGGACATGAGCAGCCGCAGCACCGCGTCGGCCGCGCCGAAGCTGAGCACGTACTGGGCGATGTTGAACAGCACCCGGTGCGGGGCGTGGCCGCGCGCGACCCCGGCGATGCTTGAGGCCACGGCCTGCACGAGACCGGCCACGGGCAGCCCGAAGGAGAGCAGCAGCGCGAACGCGAACGGGAGCGAGGTGGGTGCGCTCTGGTTGGGGGTGCTGCGCGGCGAGGCGATGGGGCGCAGCTCGCCGATGACGGTCATGCACAGCATCAGCCACACCAGCGGCTCAGCGGTGAGTTGGCGCAGCTGGTCGAGCCCGTACACGTAGAGCGCGGCACCGAGGAGGATCGCCCCGGCCGCCGTGATGCCGGTGAGGTAGAGCCACAGCGGCGTCCCGGCCCGGGGGCCGATATCCCGGGTGTTGTTGGGATCCAACATAGACGTCCTCAGGGGGATGCATGGTGCCCGGCGCCGTGCTTGCTCCCCCCGCGGCGCCAGGGGTTTCGAATGGAACCTGTCTGTGGTCCGTGTTGGCCCCCCATGACCGACACGGTTCTTGCGTCTGCAATAAGCGGGTACACCCGATCGGTTCCAGTTTCAGCTTACGACGTTCCATCACCAGGTGTCGCCGATCAGGGACTTTCAGTGAGTCAGGCGTCGCCTGGGATGATTGCCCGATTAAGCCGGAAATACTGCGACAGGTAGCCTAATGATCGCGGATCGTAGACGCTACTGCCAGCGCAGGCAAGCGGGTGCCGCACCGCCGCCCCGATGCGGCCAAAGCGGTGCTGAACAGCAAAAACGCACCCTTACTCCGTGCCGATGCGGTGTTCAGTGGCCGCTTCCGGCCCCTTATCGAGCAGCACTCGGAAACCGTCCTCGTCCAGGATCGGCACCCCGGCCTGCAGCGCCTTGTCGTACTTGCTGCCGGGACTGTCGCCAACCACGACGAACCCGGTCTTCTTGGAAACGGATCCGGTGACACGCCCGCCGCGCTCGGCGATGGCCTCCTTGGCCTCGTCGCGGCTGAAACCGGGCAGCGATCCGGTGACCACCACCGTTGTGTTGTCGAGCAGGCGCGGCCCGCCCGCCCCCTCTTCCTCCATGCGGACACCGGCATCGCGCCACTTGCGGATGATCTCGCGGTGCCAGTCGACGTCGAACCACTCGCGCAGGGACGCCACGATCGTGGGGCCGATGCCCTCGACCGCCGCCAACTCGTCGTCGGTGGCCTGGCCGATGGCCTCGATGGAGCGGAAATGCCGCGCCAGGTCCTCGGCGGCGCGCGGACCCACGTGCCGGATCGACAGTGCCACCAGCACCCGCCACAGCGGCCGCTCCTTGGCCTGCTCCAACTCCTCGAACAGCTTGTCGACGGTCTTCTTCGGTTCGCCCTTCTGGTTGGCGAAGAAGGTGACGACCTTGGGTTCGCCGGTCTTGGGATCGCGCTTGGGCTCGGTGGTGTCGGGGTCGAGCACCAGCGACCGGATGGGCAGCAGGTCATCGACCGTGAGGTCGAAGAGGTCGCCCTCGTCGCGCAGCGGCGGGGTCTTAGGGTGCAGCGGCTGGGTGAGGGCGGTGGCCGCCACATAGCCCAGTGCCTCGATGTCCAGCGCCTTGCGGCTGGCGATGTAGGCCAGCCGCTCGCGGCGCTGGCCGGGGCAGTCGCGGCTGTTGGGGCAGCGGAGGTCGACGTCGGCCTCTTTCTGCCGGCCGAGTTCGGTGCCGCACTCCGGGCAGGTCTCGGGCATGGCGAACTCGGTCTCGGAGCCGTCGCGGCGGTCGGTGACCGGCCCCACGATCTCCGGGATGACATCGCCGGCCTTGCGCAGCACCACGGTGTCGCCGATGAGCACCCCCTTGCGCACGACCTCCTGGGCGTTGTGCAGGGTGGCGAACTCGACCTCGGAGCCTGCCACGTGCACGGGCTCCATGACGCCGTAGGGCGTGACCCGGCCGGTGCGCCCGACGTTGACCCGGATGTCGACGAGGCGGGTGGTGACCTCTTCGGGCGGGTACTTGTAGGCGATCGCCCAGCGCGGAGCGCGGCTGGTGGAGCCGAGCCGGCGCTGCAGGGAGACGTCGTCGACCTTGATGACCACGCCGTCGATCTCGTAGGCGGGTTCGTGGCGGTGTTCGGTGTAGTAGGTGATGTAGTCGCGGACCTCATCGCGGGTGGTGAGCACCTGGTAGCGGTCGCTGACCGGCAGGCCCCACTCGCGGAGTTGGCCGTAGACGTGGGACTGGCGGGCGAACTCGACCCCGGTGTGCGCGCCGACACCGTGCACCAGCATGCTCAGCGGCCGGGTGGCGGTGATCCGCGGGTCCTTCTGGCGCAGCGAACCGGCGGCACCGTTGCGGGGGTTGGCGAAGGGGGTCTTGCCGTCGTCGGCCAGGCGGGCGTTCAGCTCGTCGAACGCCTCGCCCGGCAGGAAGACCTCGCCGCGGACCTCCATCAGCTCCGGCGCCGGCTGCGCCGATTCATCGAGCCGTTCGGGGATATCGGCGATCGTGCGGACGTTGAGCGTGATGTCCTCGCCGACGCGGCCGTCGCCGCGGGTGGCGGCCCGCACCAGGCGGCCGTGCTCGTAGACCAGGTCGACGGCCAGGCCGTCGATCTTGAGCTCGCACAGGTAAGCGTCGATCGGGGCCTCGGTCTCGACCCGTTCCACCCAGGACTCGAACTCCTCGGCGGAGAAGGCGTTGTCGAGGCTCTGCATGCGTTCGAGGTGCTCGACGGGCGCGAAGTCGACACTGACCGGCGCACCGACCTTCTGGGTGGGCGAATCCTGGGTGATCAGCGACGGGTGGAGTTCCTCAAGACCGCTCAGCTCGCGCATGAGCGTGTCGTACTCGGCATCGGAGATGATGGGGTTGCCCATGTAGTACCGGTAGCTGTGGTCGTCCAGCTCCTGGCACAATTCCGCATGGCGATCGCGCACCTCAGCGGGGATGCGGTCGTCAGCCGTCGGCTCCTGTGCGCTCACCCTCAGCCGTCCTTTCCGCAGAAACTAGCGCCGTGGCTCGTCATGCAGCACCCGGGCCGCCTGGCGGCACGCCTGCAGTGCCGCACGAGCGTGGTCAGGCGTTGCGCGGCCCAGTCCGCAGGTGGGTGTGACGACCACCGAACGGGTGAGCTGCTCGGGGGCGAAGCCGATGCGATTCCACAGTTCACGTACAGGGTCGACGGTATCGGCAGGGTCCGACAGAACCCCGCCCGCACTCGCCACGACACCGGTAAAAAGACCGGCGCCGTCCTCGACGGCGGTGCCGATGCTCTCGTCCAGTGCCCGCCCGATCAGCGTGGCGTCGACACTGATCGCGCGGGCGCCCGAGCGCCGCAGCAGATCCAGCGGAACCCCGGCGGCGCAGCAGTGCGCCATGGGCACGGCGCCGGCGCCGTCCAGCGCGGCGAACAGCTCGCGCAGCCGCGCCTCGACGGTGACCCGGTCGGGGGCGGGCAGCCGCCCGTAACCGCTGGCGGTGGGCACGGCACCGGCCAGCACAGCAGGCAGGGCGGGTTCGTCGACCTGCACCAGGACCTCGGCTCCGGGGACGCGTTTCTGCACTTCGGCCACGTGGGCGAGCACACCTTCGATGTGCGAGACGGCGAGGTCGGCGACGGCGCCGGAGTCGGCCACGAGCTTCTCGCCGCTGCGCAGCTCGACCGAGGCGGCCAGGGTCCACGGACCGGCGACCTGGATCTTCAGCGGCCCGCCGAAGCCTTGGGCGTGCTCCTCCAGCGCGTCGAGGTCGCGGGCGAGCATGCTCTGCGCCCGCTGGATGTCGCGCCCGGGCCGCTGGGCGGCGCGCCACCCGCGCGGGTGCACCTCCAGCGCAAGGTCCACCAGCAATCCGCCGGTGCGCCCGACCATCTCGGCGCCGGGCCCGCGCTCGGGCAGTTCCGGCAGGTGCGGCAGATCCGGCAACTCGCCGAACACGGTGCGCACGGCTTCGCCGGGGTCGGTGCCCGGGAACGAGCCGACACCGGTGTAGCTCGCCTGCGGCCAGGGATATCGCTGCTCAGTCACACACCCAAGGTTAGATCGTTCCCGGCGGGCCGGTGTCGCGCGGCGCATCCGGTCAGGGCGCCGGGGAGTCCTGGTTCTGCCGGGTGGCCGCGCCGCCGGTGCCGGGCCCGGTACCGGGAGCGGCGGCGCTGCGCCGCCGGCGGCGCAGCAGGACGGCCGCCGCAACGGCGGCGG
>NZ_BAAGYZ010000045.1:28708-33832 GCF_054778995.1 Streptomonospora sediminis
CGCCGCCGCCGCGGCCGCGCCTGCGGCCAGGTAGGGCGAGCGCAGGAAGAGCTCCCACCACGCGGCCATCACCGCGAGGCCGCCCAGGCTGTAGATGGCCGCCCACCCCGCGCAGCCGGGCAGCATCGCGACCAGGTAGCGCCCGAACCGCATGCGCATGGCGCCCGCCGCCAGGTGGATGGCCGTCTGCACGCCGATGGTGGCGTAGGAGGCCGTGACCACGGGCGGGCCGAAGCGGTTGATCAGCCGTTCGGCGCGGGTGAGGCGGTCGCCGATGCGATCGGCGATGCGCGAGCGGTGGATCCCGGCGCCCAGGCCGCGGCCGATCCAGTAGATGGTCTGCGTGCGGGCGAAGGCGATGGCGAAGAGCGCGGCATAGCCGATCCAGAAGGGCCGGCCGTCCAGGAACCCGTAGTCCATCGCAACCCCTCCGGAGTCACTGCAGTCACCGCACTCGCCGCACCGGGCGCCCGAACTATGTTATGCCTAACCTAACTTCCGGCATAGGCGGCAGGCGCGGATGCGGCCGGGGCCGGGCCGCGGCCTCCGGGCCGCGGCCGCCCCGAGCGGATCGCCGTCCGGGTTCAACCGGCCGCCGCAGGCTCCCCGCTGCGGGCCGTTGCCGCGATGGTGCCCGACCCCAGCACGGTGTCGCCTTCGTAGAGCACGGCCGCCTGGCCGGCGGCCACACCCGTGGCGGGTTCGTCGAGCCGGATTTCCAGCCGGCCGCCGCACTGCTGGGCCGTACAGGAGTAGATCTCGCCGTGGGCGCGCAACTGCACCGTGCAGGCGGTGGGCTCGGTGAGCGGGTCGCTGCCGCTCCACACCGGCCGCTCGGCGGTGATCTCGTCGACCTGCAGCGACTCGCGCGGGCCCACGGTCACCGTGTTGTCGACCGGCTCGATGGAGAGCACGTAGCGGCGTTCGGCCGCGCCGCCCAGGTTCAGCCCCTTGCGCTGGCCGACCGTGTAGGTGTGCGCGCCCTGGTGGGTGCCCAGGACGTCGCCGGACTCGTCCTTGATCGGGCCGGGCCCGCCGCCCAGCCGATCGTTCAGGAAGCCCGCCGTGTCGCCGTCGGCGATGAAGCAGATGTCGTGGCTATCGGGCTTGTCGGCCACCGCCAGACCGCGGCGGTCGGCCTCGGCCCGGACCTCGTCCTTGGTGCAGTCGCCCAGCGGGAACATGGCGTGGGCCACCTGATCGCGGTCGAGCACGCCCAGCACATAGGACTGGTCCTTGCCGGTGTCGACGCTGCGGCGCAGCCGGCCATCGAGCTTGCGGACGTGGTGGCCGGTGCACACGGCGTCGAAGCCCAGCGCAATGGCGCGGTCCAGCACCGCTTCGAACTTGATCTTCTCGTTGCAGCGCAGGCACGGGTTGGGTGTACGCCCCGCGGCGTACTCGGAAACGAAGTCCTGCACCACGTCGCGGTCGAACTCCTCGGCCATGTCCCAGACATAGAACGGGATACCGATCACATCGGCGGCCCGCCGGGCATCGCGGGAGTCCTCGGCCGTACAGCAGCCGCGGGCGCCGGTGCGGTAGGACTGCGGGTTCTTGGAAAGGGCCAGATGCACACCGGTGACGTCGTGGCCGGCCTCGGCGGCCCTGGCCGCGGCGACAGCGGAGTCGACGCCGCCGGACATGGCGGCCAGTACACGCATAGTCATAGCCCCTCCAGCCTATGCGCCAGCGGGGCCCGGCTTCGACCGGTTCCTCCGGCCCGGACACCCGGTCCGCTCCCCCGGCCCGCCGCACCGCCCGCGGACACGCCGCCGTGTGGCGCGCACGCCGCCGGGCTCTGCCAAAATCATTGGCATGGCATTGTTCCGTCGCCGCCGCTCAGCGCAGTCCGACTCCGCCGTCGCCGTTGACGAGTTCTGGCGCCAGTGGCCGGACTTCCGCGGCCCGCTGGCGGCCTCCGTCGACAGCGGCGCCCCGCTGCCCGAGGACGTGGCCGAACGGCTCACCGCGGCGGTCCGGCGCATCCACCCCGAGGTCAGCTGGGAGGCCGGCACGGCGCCGGCCGGCTCGGCCACCGGGCTGGGCGGCACCGGCGACCTCGGGCTCGACGACGAGAGCGACCCCGACCGGCTGCTGGAGCGCATGGCGGCGCTGGACGACCCCCTGTCCTCGCTTGAGGGCAGCCCCGGCTACGCGCTGACCCTCACGGCCGGACCCGACGACCAGGCGCGGATCCTGACCGAGCGGTGGGCGCGCGCAGCACCGGAAGAGCCGGGGTGGAGGTTCTTCCCCGCCTTCCCCAGCGACCACGACCGGCTGGGCAAACCCGTCGAGTGGGACGAGCACGAACTCGACCTGTCCCACTCCACCGTGTCCATGCGGGTCGACCAGCAGCGCAACAAGGTCGAGGTCGGCGTCTACCACCCCGACTTCATGTTCCTGGCCGAAGAGACCCGCCAAGGCGTCGCCGACCATGTCGTGATGCTCGCCTTGGGCGAGGACGACTACGTGCGCTGGATCTCCAAGGTCGAACCGCTGGTCGAGAAACCGCTCGACCCGCTGCCGCCCACCTCGATGCCCGCGGTGGTCCAGCAGATCGCCGGCACACTGGGCAGCGGCGGCTGGGTGACCCTGCAGGGGCGGGTGCCGCTGCGCGGCATCATCGAGATCACCGTGCGCCATCCGCTGCACCGCCGCGACTTCCCGGCGCTGACCCTGTATGTGCACGTCGCGCTGTCCTACGCCAACAGCGACAGCGACCGGCTGCCGACCGAGCCCTCGACCACGGCGCTGGAGGAGTTCGCCACGGGCCTGCGCAACCTGCTCGGCGACAACGGCGCGCTGCTGGCCCAGCAGACGGCGGGCGGCCAACGCCAGTTCTACTTCTACCTCGACCCCGACTCCGGGATCCTGAGCGATTTCGAGACCGCCGTGCGCGAGTGGAGCGAGGGCCAGGCCACGCTGCAGAGCCGTATGGATCCCCAGTGGCAGACCATCGAGCAGCTGATGCGCCCGATCCGCCGCCAACTGGAGGGCTGAGGGCCGCGGCCATACGCTGCGGCGCCGGTTGCCGCCGGCGGTCCCACACGCCCCATCGGCCGGTCCCGCGGCACAACCGCGCGGTCTGCGGGCACTTCCGCCGCGTTCGAAGAGTTCAGCACTGAGACGAATCTCTTCGTCCGGCAGGCGGAGTGCACTGCGCGCTGCACGCTTTGCGCCCCCTCTCTTTAGCGAGAGGAAGGGCGGGGAGGCAACGGCGGCGACCGGCGGAAAGCAGGAGACCGATGGCTGCGGAAACCCCCTCGGCGGGAACCGGGAAAACCCGATCGGCGTGGCAAGGCGGCGCCGGCCCCGTACCGCTCGCGCGGTTCTACGCCTATGTCCGGCCGCACCGCGGCGCATTGCTCGTGGTGCTGCTGCTCACCCTCGGCGGGAGCGCGGCCGGGCTCATGCAGCCGCTGCTGGCGTCGAGCATCATCTCCGCCCTGCAGGACGGCGGCGACCTCACCACCCCCGTGCTGCTGCTGGTCCTGTTCGTGGTCTGCGCCGCGGTCCTGAACGCGGCGCAGATCTGGTTCGGCGAACGCGTCTCCCAGAACATGGTCATCGGCGTCCGGAAAGGCATCATCCGGCGGCTCATGCGGCTGCGCGTCGCCGAGTTCGACCGCGGCTCGGCGGGCGACCTCACCACCCGGGTCACCTCGGACAGCCAACTCCTGCAGCAGGCGTCGTCCTCCGGGCTCATCCAGGTCGTCAACGGGGCCCTGACGCTGGTTGCGGCGCTGGCCATCATGGCGGTGCTGCACCTGCCGCTGTTCGGCATCACCAGCGCCACCATGGTCGGAATCGGGATCCTGACCGTCTTCTTCATGCCGCGTATCCGGGCGGCGAGCGATGCCGCCCAGCAGGAGATCGGCGTCATCGGAGCGGCCCTGGACCGGTCGCTGGGCGCCGCGCGCACGGTGAAGGCCAACCGGGCCGAGGAACGCGAATCCCGCTCCGCCGAGAAGGCCGCCGAGCGCGCCTACACGGCCGGGATGCGCGGCGCCCGGTACCAGGCGGTCATCGGTGTGCTCTCCGGACTGGCCATCCAGGTGTCGTTCCTGGTGGTCCTGGGATTCGGCGGGGCCTTCGTCGCCGCGGGCACCCTCGAACTCGGCGTCCTGATCGCCTTCCTGCTCTACCTGTTCCGCCTCGCCGCCCCCGTCCTTGCCCTGGTGACCGGCTGCGGCACGGTGTTCCAGGGGCTCGGTGCGCTGCGCCGGATCGACGACGTCTTCGACAGACCGACCGAGGACGACGTCGACGGCGGCGCCGGCGAGAGCCGGCCGCCGATGCGGCCGCCGGCCCTGCGGCTGCGCGACGTTTCGTTCGCCTACCCCGACCGGGGCGAGGTCCTCTCAGCGGTCTCCTTCGACGCGCCCGCCGGCGCGCGCACCGCGCTGGTCGGCCCTTCGGGAGCCGGCAAGACCACGATCTTCTCGCTCCTGCAGCGTTTCTACGAGCCCGACAGCGGCCGGATCCTTTTCGACGACCTCGACATCGGGACCCGCCCGCGGTCGCAGGTCCGCGACCTGATCGCCTATGTCGAGCAGGAGTCGCCCATCATGGACGGTTCCATACGCGAGAACCTCCGCTACGGCGCACCCGAGGCGGACGACGCGGAGATCGACCGCGCGCTGCGCCAGACCCGGATGGCGGAGTTCGTCGCCGGGCTCCCCGAAGGGCTGGACAGCCCGGTCGGCGCGCGGGGGGTCACCCTCTCCGGCGGTCAGCGCCAGCGTCTGGCCATTGCCCGCGCGCTACTGCGCCGGCCCGCGGTGCTGTTGCTGGACGAGGTCACCTCGCAGCTGGACGCCCGGAGCGAGGCCGCCCTGCAGCAGACGGTCGAGGACATCGCCGCCGAATGCACCGTGGTGCTCATCGCCCACCGGCTGTCCACCGTGGCCTCCGCCGACCGGATCGTGCTGGTGGAGGACGGGCGCGTGCGCGCGGTCGGCGACCATGCGTCCCTGCTGGCCGAGGACTCGCTCTACCAGGAGCTGGCACGCACCCAACTGCTCGCGGCCGAGCACCTCGCGCCGCAGCCCCCTACTGCCACCTAGATCGTTGATGGGAGTTTCCCGAACCGGCTGCGGGCATGGCGAAGGGCGCCGAAGA
>NZ_BAAGYZ010000046.1:0-6928 GCF_054778995.1 Streptomonospora sediminis
CCGTTACCGATGATGCCGACCTGCCCGTCCAACTTGACGTAATTCAGCCCCTTCTCCTTGGCCTTGACCTCGAGGGGATCGCCTTCGGCTGCGAAGGCGAGGCTCTCCAGGTCCTGGCGGAAGGCTGCGTTCTCGTCCAGCGTGACCTTGCCGTCCAGAGCGACGACGCGGCCGTCGCCGGTCAGGATCATGGGGTTGACCTCGACCAGGGTGGCGTCACGGCCGGCACACACGTCCCAGAGCTTGCCGATGATTTCGGCGGCGCCCTGTGCGGCGGCCTCCGGGAGCTTGCCCTGGCGGACGATCTCGGCGGCGACCTCGGATGTCGCGCCCGTGAGGGCGTCGACGGCGACCTTGGCCACGGCGTCGGGGTTGGTCTCGGCGACCTCCTCGATCTCGACGCCGCCCTCGGCGGAGCAGATCGAGAGGAAGGTGCGGTTGGCCCGGTCCAGCAGGAAGGAGAAGTAGTACTCCTCGGCGATGTCGCTGGCTTCCTCGATCAGGACGCGGTGGACCGTGTGGCCCTTGATGTCCATCCCGAGGATCTGCTCGGCCTTGGCCTCGGCGTCGGCCGCGTCGTCGGCGACCTTGACACCGCCGGCCTTGCCGCGGCCACCGGTCTTGACCTGCGCCTTGACAACGACGCGGGTCTTGCCCGCGGCAGCGAACTCGTCGGCGATGGCACGGGCCTCTGCGGCCGTGCTCGCCACCTTCCCCTGGGGTACCGGTACCCCGTATTCTGCGAAGAGTTGCTTCGCCTGGTATTCGAACAGGTCCACGAGGGTCCGTCCTTGTTAATCGCTGGCTGCAGTGGTGTGCGGAGGACGGGTTCGATCCGCGGGAACCTCGCGGCGGTGCGCCGCGTTGAAACAGCTCGAACCGCCAACCGCAACGTTCGAAAAGCTTAGCTCTCCCGCCGCTTGACGGTTGACACCGGCCCTTCGGTGACCAGTCGGATCAATGCCGGAATCCCCCGGGCTGAGCCCTGGCCCGGCCACCGCGTGAGAATCGGTGTGAGTATTCGCACCAGTGCTAACAGGGTTTTCGCTCCGGTTGCCCCGGTAGCTCTGGTCGTTCCGCTTGTTCCGGCCGCGCGAGCGGGTGCCCGCCCGGCGCGCCGTCTCCGGTACCGGGCCCCGCTGCCGCAGCACCGCTCAGGCCAACTGCTCCCAGCCCATCCGCACCAGCAGCGCGAGCACGACGACCACCAGCACCACGCGCACGAACCCCGATCCCCTGCTCAGCACCATGCGGGCGCCGATCTGGGCGCCGATGATGTTGCACACCGCCAGGCCGAGGCCCAGCAGCCACAGCACGTCGCCGTTCCAGGCGAACACCGCGAGCGCGCCGAGGTTCGTCGCCGTGTTGACCACCTTTGCCGAGGCGGAGGCGCTCACGAAGTCCAGACCCACCACGGTGGTCAGCACCATGATCAGGAAGGTGCCCGTGCCCGGGCCGACGATGCCGTCGTAGAACCCGACGCCCGCTCCGGCCAGCAGCACCGCCACGGCGATGCGGCGGCGGGTCAGCAGCGCCGGATCGGCCGCCGTACCCATCGCGGGGCGGATGACGACCAGGACCAGCACCACCGCCAGCACGACCATCACCGTGGGGCGCAGGGCGGCCGACGAGATCGACCCGGCCAACGCCGCGCCGCCTCCGGCGCACACCAGCGCCAGTGCCGCGGTCGGCCAGACGACCCGGGGGTCGGGGCGCACCCCGCGGATGTAGGTGACCGCGGCCGAGGCGGTGCCCAGGATCGCCGTGAGCTTGTTGGTGCCGAGCAGGGGCGCCACCGGGGAGCCGGGGAATGCCACGAGCATCGCCGGGAGCATCAGCAGGCCGCCGCCGCCCACGACGGCGTCGATCCAGCCCGCGGCCAGGGCGGCCGCCAGGAGCAGGGCGATGACCTCGGCACCGGTTTCCACGCCGCTACCGCCGGGGGCGCTGCGCGCAGGCTGCGTTGGCAGCGCCGGGGCCGGCGCCCGGCTGCTGCCGGGCCGGCCGTTCGCGGGGCCGAGACCGCGGCGCCGACATTAGTGGTTCGGGCGGGCGGTCACGGGAATCAGCGCAGTAAAAGGCCACAAAAAGGACAGCTTACCGCTGAGTCGCCTGCACCGCGCCGTCCGCCCCACCTAAGCGGATCGGACGCCCGCCCGCGGGCGGCGGTGGCAGGCGGTGGGTGGAGCCGGTGCCGGCCCGGGTCAGCCCGCGGTGCCGCCGGTCTTCGCGCGCAGCGGGCTGATGTTGTTGCGCACCCAGTCGCTGATCTCCGTGGTGGGCGTGCCCGGGGTGAACACCTTGCCCACACCCAGGGCCTCCAGCTCGGGAACGTCGGCCTCGGGGATGATGCCGCCGCCGAAGACCGTGATGTCCTCGGCGCCGTGCTCGGCCAGCAACTCCATGACCCGGCCGAAGATCGTCAGATGCGCGCCGGAGAGCACCGAGAGCCCGATCGCGTCGGCGTCCTCCTCCAGAGCCGCGTTGACGACCATCTCCGGCGTCTGGCGCAGCCCCGTGTAGATGACCTCGACACCGGCGTCGCGCAGCGCCCGGACCACGACCTTCACCCCGCGGTCGTGGCCGTCGAGCCCGGGTTTGGCGACGACGACCCGCACCGCCGATGATGCGCCCATGTGCGTCCCTCCTGTGCGATTGCGCCGGTTGGCGGCCGCCGGCGACCGGCACGCACCCGCCACCGGCGGACCCGCCAACGAAGAGTAACCGACATCACCGGAATTTGAACGGGCGAGGGCCGGGTAGCCCTCCCGCATGAGCGACGACCTGGCCTTTCTGGAGCGACTGGAAACACCTGAACTGCGCGACCGAGCGGTATCTCTGGCCCGGCGCCGCTGGGACGTCCGCTTCTTCTGGCGGCTGCTGGAACTGCTCCCCGCCGCCGAAGCCGCCGCAGGCAACCTGGAGGCAAGCGAGGCGGGCGTCAGCCGGGCCTCAGGGCTGTTCTACGACGCGCTGGGTGCCGAGGACGACCCGCGCGTGCAGGAGGCACTGCGCCCGGTCTACATCGACTACCTGAGCAAGCACGGCGCCTCCGGCGAGGAGGCGGCCGGCCCGGCCGATGGCACGGACCGCTCCACCGCCGAAACGCCGAACGGCTCCGCCGAAGACGCGGCCGACTCCGGCCAAGATCCGAACGGTCGCACCTGACGAAAAGACATAGCGGCAGGCACAGGGCCGTCGGTACCGTCCTCTGAGAAACAGCAACAGATGCGTGCGAGTCCGACGCGATCCCATATAGCGGGCAACGGGTACAACCGTTTCGTGGACGGCCCGCACGCGGATGCGCGGGCCAGGAACGGACGGGACGGATCGGGACGGATGTCGCAGCGGTTGCGCAACATATGGCAGGAGACGCAGGCGGCATTCGAGCGCGGCTGGTACGAGTACGGCGGCGGCCGGGTCGACCTGTCCGCCCACCTCGACCCGATGCGCGCGGGCACGCGCCTCTACCTGCCCGACGAACTGCACGCGATTCCCACGCCCAAAGGCTCAGCGGCGGACCGCCGGGCGACCGCCTTCGAGGTGACGGAGGAAAGCACGCTGGCGGCCGCCATCCGCCTGGCGCCGGCGGGCCCGCCCGCCGTGCTCAACTTCGCGTCGGCGCGCAACCCCGGCGGCGGTGTGGCCAACGGGGCCCGATCGCAGGAGGAGAGTCTTGCCCGCTCCAGCGCGCTGTACGACTCGCTCACCCGCTGCCCGCAGTTCTATGCGTTCCACCGCGACCAGCGCACCCTGCTGTACAGCGACCGCATCATCTACTCGCCGCACGTGCCCGTTTACCGCCGCGACGACGGCTCCTGGCTGCCCGAGCCCGTGATCGCCGCGTTCCTGACCGCGGCCGCACCCAACCGCCGGATGATCGAGCGCAACCAGCCCGCGGACACGCCCCGCATCGCCGAGACGCTGACCGCTCGCGCCAGGGGCGTGCTGGCGGTGGCCGCGGCCCAGCGCGAGCGCGTGCTGGTGCTGGGTGCGTGGGGATGCGGAGTGTTCGGCAACGATCCCGAGGAAGCGGCCCGCGCATTCGCCGTCCACCTGCGCGGCGAGTTCGCCGGCGTCTTCGACCGGGTGGTCTTCGCCATCCTGGACCGCGACGAGTCGGTGCGCCGCCCTTTCGAGCGGGAGTTCGCCGCCGGGTGAGCTGAGCGCCGGACCGCTCGCCGAGTCGTCGGGCGGGTGGGCGGGTGGGCGGTCGTGGCTTGGTGGGCCGGCGGCTTGGCCGGCGCGGCGCGGCCCGTGCGCTCGGAGCCCGGCCCACGGGGTGCAGCCGCGGTGTCGAGTCCGCGGTCCGGGGGTGCAGTGTCGGGGTCCGCAATCGGGCGAAACCCGCCCCCGCCGGTTCCGCCGACCGCCATGCGACGAACCACCCATCCCCATGTCCGAAATCCGCTAGCGTGGCATAGATGTGCAGACCATGATGGGTGGCGTGATGGATGACGATCAGCGCTATCTCGCGGTCCGCAGCGGCGACACGCGCTTCGACGGTGTCTTCTACGTCGGGGTGACCAGCACCGGCATCTACTGCCGGCCGAGCTGCCCCGCGGTCACACCCAAACGGCGGAACACCAGGTTCTTCCCGTCAGCGGCAGCCGCGCAGCGGAGCGGATTCCGCGCATGCAAGCGCTGCCGGCCCGACGCCTCGCCCGGCTCACCCGAGTGGAACGTGCGCGGCGACACGGTCGGCCGCTCCATGCGGCTGATCGCGGACGGCGCCGTAGACCGCGACGGGGTCGCCGGGCTGGCCGCCCACCTGGGCTACAGCGAGCGCCAGCTCAACCGGCTCCTCGTGGCCGAACTCGGTGCGGGGCCGCTCGCCCTGGCCCGCGCCCAGCGGGCGCAGACCGCGCGGGTGCTCATCGAGACCACCGACCTGCCGATGAGCGAGATCGCCTTCGCAGCGGGATTCGCCAGCATCCGGCAGTTCAACGACACGGTGCGCGAAGTGTTCGCGCGTTCCCCCAGCGAACTGCGGCACCGCCCCTGGCCGACGCCCTCGACTGCGAACGGCAGCGGTGACGGCGTCTTCCAGGCGTCCTCGGAACCGGGTACTGTCACCCTGCGGCTGCCGCTGCGCCCGCCGATCGACCTCGACCACCTCTTCGCCTTCCTGAAAGCGCGGGCGGTCCCCGGCGTCGAGGAGGTCGAAGGCAACGTGTACCGCCGCGTGCTGAACCTGCCGCACGGCATCGGCACCGTGCACATCTCGGGCGACGGCGCCTCCGATTACGTGCAGTGCCGACTCTGCCTGGACCTGATCAAAGACCTGGGGACGGCGGTGCAGCGGTGCAGGCGGCTCCTTGACCTCGACACCGACCCGCGTGCCGTGGCCGACGTGCTCGGCGCCGAGGGCAGCCCGCTGGCCGGGCCAGTCGCGGAGCGGCCCGGGCTGCGCGTGCCCGGGCACGTCGACCCGGCCGAATCGGCGGCCCGCGCCGTCGTCGGACAGCAGATCTCGGTGGCGTCCGCCCGCACCGTGGCGGGCCGCCTTGTCGAGCGCTTCGGGAAACCGCTGGACTTCCCCAACAGCGGTGTGACGCACACGTTCCCGCTCCCCGAGGTGCTCGCCGACACCGCGCCGGAAGAGCTGCCGATGCCGGCAGGCCGCGCCAAGGCGCTCATCCGGCTCAGCAAGGCGATCGCCGATGGCGAGATCGACCTCGGCCCCGGAGCCGACCGCGAAGCCGCGGCAGCCCGGCTGCGGGAGCTTCCCGGGATCGGGCCGTGGACGGCCGACTACATCCGCATGCGCGCCCTCGGCGACCCGGACGTGTTCCTCGGCACCGACCTGGGCGTGCGCCGGACACTGGAACGGCTCGGCTACGCCGGCGACCCGCGCTCCGCAGAACGGACGGCGCAGGCCTGGCGGCCGTGGCGTTCCTACGCGACCCACCACCTCTGGGCGGCGGCAGCGGCGGCCCAAGACAACTCCCGGTCCCAGCACGGACCCCACGAACAACAGCACAAGGATGGCGACCATGACGGCACACCCGCACACGACCCAGGACACGCTGCCCCTGGAGGTGGCCGAGCCGGAAAGCGCACAAACCGCTCCGGTGGAGTTCGCAAATCCCGGCAGCGGGACACCACTGTTTGACCTGGTGTCCTCGCCACTGGGGGAGTTGCTGCTCCTCGGCGACGGGCAGGCGCTGACAGGCCTGTACATGAACCCGCACGAACGGTTCGCTCAGCAGATCGAGTCCGAGTGGAGCCGCGACCCGGCGGCACTGCGCGAGGCCGCCGAACAACTCGGGGCCTACTTCGCCGGCGAGCTGCGGCGGTTCACCTTTCCGCTGGCGCCGAAAGGCACCGCGTTCCAGCGCACCGTGTGGCGGGCGCTGACGGCCATCCCTTACGGCCGGACCGCCACCTACGGCGAGATCGCCCGCACGATCGGCCAACCGAACGCCTCACGAGCGGTGGGCATGGCCAACAACCGCAACCCGATTTCCATCGTGGTGCCCTGCCACCGTGTGATCGGCGCCAATGGCGCCATGGTCGGCTACGGCGGCGGAATCTCCCGCAAGGAAAGCCTGCTCCGCCTGGAGCGGGGGGCCGGGCTCGGTTGAGCGACTACGGGTGAGGGCGTCCCCATCGGTTGGAGGACGTCGGGGCGCCCCACCGGATCCGGGCATAAAAAAAGGGGGCGGGCCCCAAAGGACCCACCCCCAATTCCACAAAAAAATGCGGCGGCAACCTACTCTCCCACCCCCACCATGAAGGCAGTACCATCGGCGCAAAGAGACTTAACGACCGGGTTCGGAATGAGACCGGGTGTGACCCTCCCGCTATAACCACCGCAAACCAAACACCCCAACCAACCACCACACCACCCCCAACAACAAGGGGGCCACCCATGCGGCAATCAACCAGGGCAAAACCCGTGAACAATGTGCGCGAACACCCAGCA
>NZ_BAAGYZ010000047.1:0-59741 GCF_054778995.1 Streptomonospora sediminis
GCCGCCACCGCCACCGAAACCGACCCCGCCGACCCCGGTGGCCGCAGCGCCGCCCCGGCCGATGCCGCCCACGCGGCGGCAGCCGGGCTCACCGCGCGCCGCGAACGCGGCCTGGACCATGCCGAGCGGCTGGCCGAGGCCGCAGCCCGCACCGAGTCGGCCCGCACCGCGGCCGAGACCCGGCTCGCCGACGCCGACGAGGAGCTGGCAGCGCGCGAGCAGCACCGCACCGCCGCCGCGGCCGGTACCGCCTCCGCGGCAACCGAACTGGTCGGCGCGGTGCGCGCGCACCTGGCCGGCTGCACCGAACTGCGCCCCGCCGGGCCCGAGGGCCTGCTCGACCGCCTCCAAGTGTGGGCGGCCGACCTGCAGGGCCCCAACCCGGCCCGCAGCGAATGCGACGACGCAGCGCGGCGCACCCGCGAAACACTCGCCGACGCGGCGGCCCGGGTGAGCCTGGAGCGCCGCGGCCGCACCGACCGCCGCGACGAGCTGACTCGGGAACTCGACCTGCTGCACCAAGGCGGGCAACCGGCACCGCCGGCCCCCTACACGCGCTCCGCCGGCGCCCGCGACGACCGGCCCGGCTCGCCGCTGTGGCGGCTCGTCGATTTCCGCGAATCCGTCCCGGAGGCCGACCGGGCCGGGCTCGAAGCCGCGCTTGAAGCGGCGGGGCTGCTCGATGCCTGGGTCGCACCGGACGGGACCGTCGTTGACCCCGCTACCCACGACACCGTGTTGCGCGCCGCCGGTCCGGTGCCGGGGCCGTCGTTGGCCGACGCCCTGTTCCCCTCCGCCGACCCCGGCGACGCCCAGGCCGCCGCCGTCGCCCCCGCCGTCGTCGCCGGCCTGTTGGCATCCATCGGCCTGGACACGTCCGGCACGGCGGGCATCGGGTCCGGCACGGGCACCGCCTCCGGCGCCGCCGCGCAGCCGACCGCCGCAGGCGTCGACCCCCAGGGCCGGTTCCACCTCGGCGTCCTGCAGGGCAGGTGGAGCAAGGAGCGCGCCGAGTACCTGGGTGAAGGCGCCCGCGAGGCCGCCCGCCGGGCCCGCATCGACGCGATCGGCGCCGAGCTCGCCGACGTCGGCGCCGCGGTCGCCGAACTGGATGCCCGCGCCGCCGAACTCGACCGGCGCCGCGGCGCCCTCGATGCCGAGCTCGCGGGCCTGCCGGGCGACGACGCGCTGGTGGCCGCGCATGCCGCCCGCGCCGAGGCCGACCGCGCCGTGGGCCGCGCCCGCGAGGTCCGCGGCGAACTGGAAGCGGCGGCGGCCACCGCCGCCCGGGCCGCCACTGCAGCGGCCGCGGAGCTGCACGAAGCGGCGGCCGACCTGGCGCTGCCCACCGACCCCGGCGAACTGCGCGCGCTGCGCGCTGCCCTGGGCGAGTACCGTGTCGCGCTGGCCGATGTGTGGCCGGCCGTACGCGAACGCAGCAGCGCCGCCGCCGCCGAAAACGACCAGCGCGAGGAGACCGCCCGCTTGGCCGCCTACGCAGCGGAAATGGCCGAGCGCAGTGCCCACGCCGAGAACGCGTGGGCAGCCGCCCGCGAACGCCACACCACACTGAAGGACACGGTCGGGGCGGCGGTCGAGGAGCTGCAGCGCCGCCTCGCCGAGAACGGTGCCGCCCAACGCGACTGCGCCGAGCAGGGCAAGCGCGCCCAGCAGGAGCTGATCGACGCCAACAAAGAGCTGGCCAGTGAGCAGACCCGCATCACCGACCTGAACACCCGCATCGAAGCCGCGGTCACCGCCCGCGCCGAGGCGGTCGCCGCGCTGCGCCGGTTCGCCGCCACCGGCCTGCTCGGCGTGGCCCTGCCCGGCACCGAGGTGCCGCCCACGGGCGAAGAGTGGGCCGTGCGGCCCGCCATTGACCTGGCGCGGACGATCGGCGCGCAGCTGGCCGGCACCGACGAGTCCGATCCGGCGTGGGAGCGGGTGCAGAAGCGGCTGTCCGCTGAGCTGTCCCCGCTCGGCGAGACCCTGTCGGCGCGCGGCCACCAGGCCAGCACCCAGTCCCTGGAAGACGGGGTCGTGGTCCGGGTGGTGTTCAACGGCCGCGAACGCGAGGTCCCCGAACTTGTCACCGCCCTGGCCGCCGAGGTCGAAGAGCGCGACCGGCTGCTGACCGCCCGCCAGCGCGAGCTACTGGAGAACCACCTCATCACCGAGGTTGCCGGATCGCTGCAGGAGCTGATCGTGGCGGCCGAGCGGCGGGTGGCCGAGATGAACGAGGAGTTGAAGGAGCGCCCCACCAGTACCGGGATGCGGCTGCGGCTGGTGTGGCGCCCGTCGCGCCGCGATGCGCCCCCCGGCCTGGAGGACGCGCGGCGCCGGCTGCGCCAGGACAGCGATGCCTGGTCGCCCCAGGACCGCACTGTGCTGGGCGACTTCCTCCAGGGCCAGATCAACCGGGTGCGTGCCGCCGACCAGAGCGGCGGGACCTGGTACGAGCACCTGAAACAGGCGCTGGACTACCGCACCTGGCACGAGTTCGGTGTCGAGCGCCACCAGAACGGCAAGTGGCAGCCGGCCAGCGGCCCGGCCTCCGGCGGTGAGCGGGTGCTGTCCATGTCGATCCCGTTGTTCGCCGCGGCATCGGGGCACTACGCCAGTGCCGCCGACCCCGCCGCTCCGCGGCTGATCACCCTCGACGAGGCGTTCGCCGGGGTCGACGACGACTCCCGCGCCAAGTGCTTGGGCCTGCTAGCCTCCTTCGACCTCGATGTCGTCATGACCAGCGAACGCGAATGGGGTTGCTACCCGCAGGTGCCCGGCCTGGAGATCTGCCAGCTCTCCCGGTTGGAAGGGGTGCCGGCGGTGCTGGTGACCCGCTGGGAGTGGGACGGGCACCGCAGGCGGCGCGCCGCCGAATCGCCGGCTGCAGCGCCGACCGAGGAGCCGGCCGGAGCGGCGGCGGGCGGTTCCCCTGCCGGGGCCGGCGTTGCCCAGGACGCGCTCTGGCCGTGACCCCGCCCAAACACCGCCCCCCATGCCCCTGACCCCCGCGACCCGGCCCCGTGCCCCCGCCGGGCCGGCCCCGCCGGACGGCCGCCGCGCAGCGGCCCGCTGCGACCGGAACGCATTCGGCACCCGACCGCGAAGGAGCGCCATGAGCCGCGAACACGGTCCCGACTCGGCCGCGCCCGGCGCGGAAGGCGGCGGCGCCGACGGCGTCGACCGGGCCCGCTTGGACCGGCTGATCGGGGGCGACGACCTGTGCTGGCTCGTAGAGCGCCTCCGCAGCCGCATCGCGCGCGGGCAGGAACTCACCGGAACCGTCACGCTCGCCAACGCAACGCCGCAGCAGCGCACCGCCGTCCAGCGGCTGCTGGGCCGGCGCCCCGCGCCCGGCCGGTCGCTGACCGTGCCGCTGGGAGCCGTCGACGCCGTGCTGCGCCGGTCGGGGATCAGCCCGTGCGGCCTGCGCGCGGCCGTGGAAGCCCTGACCGGCCCGGTCCAGGTGCGCGCCCGCGCCGCGGCGGCCGAGGCCCGCGAGTGGGACCGGGCCTTTGCCGCGCTGGAGGCGGTGTGCTCGGCCGACACCGAGCTGACGGCTTGGTGCGAACGCCTGCGGGCCTCCGGTCTGGCGCGCCGCCTGCTCGGCGGCCCCGCCGACGCCGCCCCGGTGCTGGCCGTCCTCGCCGAGGTGGTGGCGCAGCTGCCCGCAGCCGGCGAAGGGCTGGCCGTGTTCGCTGCGCGCACGTGCGGCGATGCCCACGCACTCGACCAGGGGCGGCCGCTGGGCACACTGGCCCTCGGGGCGGTCCGGGCGCTGTCGGGACTGGGAACGGGCGGCACCGGCTCCGGTTCCGGCTCCGGTACAGCAGCCTGTGCCGGTACGGGCAGCGGCGCCGACACCGACACCGCGGGAGGTGCCGAGGCCCGGCGGGAGCTGTGGGCGGCGGTAGGCCTGCTCCAGGACGAGTTGTCGGCGACGGTGCTGGCGGCCGGGCTGCCCGGTGACGGCGCCACCTCCACCGGCCGCGTCCTGGCGGAGCTGCGGGCGGCCGGCCAGCCCGCTGTGCTGACCCTGCGCCAGCTCGTGCGGGATCCGCCGCGCGCGCCGGGCGGTGCGGTGCAGGTGTACGTCTGCGAGAACCCCGCTGTGGTCGCGGCGGCGGCCGACCGGCTGGGGCCGGCCTGCCCGCCGCTGGTGTGTACGCGCGGCCAGCCCGGCGCGGCGGTGCTGACCCTGCTGCGGTCGGTCGCCGCGGGCGGTGCGGTGCTGCGCTACCACGGCGACTTCGACTGGGGCGGTATCCGTATCGCCAACGTCCTGCTGCGCCGCCTGGACTGGCGCCCGTGGCGCTTTACCGCGGCCGACTACCGCCGCGCTGCGGGCGCGGACGGCCCCGGCGGTACCGGTACCGCCCGCGGCACGGGCGCGCTGACCGGTTCGCCGGTGGCCGCGGACTGGGACCCCGAGCTGGAGCCGGCGATGGCCGGGCTCGGTCGGCGGGTTGAGGAGGAGGCGGTGCTGGGCGGCCTGCTCGCCGACCTGGAACAGGCCGCCGCGGCGGCGGCCCGCCCGCAGGCCGACTGAGCCGCGCCGCCCGGCTGCGGTACCACCGGTCGGCCGGGCTGGCCCGGCCCCGGGTGTCGGCATGAGGCGGCATGCTGGGAACAGAGCGGTCTGGAGGGAGTCGTGATGGCCAAGCGGTCCAACGGGCAGGGGTCCGGTGAGCGCGGATTCCAGCCGGCGGTCCTCGAAGGGGTGCTGGAGCGCATCACCTACGCCAACGAGGAGACCGGCTACACCGTCGCCAAGATCGACAACGGCCGCGGTGGCGGCGGCGACCTCACCACGGTGGTGGGTGCGCTGCTGGGCGCCCAGCCCGGCGAGTCGCTGCGGATGGAGGGCCGCTGGGGATCCCACCCGCAGTACGGCCGCCAGTTCACGGTCGAGAACTACACCACGGTGCTGCCCGCGACCGTGCAAGGGGTGCGCCGCTACCTGGGTTCGGGGCTGGTGAAGGGAATCGGCCCCCGGTTGGCCGAGCGGATCGTGGAGCACTTCGGCGTTGCGGCGCTGGACGTCATCGAGCAGACACCCGAACGCCTCATCGAGGTGCCCAAGCTCGGCCCCAAACGCACCAAGCTGATCGCCGACGCCTGGGAGGAGCAGAAGGCCATCAAGGAAGTGATGGTCTTCCTGCAGGGCATCGGGGTGTCGACGTCGCTGGCGGTACGGATCTACAAGAAGTACGGCGACTCCTCCATTTCGGTGGTGCGCAACGAGCCCTACCGGCTGGCGACCGATGTGTGGGGCATCGGGTTCAAGACCGCCGACACCATCGCCCAGGCCGTGGGGATCCCGCACGACAGCCCGGAACGGGTGATGGCCGGCATCCAGTTCACGCTGTCGGAGTCCACCTCCGACGGCCACTGCTACCTGCCCGAGGAACGGCTGATCGCCGAGGCCGTGAAGATCCTGCAGGTCGACTCCGGCCTGGTGATCGAGTGCCTGGCCCGGCTGGTCGCCGAGGAGGGTGTCGCCGCCGAGAAGGTCACCGGCCCCGACGGCGACGAGGTCACCGCCGTCTACCTCGTCCCGTTCCAACGGGCCGAGGCGGCGCTGGCCGCGCAGCTGCGGGGGCTGCTCAACGCCTCCGACGACCGCCTGTCCGCCTTTGCCGAGGTCGACTGGAGCGCGGCGCTGGGCTGGCTGGGCTCGCGCACCGGCTCCGAGTTGGCCGCCGGGCAGGAGGAGGCGGTCAAGCTCGCGCTGAGCCGCAGGGTCGCGGTCCTCACCGGCGGCCCCGGCTGCGGCAAGTCCTACACCGTGGCCTCGATCATCACCCTGGCCGCGGCCAAGAAGGCCAAGATCATCCTGGCCGCGCCCACGGGCCGGGCGGCCAAGCGCATGACGGAGCTGACCGGCCACGAGGCCTCCACCGTGCACCGGCTGCTGGAGCTGAAGCCGGGCGGCGACGCCTCCTACGACCGCGACCATCCGCTGGACTGCGACCTGCTCGTGGTGGACGAAGCGTCCATGCTCGACCTGCTGCTGGCCAACAAGCTGGCCAAGGCGGTGCCGCCGGGCGCCCATCTGCTGCTGGTCGGCGACGTCGACCAGCTCCCGTCGGTCGGGGCCGGCCAGGTGCTGCGCGACCTGTTGGACGACCGGTCCCCGCTGCCGCAGGTCCGGCTGACCCACGTGTTCCGGCAGGCGCAGGAGTCGGGCGTGGTTACCAACGCGCACCGCGTGAACACCGGAACCCCGCCCGAATTCGCTGGGATGACGGACTTTTTCCTGTTCCCGAGCGACGAGACCGAGGCAACGGCCGACCTCACCGTTGACGTGGTCGCCAACCGCATCCCCCGCAGGTTCGGGCTCGATCCGCGCCGCGATGTGCAGGTGCTTGCTCCCATGCACCGGGGTCCGGCCGGGGCCGGCAACCTGAACACGCTGCTGCAGCAGGCGCTGACCCCTCAGCGCGAGGGCGTTGCCGAACGCCGTTTCGGCGGCCGGATCTTCCGGGTGGGCGACAAGGTCACCCAGATCCGCAACAACTACGACAAAGGCGCGAACGGTGTCTTCAACGGCACGCTCGGGGTCATCACCGGGATCGACACCGTCGAGCAGGCGGTGGGGGTGCGCACCGACGAAGACGAGGAGATCTCCTACGACTTCGCCGAGCTCGACGAGCTGGTGCACGCCTACGCTGTTACGGTGCACCGGTCGCAGGGCAGCGAGTACCCCGCGGTGGTGATTCCCATCACAACGAGCGCGTGGATGATGCTGCAGCGCAACCTGCTCTACACGGCCATCACCCGCGCCAAGCGGCTCGTGGTCCTGGTGGGTTCGCGCCGCGCTCTGGCCCAGGCGGTCCGCAACGCAACGGCCGGGCGGCGGTATACGGCGCTGGCGCAGCGTCTGGCTGATTTCTGACTCCGGTCCCGAATTACCGATCCGGAGCACCTTGTCCGAGACCGCGGCAGCCGGGCGCCGCGCCACTGGAAAGCCATTCCACTTCTCTTTTGTGGCATAAGCGACGATTCGGACTGATCGTTCCATTCCGTTCCATCAGTTCCGGCCGATGCGACCGTTCCGGCTGCCGTGCAGCGCCCGCGGAACCGACAAAAGCCGCGGACGATTTCGTATTAGTAGACAACTGAAATGTAGGAGTTTATGGAGTACCGTGGCTGAGGCCGGGCGCGGCACCGCCCCCTCTCCCAGTGCCGCAGCCCGCCGGCCGCGGTCGCGCCCGATCCCTCCCGGGCGCCGACCCGGTCGCTCCGGGGCCGCCGACGGCACGGCGGCGGTGTGGCGCGCACACCGCCCGGGTGCCGCCAATAAGGAACGGTCGGCGGTTCCGGGGCCTTTCCCTCCTGCTCATCAGCAGTTTTTGAAATTTCCGCCCCAACGGCGCTCCAGGTTGAATAGGCTCACCTTATGAAGCGGAAACCGGAAGGGAATCCGCCCTCCGGCGGACCGGAACACCCACGCAGCCTCCCTGGGCGCTGACGCTCTTTCCACTCCCCCCGGAGAGCGTCGGCCACCTCGGGCGCCGACCGCCGGTCGGCGCCCGAGGCTGCGCTGCTCCACCGGCGGCTCCCACCGCCGCGCACCCCGGCTCACCCGCCGCCCCGCCCCGCGGACCGCTTCGCCGGCCCGGCTACCGTTTCCCCGTGACCGAGCACTCCCAGCAGCCCTCTTTGCCGAACGGCTCTTCGCCGCAGCCCCCTGCGCCGCAACCGCAGATCGTCGTCGGCGCCGCGATCATCCGCAGCGGTGCGCTGCTCGCCGCCCAGCGGTCCCATCCGCCGCTGATGCGCGGACGCTGGGAGCTGCCCGGCGGCAAGGTCGACCCCGGCGAGTCCGACACCGCCGCTCTCGTGCGCGAATGCGAGGAGGAGCTGGGCGTGCGCATCGCCCCGCTGCACCGCATCGGCGGCGACGTGTCCTTTCCCGCCCGCGAGCAGGGCCCCGCGGCCGTGCTGCGCGTGTGGATCGCCGAGTTGCCCGCCGACCAGCCCGAGCCCCGCGCGCTGGAGCACCTCTCGCTGCGCTGGCTGCACGCGGACACCCTCGCCGGAGTCGACTGGCTGCCGGCCGATGTCCCCTTCCTCACCGAGATCCGGCCGCACCTGAGCGGCGCCTGAACCGCCGCTGAACACCCGCCCCGCGCTGCGCCCTCATCCGGCGTGTCCGCGGTCCGTTCCGGCCGCCGCATCCCTGCTCAACGCACCCCGGGCGTTCGTCGGTGACCAGGCCGTTTTCCCCCGGACCCAAAAGGCCCGCATAAACTGGCAGAGTGCCGCGGGAGTCGCGGCTATTCCCACCAGATGAGATCGAGACACTCGCATGTCCAGCGCCACGCCCGCCGAGGGCTCCGCACGTAGGACTGACATCCGCAACGTCGCCATCGTCGCTCACGTCGACCACGGTAAAACCACCCTGGTCGACGCCATGCTCTGGCAGTCGGGGGTCTTCCGAGCCAACCAGGACGTGGACGAGCGCGTCATGGACTCCAACGACCTGGAACGCGAGAAGGGCATCACCATTCTCGCCAAGAACACGGCCATCCACTACACCAAACCCGAGGGCGACGACGTCGTCATCAACATCATCGACACCCCCGGCCACGCCGACTTCGGCGGCGAGGTCGAGCGCGGCCTGTCGATGGTCGACGGTGTGGTGCTGCTGGTCGACGCCAGCGAGGGCCCGCTGCCGCAGACCCGGTTCGTGCTGCGCAAGGCACTGGCGGCCAAGCTGCCGGTGATCCTGGTCATCAACAAGGTCGACCGGCCCGACAGCCGCATCGCCGAGGTCGTCGACGACGTCTACGAGCTCTTCCTCGACCTCGACGCCGACGAATCCCAGATCGACTTCCCGATCGTCTACGCCTGCGCCCGCGACGGCCGGGCCTCGCTGGAGCGCCCCGCGAACGGCGAAGCGCCCGCCAACCCCGACCTGGTCCCGCTGTTCCACACGCTCCTCGACTCGGTGCCGACCCCGGAGTACACCCCCGGCGCCCCGCTGCAGGCCCACGTCACCAACCTGGACGCCTCGCCGTTCCTGGGCCGCCTGGCGCTGTGCCGGGTGCGCCAGGGCGAGATCCGCAAGGGCCAGCAGGTCGCCTGGATCCGCGGCGACGGCAAGGTGCAGTCGGTGCGCATCACCGAACTGCTGATGACCGAGGCGCTGGAGCGCAAGTCCGCCGAGAAGGCCGGGCCCGGCGACATCATCGCCATCGCGGGCATCCCCGACATCATGATCGGCGAGACCCTGGCCGACCCCGACGACCCGCGCCCGCTGCCGCTGATCACCGTCGACGAGCCGGCGATCTCCATGACCATCGGCACCAACACCTCGCCGCTGGTAGGCAAGACCAAGGGCGCCAAGGTCACGGCCCGGCTGGTCAAGGACCGGCTCGACCGCGAACTGGTCGGCAACGTCAGCCTGCGCGTGCTCGAAACCGAGCGCCCCGACGCCTGGGAGGTCCAGGGCCGCGGCGAGCTCGCCCTGGCGATCCTGGTCGAGCAGATGCGCCGCGAGGGCTACGAGCTCACCATCGGCAAACCGCAGGTGGTCACCCGCGAGATCGACGGCAAGCTGCACGAGCCGGTCGAGCGCCTCACCGTCGACGCCCCCGAGGACTTCCTCGGCGCCATCACCCAGCTGCTCAGCGTGCGCAAGGGCCGCATGGAGCACATGACCAACCACGGCACCGGCTGGGTGCGGATGGACTGGCTGGTGCCCTCGCGCGGCCTCATCGGGTTCCGCACCGAGTTCCTCACCGAGACCCGCGGCACCGGCATCGCCCACCACGTCTTCGAGGGCTTCGAACCGTGGTTCGGCGACCTGCGCACCCGGCCGACCGGGTCGCTGGTGGCCGACCGCACCGGCAAGGCCGTGACGTTCGCGATGTTCAACCTCCAAGAGCGCGGCGTGCTGTTCGTCGAACCGGGCACCGACGTCTACGAGGGCATGATCGTCGGCGAGAACTCCCGCACCGACGACATGGACGTCAACATCACCAAGGAGAAGAAGCTCACCAACATGCGCTCCTCCACGGGCGATGAGCTGGAGCGCCTGGTGCCGCCGCGCCGGCTCTCGCTGGAGCAGGCGCTGGAGTTCTGCCGCGAGGACGAGTGCGTCGAGGTGACACCCGACGCGGTGCGCATCCGCAAGGTCGTCCTCGACTCCAAGGAGCGCGGCCGCACGGCAGCCCAGAAGAAGCGCGGCTGATCCCGCTCCCGCCGGACCCGGCCGCCCGGTTGCGGCCCGGCTCCGGCGGGTGCGGCGGTCGCGGTGCGGCGGGAGCGTGTGCACGGCCTGCCGCTCCGCCGCGTGTACAACGGCAAAAATCACGGGGAATCCTGCGGATTCCTCGGATTCATAGCGTTACCTGCCGGTCGGCCCTAGCCTTGGGGAAGCAGGCTGTTGCGGATCGCCGCGGCCTCGCAACCGCTCGTTGAGACCCCCCCGGAGGACGAGCCCATGGCACAGCCGCACGCCGTCGTCATCGGAGGCGCCATCGGCGGGTTGGCCGCGGCACTCGCCCTGCACCGGATGGGCTGGCGGGTCACTGTCTGTGAGCGCGCGCCCGGTTTGGAACCCGCCGAGGTCGCCCTGGCGCTGGCCCCCAACGCACTGCGGGCTCTGGACAACCTCGACCTCGGCGAGGACGTCCGCAAGCGCTCCGCCCAGCAGGGCATCGCCGCCATCCGCCGCCGCGACGGCCGGTGGATGCTGCGCGGCTCGGCCGAGCGCACCCGCCGCCGGTTCGGCGACGCCGTGTACGTGCTGCGCCGCGGCGAACTGAGCACGATGCTGCTGGACCGGCTGCCCGCCGCCTCGGTGCACACGGCCACGACCGCCACCGCGATCGAACCCGGCGATACCCGCCGCCCCGCCCGCGTGGCCACCGACTCCGGCGACCACACCGCCGACCTGGTCGTCCTGGCCGACGGCGCCCGCTCAGGCCTGCGCAACGAGCTTTTCCTGGAGCACCCCGGCGCCGTCTACGCCGGGTTCGCCTACTGGAGCGCGATCGTGCCGCGCCCGGTCCGCGCCATGGAGTTCGGCGAGAGCTGGGGCTGCGGCGGAGTGGCCGGCGTGCTGCCGCTCAGCGGCGACGAGGTGTTCTGCTATGCCACCGGCAACACCCCGGCGGGCGGGCGGCTGCCGGACGAGCACGGCGAACTGGTGCGGCGGGTCGAGGGGTGGCACGACCCGCTGCCGCGGTTGGCCGCCGCGGCCCGGCCGGAGTCGGTGCTGCGCAGTGACGTTTGGCACATCGACACCCCGCTGCCCGCCTACCACAAGGGCCGCATCGCACTGGTGGGCGATACCGCGCACGCCATGACCCCCAACCTGGCCCAAGGCGCCGGCCAGGCAATCGGCGACGCGGTCGCGCTGGCGCAGCACATCAGCGGTTCCACGGCCTACGTCCCCACCGCGCTGCAGTCCTACTCCGATGCGCGGCTGGTTCGCACCAGCGCCCTGGTGCAGCGCTCGGCCCAGCTCGCCGAGGCGGTGCAGAGCGAGTCGCCGCTGGCGGCGCGCGTGCGCGACACCGCCGCGGCCCTGGTGGGCGCCGCCGCCCCCGCGCTACTGGCCCGCTACACCCGCCCGGTCGACGACTGAGGCCCGCTTTCCCACTGGCTGAGACGGCTGATCGGCGGGACGGATGGTCGGCGGGACAGCGGGAGGCGATACCGCGCGACCCGACCGGTGGCCTGCCGTTATCGATTCGTGTTCCTGCTTAGGGAACGTGGGGCCGGTCGCCTGCGCCCGATTCGTGCGGTCGGCTACCAGCGGTCCGGCCGGTCCCTCAACTGGAGATTCCTGAGCAGATGTCGAACTTGTCGGTGCCGCTCCTGATCATCAGCGCGGCCGTGCTCGTGGTTGTAATCGCGGCGGCCATCATGGTCGCCGGTTTGGTGCGCCGCCAACTCCGCGGATCGCGGCGCACCGCTGCTCCCTCGCGCCCCGCCGCCCCCGCCGACCCCTTCGCCGACATCGGCGAGACCCAGGGCGACCCGCTGCGCCTCAAAGCCGGGGACATGCTCGACTTCGGTGCCGAACGCACCTGGATCCGCGGCACGCTGCGGCTGTCCGAGGGCGGCGCCGTGTGGGCCGAGCACTTCCTGGAGGTCGAGAACGGGCGGCGGTGGCTGTCCGTCGAACAGGACCCCGACCTGCAGATGGCGCTGTGGACCGGCCGGCCCGACCTCGAACTCACCCCGCACGGCCGCGAGGTCGAGCTCGAAGGCGTGCGCTACCGGCTCACCGAGCGCGGCAGCGCCTCCTACCGCTCCGAAGGCACCACCGGGCTGCGTGCCGAGGGCGGCATGGACTACGCCGACTACGAGGCCGCCGACGGCAGCGGCCGCCTGCTGTCGTTCGAACGGTTCGACCATGGCCGGTGGGAGCCCAGCACCGGAACGCCCCTGAACCGCGCCGCGTTCACCGTCTTCTCCGCGGGGAGCTGACCGGTGCCCACCGCCCTGTCCGCACCGTTCGCCGACACCAGCGCCGCCGACCTGGCCTGGACCCTGGACGCGCCCGAGCTGCCCGCGCTGCTGACCCGCACCCGCGGGCTGGCCGGCTACCGGGTGGAGCTGCGGGTGCTCGGCGCCTCCCACCAGGTGGTGCTGTCCGCGCCGTCCGGGGGCGCACCGCTGCTGACCGAAACCGTCGCCTGCCTGCCGGGTGCCGGCGGCGGGCTTCCGGGCCAAGCCGGCCCTCCGGTTGCCGGGCTGGCCTCCTACGACTTCACCAGCTCCGTGGCCACACCGGCCCGCGCCGCGTTCGCGGAGCAGGTGGAGCGCGTCCGTGCCGCGGTTGAAGGCGACCCCCGCGGTGTGGTCGCTGCCTTTCCCGGCGATCCGCAGGCCATCACCGCACTGCTGCCCGAGGCCCTGCCCGCGGCGGGCGTGCGGTGGCGGACCTGGCACGCCTACCCCCAAACGAGAGAGCTGGTGACCACTGTGACCACCTGTACAGGCCCCGACGGGCCCCACCAACCCGGAAAGGATGCGTGAGTGCCGTGTCCGGAGCTGCGATCAAGCTCTTGCTGATATTCGGGCTCGGAATCATTGTTCTGGTAGGGGTCATGGTCCTCCCTGCGGTGAGCTCCGGTTCCAGCTGCGGCGATTGGGACCGTGCCGACGCCGAGGACCTGCTGGAGGGTTCGCGCATCGAGCGGGGCAACGACGGTGTCTCCTACGAGCATGATCCCGGCGACGGCGACTACCGCAAGACCGGGCCCGGCGAGTTCGAATACGTCGGCTGCGACGGCGGATCCCGCTCCCACGGCTCCACGGGCCATTCCAGCTCCCACGGCTCGGGCCATTCCCGCAACTCCGGCTCCACGGGCCATTCCCGCAACTCCGGCTCCACGGGCCATTCCCGCAACTCCGGCTCCTCCGGCTATTCCGATTCGGGCTCATCCGGTGGCTCCTCCTGGCGCGGCGGCGGTCCCGGCTTCGGCAAGTGACGCCGTAGCAACCGCAGTCGGTGAGCGCTCGAGTCCGTCCTTCTCCGCCGCCGTCCCCGACCGCCATCCCCGACCCCTGACAGTCCTGGTAGATACGACCCCCTGACAGCGACAGCAGACAAGGATCCGCAATGCCCGTCCTCCTCTACGAAGCAGGCGCCAGCCTTGCCTACGGTGCTCTCGGTATCGTGCTCATGGTGATCGGCTACCTGATCGTCGATGTCCTCACCCCCGGCAAGCTGCACGAGCTGGTCTGGGTCCAGCGCAACCGCAACGCCTCGCTGCTGCTGGCCAGCAACCTGCTGGGCGTGGCCATCGTGGTGGCGACCGCCATCTACGTCAGCACCGGCGGCCTGATCGTCGGCCTGTCCGGTGCCGCGATCTACGGCCTCATCGGGCTGCTGCTGATGGGCCTGTCGTTCCTGCTGATCGACGTGCTCACACCGGGCAAGCTCGGCGAAATGCTCACGGGCGACGAGACCCACCCCGCGGCGTGGGTCAACGCTGCGGCCCACGTGGCCATCGCGCTCATGGTCGCCGCGGCAATCTCCTGATGGGGACCGCGGAGGATTCCGCGCCCCGCAGCAGTGGCCCATCGCGGCCGCCGGGGCTGCCGGTGCGGCCCCGGCTGGCCCGGCTGCTGGTGCTGTTCGCCGTGTTCGTGTGCGCCGCGTGCGGGCTCGTCTACGAGCTCGCCCTGGTCGCACTGGGCAGCTACCTGCTGGGCGACACCGTCGTGCAGGCGTCGGTCGTGCTGTCGGTCATGGTCTTCGCGATGGGTGTCGGGTCGGTGCTGTCCAAGCGGCTCACCGACCGCCCCGCCTTCTGGTTCGCCGTCATCGAAGGGGCGCTGTCGGTCGTCGGCGGGCTTTCGGTGCTGGTGCTGTATGCCGCCTTCGCCTGGTTCTCGCTCTACCAGCCGGCGATGGTGCTGCTGGCGATGGTGATCGGGGCGCTCATCGGCGCGGAGATCCCGCTGCTGATGACCCTGATCCAGCGCATCCGCCGCCAGAATGCCGCCGACGCGGCGGCGGACATGTTCGCCGCCGACTACGTGGGCGGACTGCTGGGCGGCCTGGCGTTCCCCTTCGCGCTGCTTCCGGTGTTCGGCCTGCTCAAGGGCACACTGGTGGTCGGCGCGGTGAACGCCGTAGTCGGCGTGTGGGTGGTGCTGTGGCTGTTCCGCGAGTCGCTGACACCGCGCACCCGGATGCTGCCCGCAGTGGGCCTGGTGCTGGTCCTGGCGGTGCTGGCAGGGTCGTTCGCGCTGTCGGGCCGGTTCGAGGTGAGTGCCCGCCAGGCGCTCTACCGCGACCCGATCGTCTTTGCGCAGCGATCGGACTACCAGGAGATCGTGGTCACCCAGAAGGTGTCGGGTTCGGACACCCGGCTGTTCCTCAACGGGGACCTGCAGTTCAGTTCGCTGGACGAGTACCGCTACCACGAGTCCCTGGTCCACCCGGCGATGAACGGCGAGCACGGCGACGTGCTGGTGCTGGGCGGCGGCGACGGGCTGGCGGTGCGCGAACTCGTCGGTTACGACGACGTCGAGTCGGTCACCCTGGTCGACCTGGACCCCATGGTCACCAAGCTGGCCCGCACCATGCCCGAGATCCGCGGGCTGAACGGAAACGCCCTCGCCGACGACCGCGTCAGCGTGGTCAACGCCGACGCCTTCACCTGGCTGCAGGAGAACCGCCGCCGCTTCGACGTGATCCTGGTCGACATGCCCGACCCTGACGACACCGCCACCGCCAAGCTGTACTCCACCGAGTTCTACACGCTGGTGCGGCGCGCACTGACCGAACAGGGCCGCATGACGGTCCAGGCCGGATCGCCCTACTTCGCGCCCGAGGCCTACTGGGGCGTGCGCGCCGGCCTGCGTTCAGCGGGCTGGCAGACCGCCGGCTACCACGTCGACGTGCCCAGCTTCGGCAACTGGGGCTTCTTCCTGGCCGCGCCGGAGGGGCGGCCGAAACCCGCGGTGGAGCTGCCCGCGGAGCATCCGCGGCTGCGGTTCCTGGACGCGGCCACGCTGCGCGCCGCGCAGACCTTCCCCAAGGACCGCCGGCCCACCGGCTCCGAACCCTCCACGCTGATGATGCCGCGCATGCTGGAATACGAACGCGGCGCGTGGGAGGGGTACTAGCGCAGTGCCGCCGTGCCGGTGCAGCGGTGGCGCCGCGGCGAGGCCCGCGGTGGGGACCGCCCCGCGGGCGGCCCCCGGGGCCGGGCCGGTTACTGCTCCGGTGCGGCCGACGGCTTGCGGGTGTTGGGCGGTACCGGGGTGTCGGCACCCTTGCGCAGGCCGATCTTGGAGCCCAGCCACACCAGCGGGTCGTACTGGCGGTCGGCGACCCGCTCCTTCAGCGGGATCAGTGCGTTGTCGGTGATGCGGATGTTCTCCGGGCAGACCTCGGTGCAGCACTTGGTGATGTTGCAGTAGCCCAGCCCGAACTCCTCCTGGGAGATCTTGCGGCGGTCGGCGGTGTCGTGGGGGTGCAGTTCCAGCTCGGCGGCGCGCATCAGGAACCGCGGCCCCGAGAACGCCTCCTTGTTCTCCTCGTGGTCGCGGATGACATGGCAGACGTCCTGGCACAGGAAGCACTCGATGCACTTGCGGAACTCCTGGGAGCGCTGCACATCGGCCTGCTGCATCCGGAGGTCGCCGGGCTCGGAATCGGCGGGCGGGGTGAACGAAGGGATCTCCCGCGCCTTCTGGTAGTTGAAGGAGACATCGCACACCAGGTCGCGGATGACCGGGAAGGTGCGCATCGGGGTCACGGTGATGGCCTCGCCGGGCTCGAAGGTGCTCATCCGGGCCATGCACGACAGGCGGGGCCGCCCGTTGATCTCGACCGAGCAGGACCCGCACTTGCCGGCCTTGCAGTTCCAGCGCACGGCCAGGTCGGGCGCCTGGGTCGCCTGCAGGCGGTGCAGCACGTCGAGCACGACCTCGCCCTCGTTGACCTCGACCTCGTACTCGGCCAGGTCGCCTTCGCCGCCGCCGCGCCACACATGGAACGTCCGCTTGGTCATCAGTTGTCCTCCTTCGCGGTCTCGGCGCCGCCCGACCGCAGGGCAGCGGGCAGTTCCTCCTCGGTGAGGTACTTGCTCAGCTCCTCGCGGTCGAACAGTTCCATCAGGTCCGGGCGCAGCGAACCGAGCGGCTCCTGGCGAAGCTCCAGGCGGCCGCCGCGCAGCGACGAGACCAGGTTGACCCGCCGCCACTGCGCCGACATGGCCGGGTGGTCGTCGCGGGTGTGGCCTCCGCGCGACTCCCGGCGCTCCAGTGCGGCGCGGGCGACGGCCTCCGACACCAGCAGCATGTTCTGCAGGTCCAGCGCCAGGTGCCAACCCGGGTTGTAGACGGTCCCGCCCTCGGCGCGGACCTCGGCGGCGCGCTCGCGCAGCTTGGCCAGGGATTCCAGCGCCTGCTCGATCTCGCTGCCGCGCCGGATGATGCCGACCAGGTCGTTCATGGTCTGCTGGATCTCCTGGTGGAGCTGGTAGGGGTTCTCGCCCGCCTTGCGCCCGAAGGGGGCGGCGGCCTCCTCGGTAAGGCGGGCGATGTCGGCGGCTGCGGGCGCCGGGCGGTTGTCGCCGAGCCCGCTGACGTATTCGGCGGCCCCCAACCCGCAGCGGCGCCCGAACACCAGCAGGTCCGACAGCGAGTTGCCGCCCAGCCGGTTGGAGCCGTGCATGCCGCCGGCGACCTCGCCGGCCGCGAACAGCCCCGGCACCAGCGCGGCGCCGGTGTCGGCGTCGACCCCGACCCCGCCCATGACGTAGTGGCAGGTGGGGCCGACCTCCATGGGGCCGGCCGTGATGTCGACGTCGGCCAGCTCCTTGAACTGGTGGTGCATCGACGGCAGCCGCCGCATGATCTCCTCGGCCGGCAGCCGGGTGGACACGTCCAGGAACACGCCGCCGTGCGGCGAGCCGCGGCCCTGCTTGACCTCGTTGTTGATGGCCCGGGCGACCTCGTCGCGCGGCAGGAGTTCGGGCGGGCGCCGGTGGTTGGCCGGATCGGCGTACCAACCGTCGGCCTCCTCCTCGGACTCGGCGTAGTGCTCGCGGAACACATCGGGCACGTAGCCGAACATGAACCGCGCACCCTCGGCGTTGCGCAGCACGCCGCCGTCGCCGCGCACCGACTCGGTCACCAGGATGCCCTTCACCGAGGGAGGCCAGACCATGCCGGTGGGGTGGAACTGCACGAACTCCATGTTGAGCAGCGTTGCGCCCGCGCGCAGCGCCAGGGCGTGGCCGTCGCCGGTGTACTCCCAGGAGTTGGAGGTGACCTTGAACGACCGGCCGATGCCGCCGGTGGCCAGGATGACCGCCGGTGCCTCGAACACGAGGTGGTCGCCGGTCTCGCGGATGTAGGCGAAGGCGCCGGCGACGCGGCTGCCCTCGTCGCCGGCCGCGCCTTCCAGGAGGAGTTCGGTGACGGTGGTCTCGGCGAACACCTTGATCATCGCCTCGGCGTCGCCGAACTCGGCAGCGTCGGCCTGCTGCAGCTGGACGACGCGCTGCTGCAGGGTGCGGATCATCTCCAGGCCGGTGCGGTCGCCGACGTGGGCCAGGCGCGGGTATTCGTGCCCGCCGAAGTTGCGCTGGCTGATGCGGCCCTCGGCGGTGCGGTCGAACAGGGCGCCCCAGTGCTCCAGTTCCAGGATGCGCTCCGGGGCCTCCTTGGCGTGGAGTTCGGCCATGCGGGGGTCGTTCATGAACTTCCCGCCGCGGATGGTGTCGCGGAAATGCACCTTCCAGTGGTCGGAGTCGTTGACGTTGCCGAGGGCGGCGGCGGCCCCGCCCTCGGCCATGACGGTGTGGGCCTTGCCGAAGAGGGACTTGGAGATGACTGCGGTCCTCTTGCCCTGCTGGCGGGCTTCGATCGCCGCACGCAGGCCGGCGCCGCCGGCGCCGATCACGACGACGTCGTAGCTGTGCCGTGTTGTCTCGGACATCTTCCTGACTTTCGGTTGCGCCGGTACCTGCAGCGCCCGCGCGGTGGTGCACCGGGTACCCGCGGTCGGGGTGGGTGGGGTTCGCTGCGTTAGTTGAAGATGCGCAGGTCGGTGATGGTCCCGCTCGCGACCAGCGCGACGTACAGGTCGGTGAGGACCAGGGTGCCCAGAGTCACCCATGCCCACAGCATGTGCCTGCCGTTGAGCTGGGAGATCCGGCTCCACAGCCAGTAGCGCACCGGGCGCCCGCCGAAGCTGTTCAGCCGGCCGCCGAAGACGTGCCGGCAGGAGTGGCAGCTCAGCGTGTAGGCCCACAGCAGCACGACATTGGCGATGAGGATGAGGTTGCCGATCCCGATTCCGAATCCGCCTTCGCGGCCGTGGAACAGCGCCAGCGCGGCGTCGTAGGTATTGATGAGCGAGATGGCCACGGCCGCGTAGAAGAAGTAGCGGTGCAGGTTCTGGCCGATCATCGGGAAACGGGACTCGCCGGTGTAGCGGCCGTGCGGTTCGCGCACGGCGCACGCGGTGGGTGCCTGCCAGAAGGCCCGGTAATAGGCCTTGCGGTAGTAGTAGCAGGTGAACCGGAACAGCAGCAGGAACGGCAGGGTGAACAGCGCGTAGGGCAGGAACCAGGGGAACTCCCAGGGGAGCGTGCCGAAATGCGCTGACTCGGGAACGCAGGAGGCCGACAGGCACGGCGAGTAGAACGGTGTCAGGTAGCCGAACTCGCCGACCCAGTAATGGTCCTGCTGGAGTACGCGGGCCAGGCCGTAGACCAGGAACGCGGTCAGCCCCAGCACCGTCCATACCGGCCCGGACCACCAGCGGTCGGTGCGCAGGGTCCGGGCGGATATACGGGGGCGCTTGAGCCCGGCCCGCTCCGGCGGGGGAAGCGTCGATGTCATTTCGCTGCATCTCCATCTTGGCGCGAGCGGCCCCGGTAATGGCGGAGCGCGGGGCGCGCAGGCCGCTCCCGCAGCCGTCTGATCAGGCAGTGCGGATGTGCTAGGGGTGCCACGTTAAGCCGGACCGATCACAAATTCAGCTCGAAATTCCCGCGAAATGAATGTGAAAAATACCACTGAGCCTATTTCGGGTCTGTGGGTTTATGGAAGAGTGCGGGAGAATGTGGGCTTTTGCGAATTAAATGGCCTTTTGTGGCGCCTGTGGCGTCATGCCCGCTATGCGAAGATAAGCCCAGCCTTCATGAAAAAAATTTATCGCATTTCCCGCCGATGCGGCGCAGCCGAGCACCGCCCGGCCGCGCGGCGCCCCGCAGCGCGCGGTCAGGCCGGGCCGTGCGGCCCGGCGGGCCCGGAGAAAACCCGGCCAGGGCCGGTCAAGGATGCAGCGCGGCGATGACCTCAAGATCCTCGCCCAGGTCGTCGCGCGTCATGTGGGTGAGGTAGGTCATGAGGTGGCGCCGGAAGGCCCGCGCGGTGTGGGAGGGATCGACGTCCTTGCGGTGGGCCAGCGCGATGGTGCGCAGCAGCCGCGGCTGCGCCAGCGGGGTGCCGCGCAGCCCCGGCCGGTTCTTCAGCACCATGCTGGGCACCACCGCGATCCCCAGCCCGGCCTCGACGAAGCGCAGCACCGCGTCCATCTCGCCGCCCTCGACCGCCAGCCGCGGCTCGAAACCGGCGGCGCGGCAGGCGTGCAGGGTCGCATCGCGCACGTCGTAGCCGTGCCGGAACATCACCAGCGGCCGGTCGCGCAGGTCGCTGATGCGCATGCTCGCGCGCTGGGTGGGCGGCGGGGATTCGGCCGCATGCACCACCACCAGGTTCTCCCGCAGGATCGGGGTCGTCACGAACGCCGGGTCGTTGCTCTGCAGCGGCAGGATGATCAGCGCCAGATCCAGCTCCCCGTGGCCCAGGGCGCGGATCAGATCGCGCGAGCCGCTCTCGTCCACCTGCAGTTCGATCCCTGGGAAGCGGTCGTGGAACCCCGACAGCACCTCGGAGAGCAGGCCGGCGCAGAGCGATGGCGTGGCACCCAGGCGCAGCCGCCCGCGGCGCATGCCGGCCAGCTGCTGCACCTCGTGGCGCGCGGTCTCCATGTCGGCGACGATGCGCTGGGCCAGCGGAAGCAGTGCTTCACCGGCCGGTGTGAGTGTGATATTTCCCCGTGCCCGGCTGAACAGGGAGGCGCCCAGCTCCTCTTCGAGGTTGCGGATCTGCCGGCTCAGGCTGGGCTGGGCGATGCGCGAAACCTCGGCTGCACGGGTGAAATGGCGTGCCTCGGCGACCGCGAGGAAGTACTCAAGCTGCTGGAACTGCATGACCATAGCCTAGAGCTATCGACACCAGCACTCTGATGACTTAGACGTTCTTCTTTATCAAGTCTTAAAGTGACGACTTGTGGCGAACAGTACCCTGACCAAGCAGCGATCGGAGGCACTCGGTTCCACGGTGGCCCTCAAGTCCGCGATGGCGGTCACCGGCGTAATCCTTGTGCTGTTCCTGATCCTCCATATGTACGGCAACCTCAACGTGTTCGCGGGCCAAGAGGCCTTCGACAACTACTCCCACCACCTGCGCGAGCTGGGCGAGCCCATGCTTCCGCACGGCGGCGCGCTCTGGATCATCCGCGTGGTGCTGCTGGCGAGTGTCCTCATCCACATCTACGCGGCGGTTGTGCTGTGGCGGCGGGCGGGCCGCGCACGCCCGGTGCGCTACCAGGTGAACAAGCGGGTGCAACGCAGCTACTCGTCCTACACGATGCGCTACGGCGGCGTGCTGATCGCGCTGTTCACGATCTTCCACATCCTGCATCTGACGACCAACGACATCCACCCCGGGGGCGCTTCCGACAGCCCCTACGAGCGGTTGGTCGCCGGCTTCCAGCCGGAGTTCTGGTACGTCACGCTGTTCTACGTACTCGCCGTGGTCGCTGCGGGCTTCCATATGCGCCACGGCATTTTCAGCGCGCTGACTACGCTGGGCGCCAACCGGCAGAGCCGGCAGCGCGCGCTGAACATCATCGCGACCGTGATCGCGGTAGCCCTGACGATCGGCTTCCTGCTCACGCCGCTCTCTGTGACTCTGGGGCTGGTGGAATAACATGACCGACCTGTACACCGAAGGCGCCGAAATCAGCGACACCAAGGCCCCCTCCGGGCCCGTCGCCGAGCGCTGGGACAAGCGCCGCTTCTCCGCCAAGCTGGTCAACCCCGCCAACCGCCGCAAGCTGTCGGTGATCATCGTCGGCACCGGCCTGGCCGGGGCCTCGGCGGCCGCGACCCTGGGCGAGGCCGGCTACCACGTCAAGTCCTTCTGCTACCAGGACAGCCCGCGGCGCGCGCACAGCATCGCAGCGCAGGGCGGCATCAACGCGGCCAAGAACTACCGCAACGACGGCGACAGCATCTACCGGCTGTTCTACGACACGGTCAAGGGCGGCGACTTCCGCTCGCGCGAATCCAACGTCTACCGGCTCTCCCAGGTCAGCGTCGAGATCATCGACCAGTGCGTGGCCCAGGGCGTGCCCTTCGCGCGCGAGTACGGCGGCCTGCTGGACAACCGCTCCTTCGGCGGCGTCCAGGTGTCGCGGACCTTCTACGCCCGCGGCCAGACCGGCCAGCAGCTGCTCATCGGCGCCTACCAGGCCTTGGAGCGCCAGGTCACGGCCGGCACCGTCGAGATGAACACCCGCCACGAGATGCTGGAGCTGATCGTCGTCGACGGCCGGGCGCGCGGCATCGTCGCCCGCGACATGGTCACCGGCGAGATCGAGACCCACTTCGCCGACGCCGTCGTGCTCTCCACCGGCGGTTACGGCAACGTGTTCTACCTGTCGACCAACGCCATGGGCTGCAACGTCACCGCGTCCTGGCGGGCGCACCGCAAGGGCGCGCACTTCGCGAACCCCTGCTACACCCAGATCCACCCGACCTGCATCCCCGTCAGCGGCGACTACCAGTCCAAGCTGACCCTGATGAGCGAGTCGCTGCGCAACGACGGCCGCATCTGGGTGCCCAAGGAGGGCGGCGACACCCGCGACCCCCGCGAGATCCCGGAGGAGGAGCGCGACTACTACCTGGAGCGCACCTACCCCGCCTTCGGCAACCTGGTGCCGCGCGACATCGCCTCGCGCGCGGCCAAGAGCGTCTGCGACGAAGGCCGC
This sequence comes from Streptomonospora sediminis, assembly GCF_054778995.1. Taxonomy (NCBI): domain Bacteria; kingdom Bacillati; phylum Actinomycetota; class Actinomycetes; order Streptosporangiales; family Nocardiopsidaceae; genus Streptomonospora; species Streptomonospora sediminis. Next base: position 22,562 of record NZ_BAAGYZ010000047.1, read on the forward strand.
GGTGTCGGCCCCGGCGGGCTGGGTGTCTACCTGGACTTCGCCGACGCCATCAAGCGCATGGGCCGCCCCGCCGTCGAGGCCAAGTACGGCAACCTCTTCGACATGTACCAGCGCATCACCGGCGAGAACCCCTACGAAGTGCCGATGCGCATCTACCCCGCCGTGCACTACACCATGGGCGGGCTATGGGTCGACTACGACCTGCAGAGCTCCATCCCGGGCCTGTTCGTGACCGGCGAGGCCAACTTCTCCGACCACGGCGCCAACCGCCTGGGCGCGAGCGCGCTGATGCAGGGGCTGGCCGACGGCTACTTCGTGCTGCCCAACACCATCAACGACTACCTCGCCGCCGGGCCCTTCGACAAGGTCGACGAGAACAACCCCGAGGCCAAGGAGGCCGCCGAGGCGGTGCGCGCCCGCATCGACAAGCTGCTGTCGGTCAACGGCGACCGCACCGTCGACTCCTTCCACAAGGAGCTCGGCCACATCATGTGGGACTACTGCGGCATGGAGCGCAACGAGGAGGGCCTGCGCAAGGCCATCGAGCGCATCCGCGAGCTGCGCCAGGAGTTCTGGCAGAACGTCCGGGTCCTGGGCACCAACGAGGAGCTGAACCAGGCGCTGGAGAAGGCGGGCCGGGTCGCCGACTTCTTCGAGCTGGCCGAGCTGATGTGCATCGACGCACTGCACCGCAACGAGTCGTGCGGCGGGCACTTCCGCTCCGAGAGCCAGACCGAGGACGGCGAGGCACTGCGCCACGACGACCAGTACGCCTACGTCGCCGCCTGGGAGTTCGGCGGGACGGGCGAGCCGCCCACCCTGCACAAGGAACCCCTGGAATACGAGTACGTCGAGATGAAGCAGCGGAGCTACAAGTGAACATCACCCTGCGCGTTTGGCGCCAGAAGGGCCCCGACGACAAGGGTCGGATGGCCGCTTACAAGGTGGAGGACGTATCGCCCGACATGTCCTTCCTGGAGATGCTCGACGTCCTCAACGAGCAGCTCACCATGGACGGCGAAGAGCCGGTGGCCTTCGACCACGACTGCCGCGAAGGCATCTGCGGCGCCTGCGGCGTGGTCATCGACGGCGAGGCGCACGGACCCGAGACCACCACGACCTGCCAGCTGCACATGCGCAGCTTCTCGGACGGCGACACCATCACCGTCGAGCCGTGGCGGGCCAAGGCGTTCCCGGTGATCAAGGACCTGGTCGTTGACCGCAGCTCCTTCGACCGGATCATCCAGGCCGGCGGCTACATCAGCGCGCCGACCGGCACCGCGCCCGACGCCCACGCCGTCCCGGTGCCCAAGGCCGACGCCGACCGCGCCTTCGACTCGGCCACCTGCATCGGCTGCGGCGCGTGCGTGGCCGCCTGCCCGAACGCCTCGGGCATGCTGTTCACAGCGGCCAAGGTCACGCACCTGGGCATGCTGCCGCAGGGCCAGCCCGAGCGCGAGGCCCGCGTCATCCAGATGGTGAACCAGCACGACGAGGAGGACTTCGGCGGCTGCACCAACATCGGCGAATGCGCCGCGGTGTGCCCCAAGGGCATCCCGCTGGACACGATCTCGCAGCTCAACCGCGACCTGCTCGGGTCGCTGAGCAGCAGCAAGCCGGAGTAGCGGCGGCGGCCCCGATACCGCGGGCCGCACCCGCAACGATCCGCGCAGCGGGCCGTCCTGTACTGCAGGGCGGCCCGCTGCGTGTTGCACGGCCCAAAGCCCAGGCTCAGGGGCGCTGGCCGAAGACGTGCGCGCGGACCCAGGCGTGCATGGCGATGGCGGCGGCGGCCCCGGCATTGATCGAGCGGGTGGAACCGTACTGGCCGATGGACAGCACGGACTCGCACACCGCCCGGACCTCGGCGGACAGGCCGGGGCCTTCTTGGCCGAACACCAGCACGCAGGCGCGCGGCAGCGGATAGGTCTCCAGCGGCACGGCCCCCGGCAGGTTGTCGATCCCGATGACGGGAAGCTCGTGCTGCTGCGCCCACGCCACCAGGTCAGCGGTGCCGGTGTGGTGGTGGACGTGCTGGTACCGCTCGGTCACCATGGCCCCGCGGCGGTTCCACCGGCGCCGGCCAACGATGTGCACCGCCGCCGCCTGGAAGGCGTTCGCGGTGCGCACCACCGAGCCGATGTTGAAATCGTGTTCCCAGTTCTCCACGGCGATGTGGAAGGGGTGCCGCTGGGTGTCGAGGTCGGCGACGATCGCCTCGCGGCGCCAGTAGCGGTAGCGGTCGACCACGTTGCGCCGGTCGCCCTCGGCCAGCAGCTCGGGGTCGTAGCGGTCGTCCTCGGGCCACGGGCCCTGCCACGGGCCCACACCGACCTCGGTGCGTGCGGGGGCCTCCGCAGGGGCCGCGGCCGCCGGGGAGTCCGGCGGCCCGCCGGAGGTGCCGGCGGCCGGATCGGCGGCGGAGGTTTCGGGGAGGGCCTGGTCGGTCACGGCCCCCAGCTTAGGTGGGATACAACGACCGCCCGCCGCCCGCCCGTTCAGCGGTCCAGGTTGATGCCGCCGTGGATGTCGCGGGCCTGCACCACGTTGCCGCTGATGTCGCCGTGCACGATGTTGGCGACCCCGCCGTCGCCGGTGCTGAACTGCTGCCGCAGCTCATCGGTGAGTTCGCGGATCGCGGGATCGGCGGCGGCTGCGGAGTCGAGGTGCCCGGCCAGGACCTCGACGGCCTCGACGTCCTCGTAGTCGGCCTGGGCCGCGGCAAGGGCATCACCGGCCTCGGGCTCGGCCCGGAAACGCTGGATCACCGCTTTGCGCAGATTGCGCAGCGTGGAGGTGGCGTTCTCGGCCAGCGGTTCGACGGCCTTGCCGGCGACAGCGGCGGCGATGGCGATGAGAACCTGGTCGACCACAGGACCCTCCCGGGCGTCAGTGAGTGAGTGGGGCGCGCGACCATCCTCCCGGATGGCCGGTGGCTACGCCAGCGCCGGCCGGGAAACGGGCGGCCCTGCGTGCGCGGGGATTCCGCCCGCCCCGGCGGCTCGGCGCGGCCCCGTGTTCGCCCGGGCACCGGTGGCGGCCAGGGATCAGGTGCGGGACTTGTACCGGCCGACGATGCGCTTGACCTTGCGGCGTGCGCGCTGCGCGGTGCTGCGGGGCGACACGACCCTGCGGTACTCGGCCATGCGCTGGCCGCGGGGGTGCCCCCACTCGCCGAGGTTGCGGAACCGCCAGCCGGCCACCCCTGCCGCCCAGGCCAGGTCCTCGGGCCGGTACTGGAAGGGGTCCTGCTCGGGATAGCGCTTCTTGAACGGCTTGTCGAAGGGCTCATCGGCGGGAGCCTCGAAGAAGGTGGCGTAGAACCGCCCGCCGGGCGGCATCACCTTGGCCACCCGGTACAGGCACAGCCGGATGTGGTTCAGCGGAAGGTGGGTGAACACCGACTGGGCGAGCGCGAACGGGAACTTCACCCCGAAGTTGCAGGCGAACCGGTCGGTGACGCGCAGGTTGGCCGCAGGCAGGCGGTCGGTGAGCCCGGCGGCGGGCAGCTCGTGCTCCAGCCCGGCCTTGACCAGCGCGGAGTCGACGTCGATGCCGTAGTAGTTGCCCGGTTCCAGGTACCGGATGAAATGCAGTCCGCCGCGCAGGGAGCCGCAGCCCACGTCGAGCAGGTGCGACTGGGGAGTCAGCCCCTGCTGCACCAGGAAGTCGAACTGCAGCTGGCCGATCTCGTCCCAGTAGGCGCCCACTTTCTTGCGGTGCACCCCGGCGGCGATCTCCTCGGCGGTCAGTTCGGCGGTTTGGCCGTAGTTGTTGATGGCGCCTTTCGGCGGCTTGGGCATGCTCACCTTCTTACGTTCATCGACCGGCCGGCACTCGCGGCTGTGCGGTGGCCCTGGTGGTGAACAGGACCGGCCGGAACCTGGGCAGGCCGGAAACCTGGGAAATTCCTGTGAATCCTGAGTGTAGTCTGAACGTGCGCCGGGCCGGGTGAGTTCCCGCTACTCCGCGGCGATTGGCGCATGCCGGATCCAGATGCCGCGGCCGCTTGGCGTTATGCCACCCAAAGAACTGAAACGATTGCGGAGAGTAATGGTCTTTGGGCTGCCAAACACCCCGGCACGCTGCGGGCCGGGGCGTCGCGGATCGGCCGCGCGGCCGGGGTGCGTTGCCGGGGCCGTGCTGCCTTGGCGGTTACTGCCGGGAGGCTTTCCGGCTATTGGCGGGGGCGGCCGGAGGCGCCGCCGGAAAAGGCGGGCGGCGCCTTACTCTGCTGCGCCCTGCTCCGCTGCGGCGTGCTCGTTTGTGCGGCGGCGACGCAGTAGCAGGGCCGCAATGCCGCGCCACCCAAGCATTGCCGCGCCGAGGAAGGCCATCGTCACCAGTCCGAACGACCACTCGGCCTCGTTGCCCGTCGCCGAGCGCAGTTGCAACGCTCCGCCGCCGGCCACCAGCCAGACGAGCCACCCGCAGGACACCACCACCTTCGGGCCGCGCCACGGCCGCCACGGCAGGGTGACCACCCATCCGCCGGCCAGTGACACAAGGAACGGCCAAGAGGTGAGCGCCACTCCGGAAGGTGCCAGCCCTTCCCCGTGGTTCATGCGGCCGATCACGACAAAGGCGAGTACGCAGACCAGATCGAGCAGGACGGCGACCGGAATGAAACGCATGGTGGGAGTTTAGTGGCATTCCGCAACCGCGCCCGCACGCTCCCGGCTCCGCTCCTCCCCGGGGGGAGCCGGCCGGCGTACTGGGGTATGGATGCGGACGGTATACGCCGACCGGCCTCGCGCACCCGGGCGTTGCAATGCGCGAGACTCCGGCACCCTGTTCGGTGCCGGAGCGCTGGTGAAGCCGCTGCGTTGGGGGTGCCGCGGCGGGAGCGCCGCTCTCGGCTTTCGGTGTGTCCGCGCCCGGCACCTGCGACAAATCGGGCCCCAGTGGACTGTTCATCGCATTCCGCCGCGCTTTACGAGAAGCTTAACTTGTGAGTAGGTTCACTCCGAACTCGTCCAGAATCGGATTTACCGGCTGGAAGTAGGTCGTACCGCCCTGGGTGCAGTCTCCGGTGCCTCCGGAGGTCACGCCCTGCGCCTGCTCGCCGCTGACCCAGGAACCGCCGGAGTCGCCCGGCTCGGCGCACACGTCGGTGCGGGTCAGCCCTTCGACGGTGCCCTGCTCGTAGGCGACCGTCTGGTTCTTGGCGCCGATAGTGCCGCAGTGCCACCCCGTTGTGGAACCGGACCGGCAAACCGAGGCGCCCTCGATCGCCTCCTCGGAGCCCGCGACGCTGACCGTGCCGCCGTCGTGCTTGCTGACCGCGGGCATGGGCGTCCACGAGCCGTCCGTCTCGACGGCGGCCATGTCCGAGCCCGGGAAGACCGAATCGGTGACCGTGCCCGAACCGCTGCCGTCCTCGCTGGAGACGGCGCTTCCGGCAGGGCCGCAGTGCCCGGCGGTGATGAACCCGATCGCGGTGGCGAAGCCGACCGAGCACCGGCTGCTCCCGTCGACGTAGTAGGCGCTGCCGCCGACGACGTCGGCATAGGTACGGGGCTCCCGCTCGGTCTCTTCGACGCGCACGAGGCCGGGATCGACCCCGGCCTCCGCGACGAAGTCCGCGGCCGCGGACCGTGCGCCCGCCTTGTCCGCCAGCACGGTGAGCACGACCTCGTCGCCGCCGGTGCTGGGGTACCAGCCGGTGACGCCCGCGGGGGCGTCGGTGCCCGCGCCGTCGAGGTCGTCGACCGCCTTGTTGAGCACCTGTTCTCCGTGGCGCACGAACCGCGGGGTGGCGCCGGCGTCGCGGACGCGGTCGAGTGAGCCGCGGTCGGTCACCGCGATGGTCAGTTCGCCGCTTTCGATGTCGAAGCGGCTGCCGGCGAAGTCGCCGCCGAGTTCGTTGCGCAGGTCGTCGGCTGTCGCGCGTGCGTCCTGCTCGTCTTGCATAAGGGCGGTCGCCTCGCCCTTTGTCAGGCCGAGGTCGCGCTTGAGGGCGTCGAGTTGGGTATCGGCGTGGGAGGCGTCTTCTGAGGAGGTGAGGGAGACGGACTCGGGGGCGGGGCGCTCCTCGTCGGCGACCGTGGTGGCTCCGGCGACGACCAGCCCGAGAGCGGCGGCCGTGCTGGCGAACGCCCAGATCAGGGGGAACTTGCGCACTGCTGCTCTTTCATACAGGGAAGCGGGGGAGTTGGGGGGATGGGACCCCCGCCAACGAGCGGGGACTCAACGGGGGTCCCGGTCTCCGGCGGCCGCGCGCAACGGGAGAGGGACACAGGGCCGCCGGTAGTGCACACCGAACTTTCGGTGAGCATTCGGAAACCATAGGTCATCAGCGACGCTCGGCGACAGGTGACATGAAACATCTGCACATCACTCGATGTCGCGATTCCCGCGGTTCACTCGGCACAACAGTAGCCACACAGTGCCCGCCCGGCGTCCGAATGCCCCAGTGACCGCGCATCGCCGCGGCATCGGGCCGGTCCGGTGCATGGTCACCAAGGGTTGCCGCAACCCCTAATCATGGCCGGATCCGGCCAGGTTCACATGTCAACCAGTTGGGAAATAGGCCGAACCAATCGCCGTCCAGGGGTGGCACGGCGTTTCCGGCGGCCTGCTCGCCGCGGGTCCGGTGCCCTACCGCCCGTTACTCGCCCGCCCCGCTGTCCGGAGCCTCCGCCCCCGGGCTGTGGACGCCCAGCGACGTGCGCAGGAACTCGACCTGGAGCAGCAGCAGGTTCTCGGCCGTGGTCTCCTCCGAAGCCATGTGGGTGATGCCCGACAGCGGCAGGACCGTGTGCGGGCGGCCCGCGGCCAGCAGGGCACTGGACAGCCGCTGGGTGTGTGCGAAGACGACGTTGTCGTCGGCCAGGCCGTGGATGAGCATCAGCGGGCGGTTGGGCGCGGCCCAGTCGGCAAGGGCCGAGGAGCGGGTGTAAGCATCGGGGTGGTCCTGCGGCGTGCCCAGGTAGCGCTCGGTGTAGTGGGTGTCGTACAGGCGCCAGTCGGTGACCGGGGCACCGGCGACCGCGGCGTGGAAGACCTCGGGGCGGCGCAGCACGGCCAATGCCGCCAGGTAGCCGCCGAACGACCAGCCGCGGACCGCGACCCGCGTGAGATCCAGGCAGCCGAAACGTTCGGCGGCATCGTGCAGCGCCGCCACCTGGTCGTCGAGGACCGGCTCGGCGAGATCGCCGTGGACGGCCTGCTCCCATTCGACGCTGATACCGGGCGTGCCGCGGCCGTCGGCGATCACCACGGCAAACCCCTGGTCGGCGAACCACTGCGAGGTGAGGTAGGCCGACCGGCTGCGCACCACCCGCTGGGCGTGCGGACCGCCGTAGGGGTCCATCAGCACCGGCAGCCGCACACCGGAGCCGGGGTCGTACCAGGACGGCAGCACGAGCGCCGCCGGGATCCGCCGCTCGCCCGCAGCCCAGAAGCGGACATCGGGACGCGGCAGATCGGGGGTGTGCGCCAGGCTCGCGATCTCGCCGGCGGCGCGGTCGAACGCGACGCCGTTGCCCGTGCCGTTGTGGTTACCGCTGCCGCCGCCCGCCGCGCCCTGCGGGCCCGCGGGCACGCGGAGCAGGAAGGTCCGCACGCCGTCGGTGTCCATGCCGCGCCGCTGGACGACAAGGGTGCCGCCGCGCAGCCGGCCGGAGAGCACGCCGCCCGCGCCGGCGCCCGGGGCGCCGCCGGCCGCTCCCGCGGCTCCGGGGACATCAACGGGCACGGTGGTGCCGGCCCTTGCATCGAGCAGCCACAGCCCGACCTCGCCGGGCCGGCCGGCCGGCGAGGCGGAGTACAGCACCCGGTCGCCGTCGACGTCGGCGACCGACCGCAGGTACCCGCCGTCGGGCGGGCCGGATTCGCGCCCGCCGACCAGCAGCACCCGGCGGGAGCCGCCCTGCCCTGGTGCAGCGCCCCCCTGCCCATCACCGCCGATCCACACCAGATCGCCGCCCGCGGTGAAGGCCGGCACACCCGGCATGATCTCGACCCAGGCGGGATCGGTCTCGGATTGCAGAACGCGGGCCTCGCCGGTGCGCGGATCGGCGCGGAACAGTGTCAGCGTGCGCTGGTCCCGGCTCTGCGCGGTGAAGACGACCTGCTGTTCCTGCTGCTCTTGCTGGTCTTGATCTTGGTCCTGTTCCTGCCGCTGCCCGCGGGCAGCGGCCCCCTGCCACCCGGCGCGGGCAAGGTAGGGCAGTGCCGCGCGGTCCCACTCGATCCAGCGCGGTTCGGCCGTGCCGGTGCCCTCAAGGCCCAACACCGCCAGCCGGACCTCGGCGTTGGGGGTGCCCGCCGCCGGATAGCCCATGGTCTGCGCCGCGGAACCGGGGTTGGCGGGGTCGCTGATGGTCCAGCGGGCAACGGGGGAGTCGTCGACCTGCGCGGCCAGCACCGCCGAACCGTCCGGCGCCCACCACAGCCCCCGGTACCGGCTCATTTCCTCGGCGGCGATGAACTCGGCCAGCCCCCAGGCGGTGCCGTCGCCGGGTTCGGCGAGTACCCGGTCGGGGCCGCCATCGGTGCCGACAACGTGCAGTGCACCGCCGCTGACGTAGGCCACGGCACCGCCCTGCGGCGAGATCGCGGGGTCGACCACCGGTGCGACCGCCGCCTCGACCTCGCGGGCACCTCCGCCGCCGTCCAACTCGACGGTGTAGAGGCGCCCCGACAGGCTGAACGCGGCGCGGGTGAAGCCGCTGTCGATCGTGTAGGAGACGATGCCGGCGCCGGTTTCGCGCAGGCGTTCGCGCCGGGCGCGTTCCTCGGGGGGCAGGTCCTCGCTGCCGGTGCCGGCCGTGCGCGGGTCGGCGACCACCTGTTCGGCTCCGCTGCCGAGGTCGCGCACCCACAGGCAGGCGGCGGGGTCGTCGCCGTGCCTGCCGCGCAGGAACGCCACGCGGCCGCCGTCCGGGGAGATCTGGAATGAGCGCGGCACGCCGATGGTGAAGCGCCGTGTGCGGGCCTGTTGCCGAGGAAAACTCATGGGTCGATTGTGGCTCATCGCCCCGGCCGGACGCGGCCGCCGTCCCCAGGCGCTGCGGCGGGCGACATCGCCGCCCATGGCGCGCGCAGCCGCGTCCGGGCCGGTGACCGGGGTATCGTCCAGAACATGAACGATCGGCGACTGCTGCTGGTGCATGCCCACCCCGACGACGAGAGCATCGTCACCGGCGCCACCATGGCCAAGTACGCGGCCGAGGGCGCCGAGGTCACCCTGGTCACGTGTACGCGCGGCGAGGAGGGCGAGATCATCCCGGCCGGCCTCGCCCACCTGGCCCCGGACCGCGACGACACCCTTGGCGAGCACCGCATCGGCGAGTTGGACAAGGCCTGTGTCGCGCTGGGGGTGCGCGACCACCGCTTCCTCGGCGGCGCCGGGCGCTACCGCGACTCCGGGATGATGGGCGCCGCCACCAACGACCGCGCCGGCTGCTTCTGGCAGGCCGACCTGGACGAGGCTGCGCACCGGCTCGCGATGATCATCCGCGAGGTCCGCCCCCACGTCGTGGTCACCTACGACGACAACGGCGGGTACGGCCACCCCGACCACATCCAGGCGCACCGGGTCACCGTGCGCGCGTTCGACAAGGCCGCCGAGCGCGCCCTGCCCGGGGCACCGTGGCAGACCCGCAAGCTCTACGCCATTGCCCAGCCGCAGTCGCTCCTGGACGAGTCGGTCGAGCGGCTGCAGCGCAGCCCGGGACCGTTCCGCGCGCCCCGATCGGCCGACGACATCTCGCCGGGCACGCCCGACGACCACATCACGGCACGCATCGACGCCGCACCGCACTGGGCGGCCAAGACCCTGGCCATGCGCGCGCACGCCACCCAGATCAGCGTTGAGGGCGAACTGTTCGCGCTGTCCAACGGGATCGCCCAGGAGATCCGGGCGGTGGAGTACTTCACGCTGATCGGCGGATCCGCGGCCCGCCGGGGCCGCGGCGGGTTCGAAACCGACCTGTTCGCCTGAGCGCCGCCCCGCCCTTCATCCCGCCCGATCACCCGGCCGCCGCAGCAGTCCGGCGGCCGTCCACCGCTCCACCACCCCAGGAGAACCCCGCCGTGCCCGCACCGCAGCCGACACCCGCCCTGCAGCCCTCGCCCGGCGCCCGCGCGCAGGCGGCCGCCCGCGCCGCCGGCCCGGTCGTGACCGGCCTGGCCTATGCGGTGCTGCTCGTGACGGGAACGGCCGTGGGCTTGGGCGGGTCGGTGATGGCGGGGTGGCTGTCCTACCTGTGGCGGGCGGGCATGGCAGGGCAGGCCGCCGCTTCGGTGGCGCTGCTGGCCGTTGTCGCCGTCCTCTTCGCCGGCTGCCGCGCAGCGGGCTGGGGGATGGGCACCCGGCTGGGCGCCGGACTGCCGGCGCTGGGCTGGGCCGGCGCGGTGTTCTCGCTGATCGCGGTGACCTCCGGCGGCGACATCGTGCTGTCCTCGACCGTGATCGACTACTGCTACCTCTTCGGCGGTCTCACCGCCGTCGGCTTGGCGGTCGTGCTGAGCGAGCCCGCCGCCTGAGCGCCCGCCCGCGCGGCGGGCTCCGCGGCCCGCCGCCGGAGCGGTGGAAAGGTTCAGGCGGCCCAGAACCGCAGCAGGATCTCGCCGAACCCGACGTCCATCTGGGTCAGCCCGACCGCGGCAAAGGCCTCGGTCACCAGGCCGGGCACCGCCACGTTCACGGCCGGCACCCACAGCACCGCGAACACGGCGATGACACCGAACACCCCCCACGGGCGCACCTTTTCGGCCCAGGAACCCGGCAGGTAGGGCGCGATGACGCCGAAACCGTCCAGGCCCGGGATGGGCAGCACGTTGACGAGTGCGGCCGTGAGGTTGAGGTAGCACAGGTACATCAGCCCACCGATCATCCAGTTGTCGGTGAACATGCCCGCGGGCACCAGCAGGGCGACGGCGGCGATCCCCGCTGCGGCCAGTACCAGGCTGATTCCGATGCCCCCGGCGGCGGCGAGGCTGCGCCGGGCGCGGCTGGGCACGGCCGCGGGGTCCAGGTACGTGGCGGGTCCGGTCAGGCCGATACCGCCGAGCAGCAGGAAGGCCAGCGGCATGATCAGGCTGGAGAACAGCTCGCTGAAGCGGAAGGGGTTGAGCCGCAGGTAGCCGCCGCCGCGCAGCGACCGGTCGCCGAAGCGGTACGCGAGCACGGCGTGGCCGAACTCGTGCAGGCAGACCGAGACGATCCACCCGGCCGCGATGAAGACGAAGGGCAGGTAGACGGTTGCGTCGTCACCGGTCCAGTCGATCTCGGCGCGGGTCCAGGAGAACCACCCGGCCAGGCCGGTGATGCCCAGCAGCAGCACGAACACCGGGCTGGGCAGCAGGTCGGCGGCCGAACGGGCGCGGTCGCCCCCGCCGGCCCCGGCTGCGGACCCGTCGGCGCCCCCGCCGTTCCCGGGTTCACCGGCCGCCTCGGTCGTCAGGGTGCCGGTGTCCTCGGCGGCGTCTTGACGCGGCGCAGCGGCCTCGTCGCGGTCGGTGGGCTCAGGCGCGGACATGGTGCTCCAGCTGAAAACGGCTCGCGCGGACAGGGTGCACGGGGGATCGGCGGCGGTGCGCCGTAACCAGGCTAGGCGCCCTCCGGCGCAACCGCGCACCGGGCCGCTCCGGCGCTGCCCTGGTGCGGCGGGCGTTTTTATCCGGCCGGAGCCTGACCGCATCCGCCGGGCGGCACCGCGCGGCACCGGATGCGCACGGGCGCCCGGCTACAGCGACGTGGGCGGGGCGGTCGCCGACAGGTGCATGGCGGTGAGCGCGAACGCGTGTCCGGCCTTGGTGAGCTGGTGGTGCCCGCCTTCGCCCAGTAGGTCGCCGCCCACGACGAAGCCGAGAGTCTCCAGCAGCCAGGTGACCGTGATCAGCACCGAGCCCACCTGCTGGGTATCGGGCAGCCGCCCGGAGGAGTCGCTGCCCCAGCCGGCGTCGGCCAGCACCAGGCGGGCTTCCTCGGCGATGTCGGTGCAGGTGGTGCGGGCGTGGCTGCCGGTGGAGCGGGACGACCGCGACAGCAGCAGCCCCAGCAGGGTCTCGATGGCGGCCTGGGCGAAACCGTCGGTGTCGAGCACGCTCTCGGCAACGGCGCGCCACAGCGCCTCGGTGTCGTTGTGCAGCAGCCGCCCGCGCCGGGTCAGCACCAGGCGCCGCCCGGACCGGCGCACCGCGCGCATCGTGCGCAGCAGTTGGTGCAGCGCGATGAGCTGGGTGGCGTCGGTCTCGCTGCGCGGCGGGGAGGGCGAGGTGGACCAGTCGAACTCGGCGCAGAGTTCGCGGACGACGGTGGGGGAGATGTAGCCGATCTGGGTGAGGCCGATGCCGTCGTCGGCGTAGTCGAGCAGCCGCACCACCGGCGCCAGCGCGGACGCGGCGTTGGGCGGGGTTTCGGCGCCGGTGATGAGCTGGCCCAGCAGTGGCCACAACCGCTGCCGGTGCGGATGCGAGGGCGACGCCAGCCACGCGCGCAGGCGTTCCTCGCGCACCCGGTCGAGCCGGCTGCGGCCCTGCGGGTCGGGCTGGGTCAGAAAGGCCCGGGTCTGCCGCTGCTGGGAGTCGCGCCAAGCAGGGGTGCCCGGTTGCAGGTCGTCCAGTGCCAGCGCGAGTTCCAGCGACGCCGACGTGGCCTGGTAGGCCGAGATCTCGGCGGAGCCCAGGGTGCTGCCCCAGGTGAGTTCGGGCAGGTCGGGCGGCTCGACACCGGAGGCGCGCATCGCCCGGCGGTAGGCCTGGGCGCCGGAGTCGTGGCTGATCCGGTAGTTTTCCAGGATCTCGCGGGTGCGGCGGCTGGTGCAGATGGCGGCATAGCGGTCGAGCCCCAGCAGGGTGAACAGCCGCCCCAGCGAACGGGCCGCGAACAGGCGCTCGGCGGAGTCGGTTGAGAACCGCACCGGCAGCACGCGCCAGCAGAACTCCTGCACGGCGTGCTGGGTGAGGGCCTCAAGGTTGCGGCCGTCGGTGAGTGTGGAAAGCGCGGTCTCGGCGACCTGGGCGGCGCGGGAGTCGGCGCGGGCGAGCTGGGCGAGGGCGGAAGCGACGGTCTCCTGCATGGCGTGAACTCGCCACCTCCCCCTTCAACTTCAGCGGCGGGCCGATCCCGCAGGGCAGCCCGGGTGCGGCATACCGCAGGCCCTAGCCGTCGGCCGCCGGTGTGCCAGTGCCCCGCCTGCGCGTTGGCGGTTGCTGCGGCACAATACGGCTTGCGACGACATCTGCGGCGGTGACCTTTGTCACACTTCCGTCGCGCTTGCGTATGCGTATCAGGCCGTCCTGCCAGGATTCCAGGACTCCGACGATATCCCGGAAGCCCCCGCCAGGCAGCCGCAGGCGCACACTGGCGCGCCGACCGACGTGGTCGGGTGTGGCCTCAGCGGCCATTCGCGCGGCGAACCCCATGGGACCGACCCCCAATTACGCGGAAAAGCCCGGTGGGCGCAATACTGGAAAGTGCGAATCGTGTGTCAGACGCCCGGCGGATCCGCAGCCGGACTCCCGGCATCGCCCAGGCTATGTCACAGCGGAGACACTTACGCGCGGTCAACGTGGCGAAGACCGAGGAGGAGTACGACGTGACCTACGTCATCGCGCAACCCTGCGTCGATGTGCTCGACAAGGCATGCATCGAAGAGTGCCCGGTCGACTGCATCTACGAGGGCAAGCGCATGCTCTACATTCACCCGGACGAGTGCGTCGACTGCGGCGCCTGCGAGCCGGTGTGCCCTGTGGAGGCCATCTACTACGAGGACGACCTTCCGGAGCAGTGGTCGGAGTACTACAAGGCCAACGTGGAGTTCTTCGATGAACTCGGCTCCCCCGGAGGCGCCTCGAAGGTAGGCCAGCTCGACACCGACCACTCTGTGGTGGCCAAACTGCCTCCGCAGGCCGAGGGGTAGGAACCCGGCCGTGCGCGCGCTCGGAGCGGCCGCGCGCACGGCGGCCCGCTTTGCTGCGGCGCGCACCCCGCGCCGCAGCTCCGCCCGCCGGTACCGGCAGGCGTTCGCCGGGCCGCGGCCGGTGCGTGTCGCTCGACCGGCGCGCCGCGGGGCGGCGATGATGGAGGGATGGACGCGATGGCCGACCGCAGGCACGTGGCAGACAGGCTGCCGACCTTTCCATGGGACCGGCTGGCCCCCCACAAGGCCACCGCCGCCGCCCACCCCGACGGCGCCGCCGATCTTTCCGTGGGCACACCGGTCGACTCCGTGCCCCCGCCCGTGCGCCAGGCACTGGCCGCAGCAGCCGATAGCCCCGGCTATCCCGCCACCTACGGCACTCCCGAGCTGCGTGCGGCGGCCGCCAACTGGCTGGCCCGCCGCCACGGGGTCAGCGTCGAACCCGCGGCGGTGCTGCCCACGGTCGGCTCCAAGGAGTTCGTAGCCTGGCTGCCCACCCTGCTGGGGCTGGGCGCGGGCGACACCGTCGTCTACCCCGAACTCGCCTACCCCACCTACGACATCGGCATCCGCATGGCCGGAGCCGAACCGGTGGCCGCCGACGGCCTGACCGCGCTGGGCCCCGCACCGGTGCGGCTGGTGTGGATCAACTCCCCGGCCAACCCCACCGGCCGGGTGCTGGGCGTGGAGCATCTGCGCAAGATCGTCTCCTGGGCCCGCGAGCGCGGCGCCGTGGTCGCCTCCGACGAGTGCTACATCGACCTCGGCTGGGAGGGCCCGGAGCCCGTCTCGGTCCTGCACCCCGATGTCTGCGGCGGCTCCCACGAAGGGCTGCTGGCGCTGCATTCGCTGTCCAAGCGCTCCAACCTCGCCGGGTACCGCGCGGCCTTCGCAACCGGCGACCAGGCGCTCGTCGACGAACTGCTGGCGGTGCGCAAGCACCTCGGCATGATGATGCCCGGCCCCGTGCAGACCGCAATGCGCGCCGCGCTGGACGACGACGACCACGCCCGCGCGCAGAAAGCGCGCTACGCCGCGCGCCGCACGGCGCTGCGCACCGCGCTTGAGACCGCCGGCTGGCAAATCACGCACTCGCAGGCCGGGCTGTACCTCTGGGCGGCCCACCCCGAGCACGACGCCTGGGATTCGGTGGCGCTGCTCGCCGAACACGGCATCCTGGTTGCCCCCGGCGACTTTTACGGTCCCGCAGGGGCGGGCCACATCCGCGTGGGCTTCACCGCCACCGACGAACGCGTGGCCGCCGCCGTGAAACGGCTGGGCGAGCTGGCCTGAGCCGGGCCGAGGCCGTAACGGGAACCAGCGCCGGCCCGCAGTGCCCGCCGGCAGCGCCTGCGCGGCACAGGCTTGGCGAAACGCACGTCTGCGCCGGTCCGCCCGCCGGTTGAACCGCCCGGCAGCCGCGGCACCGCCCGCAGCCGCCTCCCGGCGCCCGCCCGCTTGCCTGCGGGGCGGCGCCGGGAGGCGTACGGCGGTTACTCCAGTACCACCTCGCCGCGCGGTGCGGCGTCGGGGACCGTCTGCCAGCCCTGCTTGCCGGCCTTGGCCTGCCAGCGCTGGTCCTCGTAGGTCACCGAGCTGATCCCGTACTCCTTGGCGTTGGCCACCGCCCACTGCGCCATGGCCCAGCCCAGGTCGCCGGTCTGCAGGCTGCCGCTGGGCGGCACCTCGCCGGGGTCGGCACCGAAGACCCGCTGCATCTCCTCGCGGGCGCCGTCGAGGTCGGCCTTGCCGACACCGTTGGGCAGCACACACGACAGAGCGGGCCCCGAAGCGCCCGTGAACGCGTCGGCCATGGTCTCGGACCGCTTCACGTGCTGGTCGTAGGCGAAGCCGTCAGCACTGCGCTGCACCGCCTGGGCGGCTTCATAGACCGGGATTTCGTTGTAGGCGTTGAGGTCGACGAGCTTGTCGTAGAAGGCATCGGCGGCGTAGACGGGGTCCATCAGCTCGTCGGGCTCGCCCCACCGCTGCGACGGCCGCTGCTGGAACAGCCCGACCGAGTCGCGGTCGCCGTAGTCGATGTTGTAGAACTTCGACTCCTGCCAGACCGTGGCGTAGGCGACCACCACCGCGTGCCGGGCCAGGTCGCGGCTGAACGCCACACCGCTGATGGTGGCGGCGTTGGCCGCCTGGTCGGGGTCGAGTCTGTCCTTGCCGCCGGAGCCGGTGCTGATGGTGCACGCCTCGACGGGTTCGGGTTCCTCGACTTCCAGCGGCTCGATGGAGGACAGGACGTAGTACCCGCCGCCGACCAGCGCACCGCAGACCACCGTCAACGCGAGAAGGATCTTGAAGAAGGCGGAGACTTTTCGCTGCTTTCGAGGCACAGGCAGACCGTAGGGGTTGGGGGCGCCGCGCGCCCGGTGCTGGCAGGACGGGACCCCGGCGGATGCCCGCCGGGGGCGGATGGCCGCGCGCGGGCCCGGTGTTCCTCACGCATGGTAGTCCGTACGGGTGAATGGGCGGCATGTGTCGCTCTGGGTGAACGGGCGTGCGCATTCGGGGCAGCGGCGGGCCGATGGCCGAGCGCGGGGCCGGTGCCGAGGGTAGCGAGCGGCCGGTGCCCGCGGGCGGGTGCGTGGCAGGTTGGGACGGGCGTCGGCCACCGGTAGGCTCCGTGGCCATGACCACCGCGTTCACCAGCCCGCTTCCCGAAGTCCTCGACACCCTCTGGGAGCGCCGCTCCGAGCTCACCCCCGAGCACACCGAAGCCCGCGATGCGATCGTGGGCGCGGTCGACCAGCTCGACACCGGCAAGGCCCGGGTCGCCTTCGTCGACGAGTCCACCGACCAGGTCGTCGTCGACGAGCGCGCCAAGCGCGCCATCCTGCTGAGCTTCCGCGTCCTGGCGATGGAGGAGTCGGCCGTCGGCGGCTTCCACCACCACGACCGCATCCCGCTGAAAACCCGCCTTGAGGGCGTGCGCGTCGTGCCCGGCGCCATCGCCCGCTGGGGGTCCTACCTGGCCCCCGGCGTGGTGCTGATGCCCTCGTTCACCAACTTCGGCGCCTGGGTCGGCTCCGGCACCATGGTCGACACCTGGGCCACCGTGGGCTCCTGCGCCCAGGTCGGCGAGAACGTCCACCTCTCCGGCGGCGCCGGCGTCGGCGGGGTGCTCGAACCCCCGCAGGCCTCGCCGGTCATCATCGAGGACGACGCCTTCCTCGGCTCGCGCAGCATGGTCGTCGAGGGAGCCCGGGTGCGCCGCGGTGCCAAGTTGGGCGCCGGCACGATCCTGACCTCCTCCACCCGCGTCTTCGACGCCGAGTCCGGCGACGAGCTGGCCCGCGGCGAGGCCCCGGCCTGGTCGGTCTGCGTCACCGCCAACCGGGTCAAGAGCTTCCCCGGCGGCGACTTCGGCATGCCCTGCCTGCTGGTGCTCAAGCGCCTCGAAGCCGGGCAGGAGCACGACAAGCTCGCGTTGAACGAGCTGCTGCGGGAGCATGGCGTCAACGCCTGAGCCCGCGGCCCGGCCCGTTCGCCCGTGCCGCGCCGCGCGCGGCACGGGCGCGGCGCGGCACCACGCGCCGCCGCGCCGGCGCGCCGATTCCGCCACGACTCCCGAAAGCAGTTGACATGCTCGATCTGACCGCCGACGTCCGCACGCTCACGGCCGCGCTCGTCGACATCGAGTCCGTCAGCGGCGGCGAACGCCCCCTCGCCGACGCCGTCGAGCAGGCGCTGACCGCGCTGCCGCACCTGTCGGTCGAGCGAGACGGCGACGCGGTCGTCGCCCGCACCGACCTGGGCCGCGCGCGCCGCGTGGTGCTCGCCGGGCACCTCGACACCGTGCCCATCGCCGGCAACGTCCCCTCCTACACCGAGGACGGGCGGCTCTACGGCTGCGGCACCTCCGACATGAAGAGCGGGGTCGCGGTGCAGCTCAAGCTCGCCGCGTCGGTGCCCGAACCCGTGCACGACGTCACCTACGTCTTCTACGACTGCGAAGAGGTCGACGCCGAGCGCAACGGGCTGCGCCGGCTGGCCCGCACCGGCCCCGACCGGCTGTGGGGCGACTTCGCCGTGCTGCTGGAGCCCACCGGCGGAGTCATCGAGGGCGGCTGCCAAGGGACCATGCGGGTCGAGGTCATCGCCCGCGGCGAGCGCGCGCACAGCGCCCGCTCGTGGATGGGCGACAACGCCATCCACGGCGCCGGCGGGATCCTGGACGTGCTGCGCGGGTACACGCCGCGCAACCCGGTGGTCGACGGCCTGCAGTTCCATGAGGGCCTCAACGCCGTCTTCATCTCCGGCGGGACCGCGGGCAACGTCATCCCCGACGAGTGCACGGTCACCGTGAACTACCGCTTCGCCCCCGACATCACCGCCCTGGACGCCGAGCAGCACCTGCGCGAGGTGTTCGACGGCTTCGACGTCCGGGTGACCGACTCCGCGCCCCCGGCCCGTCCGGGGCTGGACGACCCCGCGGCGGCGGAGTTCGTCTCGACCGTCGGCGCCGGCGCGGCCCGCGCCAAGCTGGGCTGGACCGACGTCGCGCGCATGTCGGAGCTCGGGGTGCCCGCCGTCAACTACGGCCCCGGCGAACCCACCCTGGCCCACACCCGCGAGGAGTCGGTCGACCTCGCGGCCATCGCCGAAGCCGAGGCGCGCATGGCCGCCTGGCTCACCGGCGGGGCCTGACCTCGCGGCCGGCGCCCGGACCGCCGGCCGGCCGGACCGGCGGACCGGATACCGGGCCCGGCCGGCTGATCGTCCGCTGCTGGGTGGTTCGTCCGTTTGTGGCCGCCGGCATGTGACCTGCGATTCAATTTCTGCGCCGCAGATCCGGATACCGTTGCTGCATGACGGAATCTCCGAAGAAGCGCAGCGCGGGCCCGCTCACCTACCGCGGCCGCGCGATACCTGAAACAACGACCGACCAGCGCCTGCTCGACCGCCGCGGCCCGGCCGACTGGGTGCACACAGACCCGTGGCGGGTGCTGCGCATCCAGTCGGAATTCGTCGAAGGCTTCGGGCTGCTGTCGGAGGTCGGACACGCGGTCAGCGTCTTCGGCTCGGCCCGCACCAAGCCCGGCACCCCCCATTACACGATGGGCGAGGAAATCGGCGCGCGCCTGGCCGGCTCCGGCTACACGGTCATCACCGGGGGAGGCCCCGGCGTCATGGAAGCGGCCAACAAGGGCGCCCAGTCGGCCGGCGGAACCTCCATCGGGCTCGGCATCGAGCTGCCGTTCGAGCAGAGCCTGAACGACTACATCGACATGGGCGTCACGTTCCGGTACTTCTTCGTGCGCAAGACCATGTTCGTGAAGTACTCCCAGGCGTTCGTGGTGCTGCCCGGCGGGTTCGGCACGCTGGACGAACTGTTCGAGTCCATCACGCTGGTGCAGACCGGCAAGGTGACCCGGTTCCCCGTTGTGCTGGTCGGTTCGGAGTTCTGGGGCGGCCTGATCGACTGGATCCGCGGCACGCTGCTGTCCGAGGGCGTCATCTCTCCCGAGGACCCCGACCTGATGTACCTCACCGACGACGCCGACGAGGTCTCCGACATCATCCACAAGGCCCACATCGACCTCGCCCGGCGCGAGTTCGAGGCGGCGCGCGTGGCCGACGAGGCCTCCGGCATGCAGGCCGCCGAACGGGCCGGCGACTTCTGAAACAGGTGGCCGCCGGCACCGGCCGCGGGCGGCGGCGCCTGCAACGGGGCGGCGACGGGAGCCGGTGCCGGTGCGCCCGGCCGCGCACCGGGTGCCGCCCCGCCCGGACCGGCGGGCGGAACGGGCACGCCACGGGCCATGCGCCGAGCGCAGGCCGCACGAAAGCGCCGCTGCGGCGGCCGCGTTCAGGCCAGGCCGCGCCGCGCCACCGCAGGCGGGCGCCTGCCCTGCACCGATGCGACCATGTCGACGGCCTGGCGCACCGCGGCGGGGTGGTCGGTCGCGGACACCCGCGCACCCAGCCACGCATACACCGACGCCAGTGCCACGGCCTCGGCCGCGCCGGCGGTGTCCGCGCCGGCCGCGCCCTGCTCGCGCACCCGGTCCGACCCGGCGGGCGGTGTGCAGCGCACCAGTACCGTGCGGCCCTGCGCCGCCAGTTCGCGCACGCGCTCGGGCGCGGGCCGGTAGCCGAGGTCGTCCGACCCCTCGGCGGCGGCGTCCGCCGCCACCACGCGGCAGCGTCCGGCCGGGCCGGTGCCCTCCTCCGGCATGTGTGCCCCCTCGCGTTCTCGCCGCCGCTTCCGCGCCCATTGCCGGGCCCGGGTCCGGTCCCCGCCCGCCGGGGCGGCAGGCCCCGTACCCGCACAGACGCGGTGGGCAGCGGTGGCCTGCAGCGGCGCTGAGCCCCCTCGCCTGTGGCACCATTGAGCCTAATGTCTCCTACCATCATTGTCCTGATCGCCCTCGCTGCGGTGGCCGTGCTCGCCGGTGTGGCGTTCGTGGTCATGGGCAAGGGCGGGGAGCTGGCGCGCTTCGAGGCCGACCATCCGCCATTGGACCTGCCCGCCGATCGCCCGCTGTCCGGTTCCGACGTCGGCCGGGTGCTGCTGCCGCTCGCGCTGTGGGGCTACCACGTGCGCGCGGTCGACGACGTCCTGCGCCGTGTCGTGGGCGCGCTCTCCGAACGCGATGCGCGCATCGCCGACCTGGAGCGCCGCCTCGCCGAGGCCGGCCGTCCGGCGATCGAGGTCGCGGACTCCGGCTCGGCGCCGACCGCGGTCCTGGGCGGCCCGCCGGCCGCTGCCCTGGGCGCGGCTCCGGGCGATTCCGGCGACGGCGACTCTCCCGCCTGGGCTCCCGAGCCGCTCGGCGCGGCTCCCGCCCGCACCGGAGCCCACGCCCGCACGGGCGCCCAGCCGAGCAGGCACGGCGCGGCCCCGCGCGCAGCCGGCGCCGAACCGGCCGCCTCCGGTACCGGCGATGGCGATGGCGCCGGCAACGAAACCGGCTCGGGTACCGCCATCAGCGCTGCCGCCACCACCGACAACGGCACCGCGCCCGCGAGCCCGGGCGACCACGGCGCGGGCAGCGCGAGCGGCGCGGCCGGTACCGGCGGCCCCGCCGACGCGGCAGGTGCTGGGGATCCTGCGGATCCCACCGGCACCGCGCCCTCGGCCGCCGCCGCGGATGCCCCGGATACCCCGGATGCCCCGGAGGCCGCTGCGGCCGACACCGCGGAGCCCGCCGCCGAGACCGATGCTCCCGGCCCCGGCCGCGAGCCCTCCGCTTCCGGCGGCAACGTCCCGCCCCCGCCGGGCACGCTGTGAACGGCGACGAGGCGACCGCGCGCCCGGGCCCCGACGGCCGGCGCCGCTGCCACTGGGCCCTGGGCGGCGCCGACCTGATGCACTACCACGACACCGAGTGGGGAGTGGCGATCACCGGCGACGACGCCATGTTCGAGCGGGTGTGCCTGGAGGGCTTCCAGGCCGGGCTGTCCTGGCTGACCGTGCTGCGCAAGCGTCCGGCGCTGCGCGAGGTCTTCGCCGGATTCGCGCCCGCGGTCGTCGCGGGCTACACCGGCGGCGACGTCGAGCGGCTGCTGGGCGACGCGCGCCTGATCCGCAGCCGCGCCAAGATCGAGGCCGTGATCCGCAACGCCCGCGCCGCGCTGGATGTGCCCGGCGGGCTGGCCGCGCTCGTGTGGGAGCACGCGCCCGAACGCCACCGCGTGCCCGAGCGCGTCACCGACGTCCCGCCCTCGACACCGGAGAGCACCGCGCTGGCCAAGGCGCTCAAGCGGCACGGGTTCACCTTCGTCGGCCCCACGACCGCCTACGCGACGATGCAGGCCGCCGGGGTCGTCGACGACCACCTCAGCGCCTGCTTCCGCCGGGCCCCGGACACTGCGGAACCGGCCGCAGCGGCCGGGCCGTCCTGAGCGGTCGGAAGGGGCGGCCCGGGTCCGCTGCGCGGCCTTGTCCGCAGCCGGGCGGCGGGTGGCCTGCACTGAAAAGCGGCACCGAAGGCGGCGGTCGGCCGGGCGGGCGCGCGTGTGTCCGTTAAGTCGGATTGCAGGGTGGCCGTGCGCCCGATATGTCGGGTTTCCATTGATGGTCATGCAGACATGCCGGTCTCAGCTTTGAAATCTGGGCATTTCCCGCAGGGTCGGTGCGGTCGGTGCGTCGCCCGCCCTCGCCGCCGATGTGGGAGCGGTGACCACCCGCCCCGGCCGCCCGCGGTCGCCGAACACCGGCCCGGCGGCTGTAGGCTCCAGCTGACGGCGGGAGACGGACCACCGCCGGACCCTCGCTTCCCGCGCGCGGCCCCGGCCGGGCGCGTATGTTTCCGCCCACGCCGCGGCGGCGGCCGCGGAACCCCGAGCGCCCTCACGTCCCAAAGATCCCGGTTTTCGGATCTGGGGTCTTTGAGGGCAAATCAAGCTCCGTGTGTGACTCATCACCCTTTGTCGGCGACGGTGGCCGGATGCGTGGCTTATTCTCTGTCGCTGAAGCCGCGAGCGGACACCGTGCCTGTTCGCCTTGGAGGTCGAAGCCATGATCACAGCCAACGCCCCCATCCGGGCCCTGACCAGGAGCCCGCGGTGAGCGACGTTCCCGGCGCCTCCGCGTCGGAGGGCTCCCCGGACTCCCAGGGCTCCCCCTCCCGGGCCACTCCGGACGCCTCGCCCGTGCGCCAGATGTCGCTGTGGCCGCCGCCGCGGTCCACCCGGCACAGCGCCAAGCGCCGCAAGAGCCTCATCGCCGGGATCGCCGCGGTCGCCGTGCTCGGGGTCGGCGCCGGAACGGCGGCCGTATGGGTACTGCAGCGCGACGGCGCCGCCACGGCCGGCGGTACGGCCGTGCCCGAGTCCTACGCCGGTACCTGGCGCGGCGAGATGAGCCAGGTCGACGAGAACGGCCGGCACATCGTCGACTGGGGCGCCGAGGTCAAGCTGGAGCAGGGCGAGGAACGCGGCGTCTCCGAGTGGTACACGCTGGACTGCCGCGGCAGCCTCACCCTGACCAAACGCGACGGGCAGCGCCTCACCTTCGACTACGTCGAGACCTACGACCCCGACGAGACCTGTGTGGACGAGTCCGAGCTGGTCCTGGACGCCGGTACCACCGCCGGGACTCTGGAAGCCCAATGGAGCGCGGTCTCCCACGACGGTGTGCCGATGACCTCTAACGGGACTCTCCGTTAGGGTGGGCGCCGCTGAGATCCGCGCGCCGGGGGCGCGCGGAACAGGGCCCCTGGAGGGAACATGACCGGTACCGAACCCCTGACCGACGACGATCCCGGACGCATCGGCGGATACACGCTGAGCGGGCGCCTGGGGCAGGGAGGCCAGGGTGTGGTCTATCTCGGCCGCGACGACACCGACGGCGCGCCCGTGGCGGTCAAGACCCTGCACGCCGACGGCCTCGACGCCGCGGGACTGCGCCGCCAGCTCGGCGAGGAGATCGAGACCGCGCGGCGGGTTGCGCGGTTCTGTACCGCCCAGGTGCTGGCCGCCGACATCGACGCCGACCCGCCCTATGTCGTCAGCGAGTACATCGAAGGCCCCACGCTGCAGCAGGTGGTCCGCCAGAGCGGACCGATGCGGGGCGCCGGGCTGGAGCGGCTCGCCGTGGGCACGCTGACCGCGCTCGCGGCCATCCACCAGGCCGGCATCGTGCACCGCGACTTCAAGCCGGGCAACGTGCTCATCGGTCCCGACGGCCCCCGGGTGATCGACTTCGGCATCGCCCGCGCGCTGGAGGGCACCGCCATCCTTACCAGCCAGATCGCCGGCACCCCCGCCTACATGGCCCCCGAGCAGATCGGGGGCGAGGCGCTGGGGCCCGCGGTCGACCTGTTCTCGTGGGGCGCCACCATGGTCTTCGCCGCCAACGGGTGGGCGCCCTTCGGCCAGGACTCGCTGAGCCAGGTGCTGCACAACGTCTGCAACGAGCCGGCCGACCTGGGTGCGCTGGACGGCCGGCTGCGCGAGATCGCCGCGCGCTGCCTGGCCAAGAACCCCGCTGACCGGCCTACCGCGGCCGAGACCCTCATGGGTGTCCTCGGCGTGGCCATGGCCGAGCCGGCCTCCGCAGGCGCCGCGGAAGAACCCGCGGCGGCTCCCGACGGGGACTCGCTGCCGGTCCACACGCTGGCGGCCGGAGCGGTCGCCGCGGCGGCGCCCGAGGCGCGCGAGCGCACCGCCGAGGAACTGCGCGACAGCCTGCCGCAGGGCGGCGGCGCGATCGGCGACGACGGTATCTTCCGCTCCTTCCCGCCCGGTAGCGGGCCGGCGCACGCCGCGGGTGCGGGTGCGCCTCCTGCAGCACCGAGCGGGCCGCAGACCCCGCCGCCCGGCCCCGGCGGCTGGTCTCCGCCGCCCGGTTCCCCGGCGCCGCACTCCGGTCCGCAAACGCCCTACCCGGCCCACGGCGATCCCGCCGCGATGCCGCCGACCGGCGGGCAGGTGCCGTATGGTCCGGGCTCTTCGGCGCCGCCGACGGGCGGGCAGCCGCCGTATGCACCGGGTCCGGCACGGCCCCCGGGCGCCGGGCCGCACTCCGGTCCGCAGCAGCCCTACGCCTCCAGTGGGGCGGCGCATTCCCCGCTTCCGCCGTCGGGCCCGCAGCAGCCGCCCTACGGTCCGGGCGCCCCTGCGGCACCCACCGGGGGGCAGCCGCCGTACGGTCCGGGGTCTTCGGCGCCGCCGACGGGCGGGCAGCCGCCGTATGCACCGGGTCCGGCACGGCCCCCGGGCGCCGGGCCGCACTCCGGCCCGCAACCGCCCCACGGCTCCGGCCCGGGCGGTCCGGGCATGCCGCACTCGGGCCCCCAGCCGCCCTACGGGCAGGGGCAGGGGCAGGGCGCTTCCGGGCCGCCCCAGCAGCCGCCCGCGCCCTACGGTCCGGGCGGTGGCGGTCCGCCGTCGGGTCCCCAGCAGCAGGCGCCCTATGGGCCGCAGCCGGGCGCGCCCGCCAAGCAGTCCGGCGGCTCGGGCAAGGGCGGTGCCGGAGGCATCATCGCGGGCGTGGTCGGCGCTTCGATCCTGGTCGTGATCGGGGTAGTGGCCGTCATCGCGGTCATCGTCGGCGGATGACCCCGCACCGGAGAATCCGCGCGCCGGGCACCCGCCCGCCCGGCCGCCGCGGTGCGGCCGCGGCAGCGGGGCCACCCACCGCGCAGCCGGCCGCAGCCCCGTTCCGGCGGCCTGCGCGCCGATTGTCGGCGGGCGGGCATAAGGTGCCTGCCGGTGTCCACGCAAGGCGCGGACCGGGCACTACTGCCCCTCGAAGTCGGGCTTCTCCTTCTCCAGAAAGGCAAGGGTGGCGTTGAGATGGTCGCGGGTCTCGACGCACTGGTCCTGCAGGCTGGCTTCCATCTCCAACGCGTTGACCAGGTCGAGCCCCGAACCGAACGTGAGCTCGGCCTTGAGGGCGGCGTAGGCGACCGTGGGTCCGTTGGCCAGGCGCACCGCCAGTTCCCGAGCCGAGGACTCCAGTTCGCCGTCCGGCACCACCTTGCTGACCAGCCCGATTTCCAGGGCCCGCGCGGCGGTGACCGGTTCGGCCAGCATCAGCATCTCCATTGCGCGGGCGTGGCCGATCAGGCGCGGCAATGTCCACGAGGCGCCCGAATCCGAGCCGAGCCCGACCTTGGTGAACGCCATCTGGAAGGACGCGCGCTCGGCGGCGATACGCAGGTCGCAGGCGAACGCCAGCGATGCCCCGGCCCCCGCCGCCGCGCCGTTGACCGCGGCCACCACAGGCTTGGGCATCCGCGCCAGGCCCAGGATGATCGGGTTGTAGTGGTCGCGGACGGTACTGTTGAGACCGCGGCCCTCGTTGAGGTTCTCCGCGTGCTCCCGCAGGTCCTGGCCGGCGCAGAACGCCTTTCCGCTTCCGGTCAGCAGCACCGCCCGGGCGTGGGTATCGCCTTTGGCGCGTTCGATCGCGGCGAGCAGGGCCTTTTTGGTCTGCACGGTCAGCGAGTTCATCGCTTCGGGGCGGTTCAGCCGGATCGTCGCGACGCCGTCGGCGAGGTCGTAGCCGACTGCGGCCGCCGCGCCGTCGCCCCGGCCGCCTGCGTTGTCGGGGGTGTCCGGACTGTCGGTGGTGCCTGCGGTGTCTGACTCGGACAAGCGGAACTCCCGGTCTGATCGGCTGCTGGCGCGGTCCCCGCGACCGCGAAAGTGCGCTGCGGCTATAACCTTACTGTTCGGATTCCTCGGGGCCGACGGCCCCGGCGCTGTCCGATCGTTCCCAATCGACTCCCGAAACCGAGATAATGGCAGAACAGTGATTCATTCCCTGAGTCACGCGGATGAGGCGCGATCCTCGGACCTGCCGCCCCGACAAAGGGGCGGACCTCCGCCGGAACGGCCCATTCACCCGCGAGAGGTTCCTATGAAAGGGGATACGGCATGGCGGCGATGAAGCCGAGGACCGGTGATGGTCCGATGGAGGTCACCAAGGAGGGCCGCGGCATCATCATGCGGGTCCCGCTGGAGGGCGGTGGACGGCTCGTCGTCGAACTCACGCCGGACGAGGCCGCGCAGCTAAAGGAGGCCCTGGACGGCGTCGTCGGCTGATCGGACCGGACCGGACCGGACTCCGGCAGCCCGCGCCGGCAGCCGCAGCCCGCCCGATCCATTCCGCGAAGGCGCGCTGAGCGAATCAGGGCTGCCGCCCGCGGTTCCACCGAGACCCCATCCCACGATTGCGAGCATCCGTGCCAATCGCTACGGAGATCCGCCCGGTTCCGGGCGCCCTTACCGACTCCGCCGCCGACCTGGTGGCGATCCCCGTCATCCGCGGCGACGAAGCGCCCATCCCGGCCACCGCGGGCGCCGGCCTCGATCCCGCTGATCTCGACGCGCGGCTCCCCGCCTCCATCGCCGCACTGATCGGGCACTACGAACTGACCGGCGACCCCGGTGAAATCGCGCAGTTCCCCGCTGATCTGGGCGCGGGCCTGGTGCGCGTTGTGCTGCTCGGGGTCGGCCGGGGCACGCCCGCCGACCTCCGCAGGGCGGGCGCGGCCCTGTCCCGTACCGCCAAGGGCCGTGCCCGGGCGGCGACCACCGTCGCGCTGCTGGAGGCCGTGGCCGACGGCGGCGCCGCAGGGCTCAGAGCGTTCGCCGAAGGGGCGCTGCTCGCCTCCTACCGGTTCACCCTGGCCTCGGCCGCCAAGGGCGCCGCCGGGCCGGAGACCCTCGAACTGGTCGGCGCGGACTCCGATGCGGCCACCGCGGCGATCGGCCGCGGCGAGGCACTGGCGCGGGCCACGGCGCTCGCCCGCGACCTGATCAACACACCCTCACAAGAGAAGGACCCCGCGTGGCTGGCCGCGCGGGCCGAAGAGGTCGCCTCGGCCGCCGGCCTGCAGTCCGAAGTCTGGGACGAGCAGGCGCTCAAGAGCGGCGGCTTCGGGGCGATCCTGGCCGTGGGCGCGGGTTCGCACCGGCCGCCGCGGCTGGTGCGGCTGAGCTACCGGCCCGAGCGGCCCGCGGCCCACATCGTCCTCGTCGGCAAGGGCATCACCTTCGACACCGGCGGGTTGTCGCTGAAACCCAACGACAACATGAAGCTGATGAAGACCGACATGAGCGGTTCGGCCGTTGTGCTGGGCGTGATGTCGGCACTGGCCGGTATCGGGGCCGGAGTCGCCGTCACCGCACTGCTCCCGATCGCCGAGAACGCGTTCTCCGGCTCGGCGCAGCGGCCCGGCGACGTCATCACCGCCTACGACGGCCAGACCGTCGAGGTACTGAACACAGATGCCGAGGGCCGGCTGGTCATGGCCGATGCGTTCGGTTACGCCGCGGCCGAACTCGCCCCGGACGCCTTGGTCGACGTCGCCACCCTCACCGGCGCGGCCAAGGTTGCGCTGGGCACCGGAACGGGTGCCCTGTTCAGCAGCGACCCCGCCTTGGCCGCGGCGCTGGCCGATGCCGCCGAACACTCCGGTGAGCCGGTGTGGCAGCTGCCGCTGACCGAGGACTACCGCGATGCATTGGACTCCCGGGTGGCCGACCTCGCCAATGTCGGCAACGGCGATTACGGGCGTCCAGGGGCTGCCGAGGCTGCGCTGTTCCTGCGCGAATTCACCGCCGGCCTGCCGTGGGCGCACCTCGACATCGCCGGTCCGGGGCGCTCGAGCAGCGACGAGGGCCTGCTGAGCAAGGGCGGCACCGGGTTCTCGACCCGGCTGCTGCTGCACTGGCTCGCCGGCGCCGACCCGACCGCGGGGGTGGGGGCGGACCGCTAGCCGCCGCCGCGCTGATCCGGCTCCTCCGGTTTATACGGCTCAACCGCCGGCTCGGCCGCCCGTTCCGCGGCCGGATCTGCGGCTGGAACGGCTGAATGCGGCTGGATAAGCCTGGCTCCACAGCCGGTGCTATTGCGGGGCCTGTTCGCGGATCGCCGCGAGCAGGCCCTCGCCTATCGGCAGCAGCAGCGGGATGAGCGTTTCGTCGTCGCGCACCAGCCGCGCGGTCTCGCGCACCGCCGCGGTGGCCGGGTCGGGCACGCTCAGCGGCCCGTCGGAGCTGGTGGCGGCCTCCAGCGCGTTGTTGAACACCACGATCCCGCCCATACGCAGCAGCCGGCGGGCCTCGGTGAGGTAGGCGGGGTAGGCGGCGGCCTCGGCGTCAACGAAGACCATGTCGTAGGCGGCGTCGGTCAGCCGCGGCAGCACGTGCAGGCCGCGCCCGTGGATCAGCCGTACCCGGTTGGCCGCAAAGCCCGCATTGCGGTAGGCGGTACGCGCCAGCTCCTGGTACTCGGGTTCGATGTCGACGCTGGTCAGGACGGATTCGGCGCGCATGCCGCGCAGCAGCCAGATGCCCGAGCTGCCGCAGCCCGTGCCGACCTCGACCACCGCGCGGGCGCCGATCGAGGCGGCCAGGAAACGCAGTGCCGCCCCGCCGGCGGCGCTGATGGGCGAGGATTCGGCCCGCTGCCCGGTCTCGCGCGCCGAGGTGAGCGTGTCGTCCTCGACCGCGTACTGCTCGATATGGGCCAGTGTGTGGGCCAGTGTGTCGTCTCGGCTGGCGATGACGGCCTCCCCGCGTGTGAGTGACATGGCTGCCTCCGCCGGGCGGGCCCCGCAGGGGAGCCTGGTCCGGCCGGAAGGCGGGACGCTGCGTGCGCCGGAGCGCGGGTGGCGCGAACATACCCGGCATACCTGTGATGACCCTGCGTGCCCGGGCGCTTACCCGTGGACCGGGTTCCAGGGCACAGACTAGCCTGCTGAGGGCGTCGGGGGCGTGTTCGCGGCTCCGGGAACTTAATCGCCCCTTCGCGGCGTTGCAAACTGGGTAGGGACTTTTCGGCCGACCTTCGCACCTGGCCCCCTGCCAGGTGTCCGACGGCGGTTGGCAGAGCTGCGCGGGGCCTCCCGCGGGCGTGCACACGATCCGAAGGGAGTGGCGGTGGCAGACTCCGACGCTGCCGTGGACTTCGAGCAGTGGGAGCCGCCGAGCTGGGACGAGGTCGTGCGCAACCACTCGGCCCGCGTGTACCGGCTGGCCTACCGCTTGACCGGCAACAAGCACGACGCCGAAGACCTTACCCAGGAGGTCTTCATCCGGGTGTTCCGGTCACTGTCCAGCTACACTCCGGGCACATTCGAGGGCTGGCTGCACCGAATCACCACGAACCTCTTCCTCGACACCGCGCGGCGCAAGGCGCGCATCAGGTTCGAGGGGTTCTCCGACAACGCCGACGACCGCCTCCAGGGCCGCGAACCCTCGCCGGCGCAGTCGTTCGACGACCGCCACTTCGACGCCGACGTCCAGGCCGCACTCGACGACCTGCCGGCGGAGTTCCGTGCCCCGGTCGTGCTGTGCGACATCGAAGGCCTGTCCTACGAGGAGATCGCGGCAACGCTGGGCGTCAAGCTCGGCACCGTGCGCAGCCGCATCCACCGGGGACGCGCCCAGTTGCGCAAGGCACTCGAACACCGGCGGCGCCTGGCCGCCCAGCAGGGCGCCGACCTCGCCGCCGGGGGCGGCGCCAACACGGGCATCGGGGAGGTGGAGTGAGCATGGACCACTTGGGTGAGCGCCTGTCGGCCCTGGTAGACGGCGAACTGGGCCCCGCCGAACGCGACCGCGCACTGCGGCACCTGGCCGCATGCGAAAACTGCCGCTTCGAGGCCGAGATGATGCGGGGCCTCAAACGGCGCCTGCACGGCCTGGACGCTCCCGAACCCTCGACCGACTTCCTGGGCCGCCTTTCGTCACTGAGCGGCCCGCCCGCCGAACCTCCCTCGCAGGGGCCGCCCGATGGCGGCTCCGCCCGCAGCGGCGGGTTCGGCTCCATGCCGCCGCTGGGTTCCAGCCGGCCCATCGGCGGCGGTCTTCCCCGCGTATTCGGCGGCGGCCCGTTCACCGACCCCGGCGCCGGTACCGACACCGCCCTCGCGGTCGCCGACCCCGAGCCTGCTCCCGCCCCCGCGCGCCCCCGCCGGGCCCGTGGCGGCCGGATGGGGCTGGGGGCCCGCACCCGCGCGGCGCGGCCGCTGTCGGTGCTGCGTCCGCGCTGGGAACGCACGCGCTTCGCGGTGGCGGGCGCCTCGGTCGTGGCGGTCGCGTTGGGGACCGCGTTCGTGGCCGGCGGCGATTCCGACGAGCCCCCGGTGGTCATCCCGCCGGTCGACGATTACGCCGTCGAACACGCCGTCACCTCTCGCCAGGTCACCGTGCCCGAACCCGACGGCCGGTTCACGGAGGTCAGCACCGTCACGGAGGCTTCCGCGCCGGCGTCCGCGCCGCGGTGAGCCCCGCGGGTTCCGGCCCCTCCCTCTTACCGCCTGCGGCCGATCCGCGCCGCGTAACCGGAAGCGGCGGGGCGCTGGTACTGCTGACCATGTCGCTGGTCGTTGTGCTGCTGCTGCCGTCCTCGGTGCCGGCCACCGCCGACGAGGTTCCGGCTCCGGGCCCCGACGACGGCATGGAGCTGCTGCGCCGCGCATCGGCGGCCGTCCACCAGGTGTCCTTCGCGGGCGTGCAGCGGCTGACCACCAGCGGTGCCGACGACGGCACGCGACTGGTCGACGTGGTGCACCGGGCCGGCGAGGCCACCGGCTACCGCTATGCCGATGGCGGCAATCGGGCCGAAGGCATGGCGGTCGGCCAGACACCGCTGCTGATGAAGGTCGACGAGCTGATGGTCGAGGAGCTTGCGGCCAACTACCGCGTGACCCGCATCGGCGCCGACCGGGTCTGCGGGCGCACGACCGCCGTGCTGGAGGTCCTGCGCGCCGACGGCACCACCGCCGGCCGGTTCTGGGTCGACAAGCGCACCGGCCTGCCGCTGCGCAAGGAGATCCGCGACTCCGCGGGCCGGATCGTGCACGCCTCCGGTTTCGTGGAGGTGCAGGTGGGCCGCGACCCCGGTCCGCTGCCCGAGCACCGGGCCCGCCCCTGGGCCGATGAGCTTTCCCCCGCGGAGCTGGAATCGCTGCGCGCCGACGGCTGGCACATCCCCCACCATGCGGCCTGGAACCTGGAGCTCATCCGCGCCTGGTCCAAGGACGGACCGGGGGGCCGCGTCGTCCACCTGGCCTACTCCGACGGCCTCAACATCGTCTCGGTGTTCGCGCAACGCGGCCGGCTCGCCGGAGCGGGAACCGGCGAGGGGGCCGCGAAGGTCGTAAGGGGGAACGGCAGCGGCAGCGGTATTTCCGGCACCGGGCAGCGGCGGGTGTGGGACTCCGCGGGATTCGTCTACACGGCCATGGGACAGGCGCCTCCCCGCCTGCTCGATGCGGCCGCCCGCGGGTTTCCCGCCACCGAGTTCCCCGAGTTCTGGGCTCGGGTGTTTCGGGGCTTCGGCAATCTCCATCCGTGGTGACCGAAACCTCCAAGCACACTAGGGTCGGGACAGGTCCGCATATGGGTGGACTCACGCTGTTAAACGCCCGTCGGGGGACATAGGGTCTGCCGATGACGCTGCCTGACAGGTGGCCTAAGGCCGGTATATGCGGACTGCTCCTTACCGGGGCGGCGGCGACAGACGGAGAATTGGATGACCGACGACACCGGACCCCGTATCCCCGAAAGCGGGCCCGACCAGACGTGGTCGCCCCCGCACTTCCAGGCGGAGGGGCAGCCGGGGTCTGCGCAGAATCCCGCCGACCCGTCCCGCCCCGCTGAGCAGGCGCCCTCCGCCGAACGCCGCGACGGCTACGCGCCCGAGGGCGCGCCCCAGCCGCCACCCAACCCTTACCCGGACATGGGGCGGTCCGCCCAAACC
The DNA here is from genome assembly GCF_054778995.1 of Streptomonospora sediminis. Classification (NCBI taxonomy): domain Bacteria; kingdom Bacillati; phylum Actinomycetota; class Actinomycetes; order Streptosporangiales; family Nocardiopsidaceae; genus Streptomonospora; species Streptomonospora sediminis. The sequence continues at coordinate 54,620 of NZ_BAAGYZ010000047.1, forward strand.
GGGTCCTGGGCCGCTCCGCCGCCGCAGGCTCCGGTGGCCGGAACCGGCCAGTGGCACTACGGGGCGGGCGGCCCCGCCCCCAACACCACCGGTGTGCACGGCCGCCAACCGCCCCAGCCCCCGCCGCACGGCGGCGGCGCAGGAGCGGGCATGCACTCCGCAGGCGGCCCGCAGGCCCCCGCCGGCCCGCCGTCCTACGGCGCACCCGGGTTCCCACCGGGACCGCCCGGAGCGCCGCCCGGGCCATCCGCACCCGGCCCGCCCGAACCGGCCGAGCGGCGCCGCGGCATGCCTCTGTGGGCGGTGCTCGCCATCGTCTGTGTCGTGGCGCTGGGCTCGGCCGGTATCGGCGGTGCCGTCGGCGGTACGCTTACCCAGCAGACCGCCGCACCCGAGGCGACACCCTCGCCGAAGCTCAACACCGAACTGCCCTCCGGCGCCCCCAGCCGCGCTCCCGGCACCGTCGCCGGCGTGGCCCAGCGGGTCAGCCCCAGCGTGGTCTCCATCCAGCACTCCGACCCCCAACTGGGCGGGAACGGCTCGGGCTTCGTGATCGAGAACGACCACGTGGTCACCAACAACCACGTCGCCACCGCGCTGGAGGACGGCGATATCGAGGTCGCCTACAGCAACGGCGCGACCAGCGGCGCGAGCATAGTCGGCGGCGAGTCCGCCTCCGACGTGGCCGTGCTGAAGCTGGAAGACCCCATCCAGGTGCAACCGCTGGAGTTCGGCGACTCCGACAAGGTCACCGTCGGAGACCAGGTCATCGCCATCGGCGCGCCACTGGGCCTGGCCGGAACCGTCACCACCGGCATCGTCAGCGCCGTCGACCGGTCGGTGCACGTGGGCGACTCCGCCGAAAGCGAGGAACTGCTCGACGCGCTGCAGACCGACGCCGCCATCAACCCGGGCAACTCCGGCGGTCCGCTGGTCGACGCGCAGGGCCGCGTGATCGGCGTGAACACCGCGATCGCCACCATGGGCGGGGGAGCCGAGTCCGGCGGCCAGAGCGGCAGCATCGGATTGGGCTTTGCCATCCCTTCCTCTGAGGTCGAAGAGGTCGTCGACGAGATCATCGGCGACAACGGCAACGGCGGCTCGGGCGGCGGCGGGGCGGCCATCGGCGCCGACCTCGACCCCCAATACGACCAGGGCGCCCGCATCGGCGCCGCCGACGGAGCAGCCGTCGATCCGGGCGGGCCCGCTGACCAGGCCGGTCTGCGGCCGGGCGACGTGATCATCGGACTCGACGGCGAGGATGTCGCCGGTGCCCAGGACCTGGAGGACAAGCTCGGCGAGCTCGCGCCCGGCGACCGGGTCGAGATCGTCTTCGAACGCGACAACGAGCGCCGCACGTCCCAGATCACCTTGGGCGAGCCCTAGGTGTCCTAGGGCGTGTTTGGTGGGTCGCCGGCCGGGCCCGGCGCCACCGCGGGCGCGGTCCGGCGCGCCGGTTGCTTCGAGCGCGCTGACCTAGTCGGCGGTGTCTTCGCCGATGTCCTCGTTCCACACATCGGGGCGGGCCGCGATGAATTCGGCCATCATCGCCGCGCAGCCCGGATCGTCGAGCACGACGACCTCCACGCCGTGCTCGGCCAGCCAGCCGTGTCCGCCGGTGAACGTGCGGGATTCGCCGATGACCAGCCGCGGAATCCGGAACTGGCGTACCAGGCCACTGCAGTACCAGCAGGGCGACAGGGTGGTCACCATCGTCGTGCCGGCGTAGCCCCGCTGGCGGCCCGCGGCCCTGAACGCCGCGGTCTCGGCGTGCACCGACGGGTCGTCGTCCTGCACCCGGCGGTTGCGGCCCCGCCCCAGCACCTCGCCGCTGCGGCCGATCAGCGCGGCGCCGATGGGCACCCCGCCTTCGCCGAGCCCCGCCCGCGCTTCGGCGGCGGCGATCTCCAGCCACTGCCGGAAACGCGCGGTGTCGGGGGCCTCGTGGTCTTGGGTCCCGTGGAACCCCGGGGACTCCTGCGGCGCGGACATGGCGGTCCTCCCGGTATGCGGCCGGCGGTGCGGATGCGGATGCGGACGCTGCAACGCGCGGAACGACGCTGCAGGACCGCGGCAAGACCGCTGCAAAGGGCCCCGCCGGTGACGGGGCCCTTGGGACTTGCGGTCGGGGCGGGGCTGCGGAGCCGGCCCCCGGGGGGTCAGCGCCCGGCCGGGGAGATGCCGAGCTGCATGCCCGACAGGCCCCGCGGCTTGCCGACGAGATCGCCGGCGATACCGGTCAGGATCTCCGAGACCTCGGCGGTGGGTTCGCTGAGCACCAGCGGCTGGCCTTCGTCGCCGCCCTCGCGCAGGCGCATGTCGAGCGGCACCTGGCCCAGCAGCGGCACCTGGGTGCCCAGCGCCTGGGTCAGGCCGTCGGCGACGACCTGGCCGCCGCCCTCGCCGAAGAGGTGCGTGCGCTCCTCGGAGCCCGGGGCGACGAAGTAGGACATGTTCTCGATGACACCGGCCACGCGCTGGTGGGTCTGGGCGGAGATCGCCCCGGCCCGCTCGGCGACCTCGGCCGCGGCCTGCTGCGGTGTGGTGACCACCAGTATCTCGGCGCCCGGCAGCAACTGGGCGACCGAGATGGCGATGTCGCCGGTGCCGGGCGGAAGGTCCATCAGCAGGATGTCGAGGTCGCCCCAGTAGACGTCGGAGAGGAACTGCTGCAGCGCGCGGTGCAGCATGGGCCCGCGCCACACCACGGGCTGGTTGCCCTGGGTGAACATACCGACGGAGATGACCTTGATGCCGTGGGCCGTCGGCGGCAGGATCATGTCCTCGACCTTGGTGGGGTGGCCCGAAACCCCGAGCATCCGCGGCACCGAGTGGCCGTAGATGTCGGCGTCGACCACGCCGACCTTGTGGCCGAGGTCGGCCATTGCCGCGGCGAGGTTCACGGTGACCGACGACTTGCCGACACCGCCCTTGCCGGAGGCCACCGCATAGACCTTGGTCAGCGAGTTCGGCTTGGCGAAGGGGATCTCCTTCTCGGCCTGCCCGCCGCGCAGTTTGGTCTGCAGCGCCTTGCGTTGTTCGTCGCTCATCACGTCGAGTTCGACGGTGACCCGGGTGACGCCGTCGACCTTGGTGACGGCGTTGGTGACGTCGCTCTCGATGCGCCCCTTCATCGGACAACCGGCCACCGTGAGGAAGATGCCGACGTGCACGACACCGCCGTCAGCGATCTCGACACTTTTGACCATGTCGAGATCGGTGATGGGGCGGTGGATCTCGGGGTCCTGGACGGTCGCCAGGGCCGCGTTCACCTGCTCGGTGGTGGGTGTGGAGGACATGCCCCCATGGTATGCAAGAAGGTCCGGATCAGTGGTCGCGCGCCGTGCTTGATCAGCGGATCGCAGCTCGCAGCGCTGCGCGAGTGCGCCGCGCGGGGCGGCTCGGGAGCGGACAGCGCCGCATGCGCCGGTACACGCGGCCGCCGCGCTCAGCTTATGTGGCGAAAATCACGCGAGGCGGAGCTGGCTTACCGGACGGTAACGCCTCAGCTGTTTGTGGATCTCCCGCAGTGGGGACACTGCGCCAGAGTACGCCGCGTGCCCGCGGGGCTCTTCCGGGCACTGCGGCCGGGCGCCATCCGGCGCACCAAAGCCCGCAGATCGGGATTGTCCCAGGTCAGTGCGGCCTCAACGCCAAGTTCCGGTGCGCTCTTAACGCGGCCAATACAACCTCGGATAGTAATCTCGGCAAACGATGAGAAACTCGCCGCCACCTGGTTCGTCCTGGTCGTCCGAACCGCAAGGGCCTGTCGGCCCGGACCGGTCCGCGCACCAGCATGAGCAGGTCTGGGCGTGGCCGCCGGCGGCGAGCCCCGACCAGGCGCAGCACAACCCCGCCTGGGCGTGGCCGCCGCCCGCCCAGCCGCGCCGCACTGCCACCGGTACCGCCCGGCCGCCCGCCGGGGCTCCCTACCACCGCCTGGCCCGCACTTGGCGCTACCGGTGGTGGATCCCGCCGCTCGCCGTGATCGCCGCGGTCCTGACCATCCTGTTCGTGCAATTGGTCATGGGTATGGCCGCCATCGTGATCGCGGTGGTCAACGGCATCGAGGGCACCGGCGACGACTTCTTCAACGCGCCGATGCCCAACCTGGCCATGCAGCTCATCGTCGTCGCCACGATGGCGCCGATCGTGCTCGCCGCCGCCTGGCTCATCCAGCGCAGGCCGGTGGGCACCGTGTTCTCGGTAACCGGGCGCTTGCGGGTGCGCTGGCTGCTGTGCTGCGCGGCACTGGCAGTGCCGGCCCTGGGCGTCTCCATGGCTACACTGTTCGGGCTGCTGCGCCTGACCTCGCCCGACACCCCCTTCGTCGCCGGGTTCGGCGGCGGCCCCGACTTCGTGCTCGCCATCACGCTGATCGTGCTGCTGGTGCCGTTCCAAGCCTCCGCCGAGGAAATCGCGCTGCGCGGCTTCCTGATGCAGGCGGTGGGCTCGCTGGGCGCCGGGCCCGGCGAACCCCGCGGCGCCGGCCGCGTCTCGCGGTTCCTGCGCACTCCCATCCTGGGGATCGTGGTCAGCGGTACCGTGTTCACCCTGCTGCACGACTACTTCGGCTGGGGACTGCTGGACGTTGCGGTGTTCGGCATCGCCATGGCCTGGCTGACCTGGTACACCGGCGGGCTTGAGGCCGCGCTCGGCCTGCACGTCGTACACAACATCGGCGCGTTCTCCATCAGCGCCTACGAAGGCACTCTCGAACAGGCCGCCACGGGCGGCGGTTCCTGGCAGGGCGTGCTCAGCACCACCGCCGAGGTCGCGCTCTACTGCGCGGCGGTGGTGTGGCTGGCCAGGCGCATGCAGGTGCGCCGCACCGCACCCGAAGACGAGTGCGGCCGGGACACAACGGGGGCCCCGGGCGCGCTCCCCCAGTGGACCGCCCAGCAGGCGCCCGGCATGTGGCGCCAGGAGCCCTCCGCCCAACTCGGATGGGGCGCCGCCGACCCCGCGCCGCCGTATCCCGGCACTTCCGCCGACGGTTCGCAATGGGCCACCCCCGGCCCGCACCGCAACGGCCCCGCGCCGCCGTTCGGGCCCGGAGGGCCCTAGGTGTGATGTCCCGGGAGGTTGGTAACGCGGCTGGCGGGAGTGCGGCCGCCGATCC